>JANMRY010000028.1:0-40252 GCA_031388695.1 Anaeromyxobacter sp. | reverse complement strand
GAGACCTTGAGCTTGGCGGTGCTGAGCTCGAGGAGCCAGCCCTCCGGGAGGAGGTTCTCGAAGAACGGGTGAAGGCCGCGCTGGCCACCCCCGACCGCCTGCCCATCTCCCTGACCCTCCCACTGCGCCCGGAGCCGTTCGACCAGCGCGGCCTTCACCCGTTCTTCGAGAACCTCCTCCCGGAGGGCTGGCTCCTCGAGCTCAGCACCGCCAAGCTCAAGGTCTCGAAGGACGACGCCTTCGGGCTCCTGCTCGCCACCTGCGGCGACTGCGTCGGCGCGGTCGAGATTGGCGACCTGACCGGGAGCGCAACGTGACCGCGCGCTGCCTCGTCTGCCTGGCCGACGTCCGGGGCGAAGGCGAGTACCACCCGCGCTGCGCCAAGGCGCTCTTCGGGTCGACCCGCGTCCCGACCATCGACCTGGAGCTGGCCAGGCTCCACACGGTGGCCCAGGCCATGGTGGGCCACACCTCGCTGTCGGGGGTTCAGCGGAAGGTCTCGGTCGGGCTCACCGCGGACCGCGCCACGCTCCGGGTGGCCATGGAGAAGGGGCACTTCATCCTGAAGCCCCAGGCCCAGGTCTTCCCGTGCCTGCCCGAGAACGAGCACGTCTCCATGCGCATCGCCGCGGCCGCAGGGCTCCTGGTGCCCCCGAACGGCCTCGTCAGGCTCCAGGACGGGAGCCTGGCCTACCTCACGCGCCGGTTCGACCGGACGTCGGAGGGCAGGAAGCTCCTCCAGGAGGACTTCTGCCAGCTCGGCGAGCTCTCCCCGAAGCAGAAGTACGAGGGGTCTGCCGAGCTCTGCGCAAGGCTGGTTCGCCGGTACGCCTCCGAGCCGTTGGTGGCGGCGCTGTCGCTCTTTCGTCAGACGGTCTTCGCCTGGTGGACCGGCAACGGCGACATGCACCTCAAGAACCTGTCACTGCTGCGAGGCGCCGATGGATTGCAGCGCCTCTCGCCGGCCTACGACCTCATCTGCACCGACCTGGTGGTCGAGGACGACCAGCTGGCGCTCCCGGTGGGCGGCAACCGGCGAGCGGTCACGCCACGGCAGTGGCTCGCCTTCGCGTCCTACTGCGGCCTCACCCCAAAGGCCACCGCGCGGGCCCTCGGGCAGCTCCACGCCGCGCTCACGCCCTCGCTCGACCTCGTCGCCCGGTGTCACCTCCCGGACGACATGAAGCTCCGCTACGCAGGCCTCCTCGAGGCTCGCGCTCGGACCGTGGAGGCGGCGGCCCGGAAGGCGGACGCGGCCTGACCGCGCGTTCGAGCGCGCTCTCAGCTGACCGCCACCCTCGCCCTCGCCAGCAGCGCGGCCGCAACGGTGGTTGCGGCCGCGACCAGCGACTCCGGGGGCTCGACGGTCGACGACCCGAAGGCCCGCGCTGCCTCCCCGACCCGCGCCAGGGCCGTCGCCTCCGCCTCGGTGAGCAGCCGTGCCGGGAGCAAGTGGCCGTGGATCGCGGCCAGGAGTGCAGCCGGCTCGGCGCCGGGATCCCCTCGTGGATCGAGCGCCCGGCAGCCGAGCGCCAGCGCCTCCCGGAACAGGGCCAGCGCCTCGCCAGGCTGGCCCGCGGCCACCAGCGCGGCGGCACCGGCCCGCTTCCGCTCCGCGAGCGCGACCAGGTCCCGGCGCGGGGCGAGCGCCGGATCCACCGCGCCGGCCTGCCGTGGCGCCTGGAAGAGCAGCTCGGCGCCCGCCAGCGGCGAGGCACTCCCGAGCGCCGCCAACGCCTCGACGGCGCGAGCGGGCAGGAGCACCACCCCCTCCACGGCATCGGCCGGCGCCTCGCCACGGACCAGCCCCAGGAGCCGGCCATCGGCCAGCCTGACCACCTGCTCCAGCGCGGCGCCCACCCGCTGGCGCAGCGCCGCGACCGGATCGACCGGCGCGCCCGCCGCCGGCGCCTTGCCGGTCGAGGCCGCGAACTCGCCGCCGAGGAGCGTGGCGATGCGACCGGCCATCGACGAGCGCTCCAGCTCGACCGTCTCCTGGTCGTCGCCGACCGCCGCGGCGAAGAGGGCACGCTTGCCCTCGAGCGTAGCCTCCATGCGCTGCTCGAAGCTCCCCTCGGAGACCAGCAGCACCACGTTGACCGCCTCGCGCTGCCCGAGCCGGTGGACCCGGGCGATCCGCTGCGCCAGCACCGCCGGGTTCCAGGGCAGGTCGAGGTTGACGACGTGGCTCGCCACCTGGAGGTTGAGCCCCACGCCGCCGGCGTCGGTGGAGAGGAAGACCTGGCACTTCGGATCCTCGCGGAACCGGTCGATGAGCCGGCCGCGCGAGCCCGACGGCACGCCGCCGTGGAGCCGCACGTAGCCGACCCCGACCCGGTCGCACACCTCGGCGGCCATGGCCTGCATCCGCTCCCACTCCGAGAAGACCACCACCTTGCGGCCGTCGCCGAGGCAGATCTCCTCGAGGAGCCGCTCCAGCTCCTCGAGCTTTGGGGCGCCGGGCGTCTTCTTGTCGACCAGCCCGGCCGCGTCGCAGGCCATCCGCATCCGCTGGAAGGCGCTCATCAGCCGCTTCTCCTCCAGCGGGTTGAGCGGCCGCTTCCGGAGGATGGCGAGCAGGCGCGCCGCGCTCCCCTCGGCCTCCTCGTGGATGTCAACCTGCGCCGGCGTCATCGGCACGATTCGCCGGGAGACCAGCCGCGCCGGGAGGTCCTTCAGCACCTCCTCCTTGCGCCGCCGCAGCACCACCGGGGCGATCCGCTCGCGCAGCCGGTCGAGGTTGCGGTAGCCGGAGGGCTTCCCGCTCCCGTCGAGCGTGGTGAACTCCTCGTTGAAGCGCCAGAGCGGCCCGAAGCGCTGCGGATCCACCACCTGCATCAGGCTGTAGAGGTCGTCGAGCCGGTTCTCGAGCGGCGTCCCGGTCAGCACGAAGGCGAACCTGCTCCGCAGCCCCTTGACCACCGCGGCGGTGCGGGTGCGCCAGTTCTTGATCCGCTGGGCCTCGTCGAGGATGAGCAGGTCGGGCGCCAGCTCGGCCAGCTCGCGCTCGTCGGCGCGCGCCAGCTCGTAGCTGGTGACCAGCACCGGCGGCGCCTCGGCGTAGGCCGCTTGCCGGGCCTCTCGCGAGCCGCCGACCACCGAGACCTCCTCCGGTCCGAGCCCGGCGAACTCCTGGAGCTCGCGGAGCCACTGGTGCTTCAGCGACGCCGGGCAGACGATGAGCGTGCGCCGCACCTCGCCCCGCCGGGTCAGCTGGGCCATGGCGGCGATGGCCTGGGCCGTCTTCCCCAGCCCCATCTCGTCGGCCAGGAGGCCACGCCCGCGCGAGGCCAGGAACGCCACGCCCTCCACCTGGTACGGGTAGAGCTTGCGCCGCAGGCCGGGCTGCTCGGCGCCGGCCGCCCGCACCTCGGCCTCCACCGCCCGCTGCCGCCGCTCCCAGCGCGCCGACTCCACGGTCCGCTCGCCGAGCCGGACCACCTCCGGCGGCACCTCGACGCCGGCCTCGACCGCAGACCTCGCCAGCTCCGTCCAGGACTCGCCGAGCGCGCCCCTGAGCCGGCCGTTCGCCGCGAAGAAGCGGGCGGCCAGCCGCCGCTCGGCCGGCCGGGCGCCAGCCTGGAGGCGGATCCCCACCCCCTCCTCGGGCTCGAAGACCAGGTGGAGGTAGCTGGCCCCCGGCCCATCGGCCAGCCCACGCTTCCACCGGCGCGGCGCGTCGGTGCGCAGGTGGTGCAGCACCGCCTCGACGTGCTTGCAGGTGCCGAGCAGGTTGGTCGCGAAGTCCGGGCAGCTGCAGCCGTTCTGGGGGGCGTCGAGCGCGCGCAGCGTCACCAGGTAGGCTCGGGAGGAGGGCGAGGCCACCTGGTACTCGCCGAGGAGCCCCGGCCGCGAGCCGGGACGCCGGCGGATCTCGAAGAGCTCGGAGGAGCCGCGGGCCTCGCGGCGGCGGCGCTCGGACTGGCGCGGTGTCGCCGCCTCTTGCTCTTCCTCGGCGCCATCGGCTCGCACCTCCCCGATCAGGATCAGCCCCAGCGCCGCGGCGTGCGAGCACCAGCTCTCGCCGCAGCTGCACCACGAGATGAGCTCGTCGCCGGTCACGATGAGGCGGGCGCGGTGCGAGCGCCGGTCGCCGCCGACCACCACCGCGTCGGCCCGCGCCGTGCGGAGGTCCGGCCTGGAGACCCGGCCCCGCTCGACCGCCTCCCTCCCGTCGGCGAGCGCCTGTTCGGCGAAGACCCCGTAAACGACTTCGGGCGTGAGGTGGTCGACGAGGGTCGGCTTCGGGGCGGACCTGGGCATCGGTGGACTCCTGGTGAGCGAGGCTCATACCCGGGCGGTCTGACCGCAGTGAGCTCCGGGACCCCCGGACATGGAAAGGCCCCCCGGTCGGCTGACCGAGGGGCCTCGCGCTTCACTGCGACCGGGAACGCCGGGTTACGGCGCCGGCTCGACCACCGTGTTGGCGTCGAGCGAGACCGCCGTCTGCGCCAGCAGCCGGCCGTTGACCGACGCGCCGGTGCCGAGCGAGATCGCCGTCTGGCAGAGCACGACCCCCTCGAGGTGCGAGGTGGTCCCGAGGTCGACCATGCCGGCCACCTGCCAGAAGACGTTCTTCGGCAGCGCGCCGCCGGCCAGGGTGATCCGCACGCCGCTGCTCACGGTCAGGTCCTGGGCGATCTGGAAGATCCAGACGTCGGTGGCCGATCCGGTCAGCGTCACGTCGGTGGGGATGAGCAGCCCGGTGCCCCACTTGTAGACGCCCGGGAGCAGGTTCATGCCGCCCACGTTGCCGGCGCCCAGCTCGGTGACGCCAGGCGCGCGCCCCGCGGCGTCGGTGAAGGCGGTCTCCATGTCACCGATCGCCGTGGTCAGGTTGGAGGGCGTCGGAACCGCGTAGTCGGCCGCGTAGATCTTCCCGGTCACCTGCGTCGAAATCGAGAAGACGTTGGTGGAGTCGGCGATCAGCGAGAAGCCGGTGATGAAGGTGGCGGCCGCGGGGCTGAGCCCGACGTTGCCGGTGATGGCCGAGGCCGGGACCGTGGAGACCCCGCTCTTGGCGAGGATGGCGAAGCCGCCGGCCGTCCCGAGGTTCACGGGGAGACCCGGAGCCACGTCGGTGCCGGTGGTGAAGCTCCAGGAGGCGCTCGCGGCCATCGCCAGGCCCGCGGCGCTCTTGGCGGCGGTGGTGATGGTCGCGGTGTAGCTGGCGCCGCTGTCGAGGTGGGCGGCCGGCCAGAAGGTCGCCTTGGAGTTGGCGTACACCACGGTGCCGGCGACCGGCGTCACCGCGGCCCCCGAGGTCAGGGTGAAGGTGGCCGCGGTGAGCGTGGCCGGGTCCATCGGCTCGCTGAAGGTGGCGCTGACGGGGCCGTTGAGCACCACGTTGGTGGCGCCGTTGGCGGGGGTCTTGGAGAGGATGGTCGGCGCGGTCGTGCCGGGCGGCGGCAGCGGCTGCGCTGAGCTGGTGTCGCCGCAGGCCGTGGTGAGGGCGAGGAGCATGAAGGCGGCGGCTCCCCCGAGGATTTGCGACTTGAAGTTGAACATGTGGTGCTCCGTGGTGCGCGTGAGTGGTGGGGCTTCCGGAGGTGGGTTCCGCCGGGGGCGGGGCCTCCTGCGTCTCATGCGGACTAAAAGCAGCTTCCGGGCCACCGCCGAGGGCCGAGCAATTACGTGGTCTTGCGACCTTTCGCGCCCCGTTTCACCCGCTGCCTCCATCAAACTGATAAAGCTCGCCCATCAGTTCGAAGGCAGAGCGCTGCGGACCCGAGCGCCCCGACCCCGCAACAACCTGGATTCAAGCGACGCCGCTGGTGGCCCCTCCGTTGCATTGATAGTGGAGACCACTTCCGGCGCCGCCCGGCATTTCAGCCCGTGGTCCGAGGAGAACGACATGTCCCCAACGTCCGGCTCCACCAGCGACGGCGCCCGCCGCGCCGCCGTCCTCACCGAGGGCCGCCGGCAGGAGGCCCTGCTCACCTCCGAGGCCCTCCAGAACGCCATCTTCAACAGCGCCAACTTCTCCAGCATCGCCACCGACGCCAAGGGGGTCATCCAGATCTTCAACGTCGGCGCCGAGCGGATGCTCGGCTACACCGCCGCGGAGGTGATGAACCAGATCACCCCGGCCGACATCTCGGATCCGCAGGAGGTGATCGCCCGCGCCACCGCCATGAGCCTGGAGTTCTCCACCGAGATCGCGCCGGGGTTCGAGGCCCTGGTCTTCAAGGCCTCCCGCGAGATCGAGGACATCTACGAGCTGACCTACATCCGCAAGGACGGGAGCCGCTTCCCGGCCGTGGTGTCGGTCACCGCGCTGCGCGACCAGCCGGGCGCCATCATCGGCTACCTGCTGATCGGCACCGACAACACCGCCCGCAAGCGGGTGGAGGCCGAGCAGCAGAAGCTCGACCAGCTGCTGCGTGACCAGAACGTCGAGCTGAGCGCCGCCAAGGTGGTCGCCGAGAAGGCCAACCTGGCCAAGTCGGACTTCCTCTCCAGCATGAGCCACGAGCTCCGCTCCCCGCTCAACGGCATCCTCGGGTTCGCCCAGCTGATGGAGTCGGATACGCCGCCGCCGACCGCCAGGCAGCAGGAGAGCATCGGCCAGATCCTCCAGGCCGGCTGGCACCTGCTCAAGCTCATCAACGAGATCCTCGACCTCGCCAAGGTCGAGTCGGGGATGCTCTCGCTGTCTCCGGAGCCGGTGTCGCTGGCGGAGGTGATGGCCGAGTGCCAGGCCCTGCTGGAGGGGCAGGCGCAGAAGCGCGGCATCCAGATCACCTTCCCCCGCCCCGACGCCCACCTCTTCGTCCGCGCCGATCGGACCAGGCTGAAGCAGGTCCTCATCAACCTCCTCTCCAACGCCGTCAAGTACAACCGCCCGCTCGGCACGGTCGAGGTGCGGTGCGACGCCAGCGCGGCGGGGCGCATCCGGGTCAGCGTCCGCGACACCGGCGTGGGCCTGCCGCCGGAGCGGCTGGCGAAGCTCTTCCAGCCCTTCAACCGGCTGGGCCAGGAGGCCAGCGGCGTCGAGGGCACCGGCATCGGGCTGGTGGTCGCCAAGCAGCTCATCGAGCTGATGGAGGGCCTCATCGGCGTGGAGAGCGCGGTCGGCGTCGGGAGCACCTTCTGGTTCGAGCTGTTGGCCACGGCCGAGCCGCAGTTCGTGCCGGGCAGCGGGGAGCCAGACCGGCTCGAGCCTTCGCAGGTGCAGGGCGGGCGGCCGGTGCGGCTGCTGCTCTACGTGGAGGACAACCTCGCCAACCTGAAGCTGGTCGAGCGGCTCATCGAGCGCCGCCCCGACCTCTCGCTGATCAGCGCCGAGAGCGGGAACCGCGGCATCCAGCTGGCGCGCTCGCGCCGGCCCGACGTGATCCTGATGGACATCAACCTGCCCGACATCAGCGGCCTCGAGGCCCTGGTGCTCCTGCGCTCCGACCCGGCCACGGCGCTCATCCCGGTCATCGCCATCAGCGCCAACGCCATGCCGCACGACATCAACAAGGGACGCCAGGCCGGGTTCTTCGAGTACCTCACCAAGCCGATCAAGGTGAACGAGTTCACGGCGACGCTCAACGCGGCGCTGGAGCTGGCGGAGGCCCAGTCGGCGCATGCGCCGGTCGCCACGGTGCAGGCATGATCGGCGCCAGCGAGGTTCTCGCCGGCAAGATCCTGATCGTCGACGACCAGGAGGGCAACGTGCGGCTGCTGGAGCGCGCGCTGGGCGACGCCGGCTACACCGGCCTCTCCTCGACCACCGATCCGCACCAGGTCCGCGAGCTCCACCGGGCCAACCGCTACGACCTGATCCTGCTCGACCTGGTCATGCCGGGCCTGGATGGGTTCCAGGTGATGGACCAGCTGCGGGAGCTCGAGCAGGGCGGCTACCTCCCGGTCCTGGTGATCACCGCGCAGCCCGACCACAAGCTGCGCGCGCTGCGGGCCGGCGCCAGGGACTTCGTCAGCAAGCCGCTCGATCTCGCCGAGGTGGTGGCCCGCGTCCAGAACCTGCTCGAGGTTCGCCTCCTGCACGTCGAGACCAGGCGGCTCTACGACCAGGTGGTGGCCGAGCAGGCGGCGCAGCAGCTGCTGGAGGTGGCCCTGCTCGAGTCACGGACCGCCGCCGACCGGGCCGAGCTGGAGCACCAGCGGGCCCTGGCCCGCGCCGCGCTCAAGGCCGATGAGCCGAAAGGGCTGATCGTCAGGAGCTCGGCCATGCGGCAGCTCGTCGACCTGGCTCGCCGGGTGGCCCGGGTCGACTCGACGGTCCTCATCACCGGCGAGAGCGGCTCCGGCAAGGAGCGGATCGCGCGGCTGGTCCACGAGGAGTCGTCCCGGTCGGCCGGGCCGTACATCGCCGTCAACTGCGGCGCCATCACCGAGACGCTCCTGGAGAGCGAGCTGTTCGGCCACGCCCGGGGCGCCTTCACCGGCGCCACCCAGGACCGGCCCGGCCTGTTCGAGGCGGCCGACGGCGGGACGCTGCTGCTCGACGAGGTGGGCGAGGTCTCGCCGGGCATGCAGGTCAAGCTCCTGCGGGCCATCCAGGAGCGGGAGGTGCGGCGCGTCGGCGAGAACCGCACCCGCCACGTCGACGTGCGGATCCTGGCCGCCACCAACCGCGATCTCGCCCACGGCGTGGCCGGCGGTGCCTTCCGCCAGGACCTCTACTACCGGCTCAAGGTGGTGGAGCTGCGGGTGCCGGCGCTGCGCGAGCGGGCCGAGGACCTGCTGCCGCTGGCCCGGGTGCTCCTCTCGGGCGCCGCGCAGCGGATGAAGCGCCCGGTGCCGAGCCTCTCCCGCGAGGCGGCCGAGCAGCTGGCGCGCTTCGGCTGGCCAGGGAACGTGCGCGAGCTGGAGAACGCCATGGAGTGCTCGGTGGCGCTGGCGCGGGGCACCGTGGTGGAGCTTGGGGATCTCCCCGCGGAGGTCCGGCAGGCGCCACCGCGGCTGGAGGTCGCCAGCGGCACGGTGCGCCCGCTCGAGGAGGTGGAGAAGGACTACATCCTCTCGGCGCTGGCGCTCAACGAGGGACACCAGGCCAACACCGCCGAGCAGCTCCAGATCGGGTCGGCCACGCTCTACCGCAAGCTGAAGAGCTACGGCCTGATCAACGCCAAGCCGTCCGCCCGCCCGAAGAGCCCGAGCTGACCCTCCTCGCCGACCCAGCCGTCGGTCGACATGCCGGCCGCGGCGGCGATCGACTGGGCGATCGGCAGCAGCTGCCGGTCGCGGTAGTGGGCGTGGTCGAGCGGTGAGCCGCTGCGCGCCTCGATCGGCTCGGCGCCGGCGCGGGTCATGACGTAGTCGATCCGGCCGCGGCGGTCGGTCCAGCCGAGCAGCCGCGCCGCCCGCACCTGCGGCGTCGCCGAGTCGTAGTCCCTGGCCGCCCGGCGGAGCGCCTTGCTGTAGACCAGCTCGCCGTCGAGCTCGCCGCGGGCCAGCTGGCCGGCCACCTCGAGGCAGTAGGCGCGCAGCGCCGCCTCGCCCTCCCCGGCGAAGAGCCGCCGCAGCAGCTCCACCTGGAAGCGCCGGGCCAGCGGCGTGAAGTCGCTCCGCACCGCCTCCATGCCGCGCACCTCCACCTCGGTCGAGCCGTCGGCCCCGAGCAGCAGCCCGGCGTACCCCTTGCCGCGCCCCCGGCCGTCCGGGCTCTGGTCACCCTTGAGCCGCTGGATGAAGAAGCGGCGGTAGGCCTTCTCGCAGCGCATCCGCAGGTGCGACTCCACGTCGAACTCGCGCCGGATCCGCTCGGCGAGGTGGCGGTTCAGGTCGGCGGCCAGCGCCCCGCCCAGCCCGGCCAGCGCGGCCTGGCCGGCGCCGTCGTCGAGGTTGGAGAGCACGAAGACCGAGTCGGTGTCGCCGTAGAGCACGTGGTGGCCGCGCCCCTCGAACCAGTCGCGCGCCGAGCGCAGGAAGTGCTGCCCGAACGAGGTGATGGCGCCGGCCAGCTCGGTGCGGGCGTAGCGGCAGCCGGTGGCGCCGAGCACGCCGTAGAAGGAGTTCTGCAGGATCTTGTAGACGTAGGCGGCGGTCTCGTCGCCGGCCGCGAGCGCCGCCTCCCGCTCCAGCGCGTAGCGGGTCAGGATGGCCGGCAGGATCCCCTCGGCCCGATCGAAGCGGGCGCCGTTGGGGGCGATGATGTCGCCGGGCGCCGGGCGCGCCTCGGCGCGGGCGTGGGCCAGCGGGTCGATCTGGAAGGTCCGCATCAGCGACGGGTAGAGGCTGCGGAAGTCGAAGACCAGCACGTTCGGGAAGAGCCCGGCCTCGGCCTCCAGCACCACGCCGCCGGCCGCCCCGGAGACCTCGGCGTCGCTCTTCTCGGGCGGCACCACCCGCCGCGCCCGCAGCGCGGTGCCGTAGATCCGCTCGAAGGCCGGGATGCTGGTCCAGGCGAGATCGAGCGAGACCCCGGTCAGCGCCGCGCGCCGCGCCGTGAGCGCGTCGAGGCCGGTCTCGGCCAGGATCTCCAGCACCAGCTCCGAGTCGCGCAGGCAGTAGGCGCAGAACTTCTCCGGCTCGTCGCGCCGCATGCGGTCGAGCTCGTCCAGCTTCGCCTCGCCGCGCAGCGTGACGGTCTTCCCCTGCCCCAGCACCGCCTGCGCCACCCCCTCGAGCGAGTAGCTGTCGAGCTTGCGCCCCGAGGCGCGCACCAGCCGCATGGCGTCGAGCACCGCCCGCCCCGCCACCTCGGCCAGGTGCCGGCCGCCCGGCCGGGACCGCACCGTCAGCTCGCCCGACGTCCGCCCCACGTCGAACGGGAGCTGGTGGGCCCGGAAGCGCTCCGCCAGCACCTTGAGGTCGAAGTCGATGACGTTCCAGCCGGTGATGACGTCCGGGTCGCGGGCCCGCAGCCGCTCGGCCAGCGCCGTGAGCAGCGCCGCCTCGGTCGGGTGGCTCACCACCGCGTCCGACAGCCGCGGCCCGACGAAGTGGACCTCGCCCGGGCCGCTTGCCCCGCCGGCTCCGCCCGCCTTGGCCCCGGCCCCCGCCAGCGAGGCGGCGGTGACGGTGCCGGCCCGGTCGGTCTCGATGTCGAGCGCCAGCCAGGCGAGCGGCGGCGCGGTGGCAGACGGCCTCAGCTCCGGGTCGACGAAGACCAGGTCGACGCGCCGGCCGGGCGTCGGCTCGCCGCGGATGATCACCGGGCCGGTCAGGCCGAGCGCCAGCAGGGCGTCGGAGGCCCGGGCCCGGTCGAAGCCGCGGACCGCGACGCCGCCGGCCGCGAGCCGCCGCTGGGCGTCGTCGGGCGTGCCGGTGCGCAGGTCGATCCGGGAAAGTGCGCCGCCCGCAAGGTCGGTCCAGGCCGCCTCGTCGAGCGTCGCCCCCTGCGTCGGCGCCAGCAGCGCCAGCCCGCGCGGGCCGTCCGGCGCCGCCACGTAGACGGCCGGCGCCGGGGCCGGGAGCATGAGCGCGAAGCTGCGCCCGTCCTCGAGCCGCCCGGTGGCCAGCAGCCGCCGCGCCGCCGCGCCGCGCCCGCGCTCCTCCCAGGCCGAGACGATCAAGCCGTGCACTTCGGTCACGGGGTCAACTTACACGAGGGGGCCGTCGGAACCGGCCGGCCGCCGCGACCGCGACCGCGGCGGGGGCCAGGCCTCCTGCGCGGGAGAGGCCACGGGGCGATTGACGTTGTGGTCACGGGTGACTACAATGTTCTCATGAAGACCGCCGGGGTCAGGGAGCTGCGTGCTCGCTTCAGCGCCTACCTGCGAGAGGTCGAGCGGGGCGAGGTGGTGCTGGTCACCGACCACGGCCGGGTGGTGGCCGAGCTCCGGCTCCCCGGCCCGGCCGAACGGGCCGCCTCCCCCGAGGAGCTCCGCTACCGCCGGCTGGTCGAGGCCGGTCGCCTCCTGCCCGGCGCTCGCGCCGAGGCGCGGGCCTGGCCGCCGGCACCCAGCGTTCGGCTCGCTCCCGGCACCGCCGCAGGGCTGCTCGACGCCGAGCGCGGTGACCGGTGAGCCGGCTCTACGTCGAGACCAGCGCGCTGCTGCGGGCGCTGCTCGAGGGGGACGCCCCGCTCAGGGCCAGGCTGACCGAGGCCGAGGTGGTGACCTCGGCGCTCACCTTCACCGAGGCGGCCCGGGCCCTGGCACGCGCCCGCCGCGAGGGGCGGCTCGATGCGCGGCAGGCCCGCGAGGTGCAGCGCTGGCTGGCGGCGTTCGAGCGGAGCTGGGACGTGCTGGCGATCGACCCGCCGGTGCTCGGGCGAGCCCGCGACGACCTCCCGGCCGAGCCGGTCCGGACGCTCGACGCCATCCACCTGGCGTCGATCCTCGAGCTCGACGAGTCCTTCGGAGGGCTGACCGTCGTCAGCTGCGACGACCGGATCCGCCGCAACGCCGAGGCGCTCGGGCTGCCGGTGGCTCCGTAGCGCCTACCCTGAGCGCCAGGCCAGCAGCGACAGGCTCGGCACGTCGGTGAAGTCGTCCGGGTTGAGCGTGACCAGCGTGGCGCGGTGGACCAGCGCCTGGGCGGCGATCATCCGGTCGAGCAGCTTGCGGCGCGAGTAGCCGGCGCTGGCCACGATGGTGCCGTAGGCCTCCGCCGCCGAATCGTCGAAGGCGAGCCTGGGAATCGCGCTCAGCATGGCATCGAGCCGCGCCCGCCGGACCGGGGCGTGGGCCGGCTCGCGATGGACGCCACCCTCCAGCTCCACGCGGGTGATGATCGACATCAGCACCGCTCCCTGCAGCGCCGCCACCTGGCGGGTGACCCGGGGGTCGCCGTCGCGGAGGTGGATGGCGACGTTGGTGTCGAGCAGGAAGGCCACGGCTCAGAGCCCCGCGCGGTCGGGCAGCTCTTCTTCGTCGCGCTGCTCGATGGTCGGCGGCGTCGGCAGGGCCTCGAGTCGGGCGATCATCTCCGGCAGGGTGGCGTTGGCTCGATAGAGCGTCAGCACGTCGCCAGAGCGGACCATGACGACCTCGACGTCATTGCCGAAGGCGACGCTCTTGGGGAGCCGGATCGCCTCGGAGTTGCCGCTCCGGAAGGTGCGCGTCTTGAAGATGGACATGGCTCCTCCCCGCGGGTATACACGTATATACGCGCCTGCAACCGGCAGGTCAAGTGGCTCCCAGGCCACCTCCAGGCAGGCCGCCGCCACCTCGACCTTGTTTGCGCCCGGCTGGACGAAGGCCGCTAGGGAGGCGCCGCCTTGAACAGCAGCCGCCCCAGCCGGTCGAAGTTCTCCTCGTTCGCCTTGGCGATGAGCGTCCGCAGGCTCCGGTAGACTTCGGCCGTCTCGAAGCGCATCCGCCAGACCAGCTCGGTCTGCCGCCCGCGCGCCGTCAGGGTGACGGTCATGCGGAAGCGGGGCGCCACCACGTGGTCGAAGACGATCCGCTCGGGCCGCACCAGCTCCACGAAGACGCTCTCGTTCGGGTAGCTCACCCCGTTCGGCCCGTGCATGTCGAAGCGCCAGCGGCCACCCGGCTCGAACTCGAACTGGTGGAAGGTGTTGGTGAAGCCCTCCGGCCCCCACCAGGCCGCCAGCCTGGCCCCGTCGGCGTAGGCGTCCCAGACCTGGTCCGGCGTGGCGTCGAGCAGCACGCTGCTCACGTGTTCGCGGTCGCTCTCGGACATCGTCTCCTCACCCTCGTCTCGCGCTGCGCCCGGGCGCTCTCGCCCTTATATCGCCTCCCGGGCGCGGCGCGCCGCCGTCCCGAGACCTGGAGGTCGAGCCATGAAGCAGTCGACGAAGCCGTCGGTCGGGAAGCTGCTGCGGGTGCTGGTGGCGGGCGGGGTGGGGTTGGCGGGCGCGGGGCCGCTCGCCGCGCTGGCCGAGGCCCCGGCCAAGACCGAGAAGGCGGCCGCCGAGAAGCCGGGTGACACCACGAAGCCGGCCGCCGCCGAGGCCAAGAAGCAGGCCGGCACGGAGAAGGAGAAGAAGGCGCCGGAGAAGAAGCCGGAGGAGGCCGGCGGGGTGAAGGGCTGGTGAGCGAGCCCGCCGGCCCGGCGTTGGCGGAGGTGCGCGCCCTGGCCGCCGCGGCCTGGGCCTTCCGCTGGAGGGTGGAGCTGGAGGCCGAGGTCCGCTTCGAGCGGCTGGCCGATCGTCTCGAGGCCACGGCGGACGGCCGGTCGCTCGCGCCGCTGGCGAGGCGCGCCGCGCTCGACGAGCGCCGCCTCGCCGGTCACTGCGCCCGGCTGGCGGCGGCCTACGGCTCGCCCGTCTCGGGCGAGGTGCCGCCACCACCCGAGGTGGCGCCGTCCCGGCTGGAGCCGGAGGAGGCCACCTGCTACGAGCTGGTCGCCGCCTGCTGCGTGGCCGAGACCGGCAGCGTCGCCGTGCTCACCTCCCTGCTCACCTCGACCAGCGAGCCGCAGGTTCGCGGCGTGCTCCACGAGCTGGCCGTGGACGAGGTGGACCACGCCCGGCTCGGCTGGGCGGCGCTGGCCCTGGCGCAGCGGCGAGGCGGGACCGGCTTCCTCGGACCGCTGCTCCCGGCCATGCTGCGGGGGAGCATCGACGACGACTTCTTCCTGCCGGTCGAGCCGGCGCGCGAGGACCCTCGGCTCCTGGAGTTCGGCGTGCTGCCACACGCGGCCCGGCGCGACCTGTTCGTGGAGACGCTCGAGCGGGTGGTCTTCCCAGGGCTGGAGGGGGCCGGCGTCGACACCTCGGCGGGGCGGGCCTGGCTGGCCGGGGAGCACCACCTGATCGGCGCGGCGAGGGAGGGCTCGCTTCCAGCTCCCCTCACGTCCGCTCGACCAACCTCAGCTCGGTCTCGATGAGCTGGGCCAGCAGCCGGATCCGCGGGATGTCGAGCGCCGAGCGGGCCGCCACCAGGTGCAGCGCGCCGCGGGCGAAGGGGCCGAGGTCGATGTCGAGCGGCACCAGCGCGCTGGGACGCGAGAAGCGGTGGCGCAGCCGCGGCAGGACCATCGCCCCCACGCCCGCCTCGGCGGCCGCCAGCTGGACCAGGATCTGGTCGGAGGAGAAGGCCGGCGTGTAGCCGGGGGCCAGCTCGGCCAGCTGCGGGTTGGGCGGCAGCTCCTGGTACGGGGGCGCCCAGGCGATCCAGGGGAGGTCCCGCAGCCTCGGGCGGCGCGGCAGCTTCTTCGCCAGCGCCGGCGCCACGTGGACCGCGTTGACCGTCTCCAGCCTGTAGACCTGCTGCAGGTCGGGCTGGCCGGGCGGCCGCACCCGCAGCGCCAGGTCGGCCTCGCCGCGGGCCAGGTCGAGGTACTGCATGGTGGCCAGCACCTCGAGCCGCAGCCCGGGGTGGTGGCGGGCCAGCCAGCCGGCGAAGGGGGCCAGGAAGTCGTGGGCCACCAGCGGCGGCGCCGTGATCCGCACCAGCCCCTGCGGTCCCTGGCCGGTCGGCTCGGCGGCCCGCCCCACCTCGCCGGCCCACTCGGCCATGCGCCGAGCCGGCGCCAGCAGCCGCTCCCCGGCGGTGGTGAGCGCCGCCCCGGTGACGCTGCGGCGGAAGAGCGACTCGCCCACCGCCCGCTCCAGCGTCGCCAGCCGGCGGCTCAGGGTCGGCTGCGCCATCCTGAGCTTCCGGGCGGCGCCGCTCACGCTCCCCTCCTCGGCCACCGCGAGGAAGAGCTTGACCTCATCCCAGGAGATATCCATCTGCGCATGATACCATGCGATCTTTGCTCTTTTCCATACATTGGTGGCTGGATAGACCAGCCGGACACGGAGGTCGTCCACCATGCCCAGCCGCCATGTCGCCATCGCCGCCCTGCTCCTCGCCACCGCCTGCACCGCCACCAGCCACGCCACCGGGCCGTCGCCGCTCGGCGTCGCCAGATCGTCGAAGGAGCTTCTCGCCGTCATCGACCAGCCCGGCCCCATCGAGGTCGAGACGGTCGCCTCGGCCGACTGGGTGGTGCCGCGAGAGGGGCTCATCAACCTCGACCATCCGCGCGCCCGCGCCGCCGGCTTGAAGGACGGGCTCGAGCCGATCCAGGTCTACTTCCACGCCCTGCGCCACCCGACCCGCGGCCTCTTCCTGGTCGACTCTGGCGTCGAGCGGGCCCACCGCGACCACCCCGACCAGGCCGCCTTCCGCGGGCTGGTCGCCTCGCAGATGCACCTCGAGGCCTTGAAGGTCCTGGTCCCGCTCGGCGACTGGCTGGCGGCCCACCCGGCGCCAGTGGCCGGCGTCTTCCTCACCCACCTCCACCCGGACCACCTGACCGGCCTGGCCGACGTCGCCGCCGGCACCCCGGTCTTCCTCGGCCCCGGCGAGTCCGGCGCGCGCGCCTTCGTGAACGTCTTCCTGCAGCCGAACATCGACCGGTCCCTGGCCGGGAAGGGGCCGCTGGCGATCTGGCCCTTCGGCCCCGACGCGGGCGGCGCCTTCGAGGGGGTGGTCGACATCTTCGGCGATGGCAGCGCCTGGGCGCTCTGGGTGCCGGGCCATACCGCCGGCAGCACCGCCTACCTGCTCCGCACGCCGAAGGGCCCGGTGCTCCTCGCCGGCGACGCCTGCCACACGCGCTGGGGCTGGGAGCACGACGTGGAGCCGGGCTCCTTCTCCAGCGACCTGCCGCGCAGCGCCGAGAGCCTGGCGCGGCTGCGGCGGCTGGCGGCCGAGCACCCCGGCGTCGAGGTCCGGCTCGGACACCAGCGGTGAGGTCCCGGGCCCCCTTGCCACCGGGCCCGCACCCTCGCCAGGATGGCGGCCGTGGACCTCCACCTCGTCGACGGCACCTACGAGCTCTACCGCGCCCACTTCGGCGCGCCGCCGGCCACCGCCCCCGACGGCGCCGAGGTCGGCGCCACCCGCGGCCTGCTCCGCTCGCTCCAGGCGCTGCTGCGCGAGCCGGGCGTCACCCACGTGGCCATCGCCTTCGACACGGTCATCGAGTCGTTCCGCAACCGGCTCTTCCCCGGCTACAAGACCGGCGAGGGGGTGCCGCCGGAGCTGCTGGCGCAGTTCCCGCTCGCCGAGGCGGCCACCCGCGCCCTCGGCGTCGTCACCTGGTCGATGGTCGAGTTCGAGGCCGACGACGCCCTGGCCACCGCCGCCGCCCGCTTCGCCGACGCCCCCGGCGTCGAGCGGGTGCTGCTCTGCACGCCCGACAAGGATCTCTCGCAGTGCGTGCGCGGCACCCGGGTGGTCGGCTTCGACCGGATGCGCAGGCGCGTCCTCGACGAGGCCGGCGTGCAGGAGAAGTTCGGCGTCGGCCCGGCCTCGATCCCCGACTGGCTGGCGCTGGTCGGCGACACCGCCGACGGCATCCCCGGGGTGCCGCGCTTCGGCGAGAAGTCGGCGTCGGCGGTGCTCGGCCGCTACGCCCACCTCGAGGCGATCCCGGCCGACGCCGCCCGCTGGGACGTGAAGGTCCGCGGCGCCGCGGCGCTGGCCGCCAGCCTGGCCGCCCACCGCGAGCCGGCCCTGCTCTACCGCACGCTGGCCACTGTCCGCAGGGACGTGCCGCTGGCCGAGTCGCTCGACGACCTGCGCTACCGCGGCCCGATCCCGGCGCTGCTCGGGCCGCTCGCCGAGCGGCTCGGCGACGCCAGGCTCGCCTCGCTCAGATCGTGACCACCGGGAGCGGCGGCGCCTCGAAGAGCGCCGGCGCCGCGTCGATGGGCGGGTGGCCGGCCGGCAGCCGCGGCCCGGCCGGCAGCGGCGGGTGGCCCGGCGGGAGCTGCAGCATCATCTGCACGGGCGGGTGACCCGGCGGGAGGCCGGCGCCGCAGGCCGACTCCTCGGTGAGGCCCGAGAAGGGGCCGGCCGGTGCCGCCCCCTCGGCGGCCGGCCTCGCCCATGAGCTGGCGGCGATGCCGAGCAGGCCGACGTAGGTTGCGACCACCAGCGCGCGGGCGGCGACGCCCCGCCCAGTGGGGACTGCCGACTTCTCCTGGTCCTGGTTCTCCATGGTTCCATCCTCCCGGCGCGGCCAGCACTGAGGCCGCGCCTCCCTCCCTCATGTCGACGGCGCCGCTCGCGTGCACGGCAGAACAGGGGGGGCGCGCGCCTGACCCGTTTTTCCCGCTCCGCCCGGCCCCCCGGCCCGACCGGCCCGCCCGGGAGCGCTGTCCAGCCCGGGAGCGCCGTCCAGCCGGGCGCCGGACCACCGCTCACCTTAGGATCCGGTCGCACCCTGCTCGAGGAGTCCCGATGTCCGCGCCCCTGCTGCTCTCGCTGCTGCTGACCGGAGGAACCATGAACGTCCACGACTTCAAGGTGAAGACCATCGACGGCCAGGAGGTCTCGCTCTCCCAGTACCGGGGCAAGGCGCTGCTGATCGTCAACACCGCCTCGGAGTGCGGCTTCACCCCGCAGTACCAGGGGCTGGAGGCGCTCTACCAGGCCTACCGGGCACGGGGCTTCGAGGTGCTCGCCTTCCCCTCCAACGACTTCGGCGGGCAGGAGCCGGGAAGCAACGCCGAGATCAAGAAGTTCTGCGAGCTCAAGTACAAGACCACCTTCCCGGTCTTCTCCAAGATCGCCGTGAAGGGGAAGCAGGCCGACCCGCTCTACGCCTTCCTCACCATGCTCCCGGAGCACGGCGGCGCGGTGACCTGGAACTTCAACAAGTTCCTGGTCGACCCGACCGGCAAGGTGGTGGCCCACCTCGAGTCGGGCGTCGAGCCGACCTCGGCCGAGCTGAAGAAGGCGGTCGAGGCGGTCCTCCCGAAGAAGTAGGCGCGCGGTGGAGCTTGAGTTGCGCAGACGCTTGCCGCTAGCGTCCTGGCCGTGACCAGGAAGACGCGCAGCACCGTCGACGACCTGCGGGGCGCGGGCCGGCTCGCGGTCGAGGCCACCCGGAGCGTGACCGACCTGGTCGAGGCCATGCACCAGGGCATCGGCGCCGGGCCCGACCTGCTCGGCCGCCCGCTGCTCGGCCCCACGCGCCTCTTCACCGGGCCGATCTACGCCGGCATCCGGGGCGTGACCGGGCTGGTGGGCGCCGGCATCGACGGGGCGCTGGCCAGGCTGGCCCCGCTCTTCGGCGAGCGCGCGCCCGGGCGGGAGCACCAGGCGGTGCTGGCCGCGCTCAACGGCGTCCTCGGCGACTACCTGGCCGCGAGCGGCAACCCGCTCGCCATCCAGATGAGCCTCCGCTCCCAGGGCCAGCCGCTGGAGCTGGAGGCGCAGCCGCTGCGCCTGGCCTTCCCCGGAGCCGGCGGCAAGCTCCTGGTCCTGGTGCACGGCTCCTGCCTCGATGACCTGCAGTGGAACCACCAGGGGCACGACCATGGCGCCGCGCTGGCGGGGGCCCTGGGGTTCACCCCGGTCTACCTCCACTACAACAGCGGGCTGCACGTCTCGACCAACGGGCGCGAGCTCGCCGGGCTGCTCGAGCGGCTGGTCGCCGCCTGGCCGGCCCCGGTCGAGGAGCTGGTGGTCATCGGCCACAGCATGGGCGGGCTGGTGGCACGGAGCGCGTGCCATGGCGGGGAGACCGCGGGCCACGCCTGGAGGCGGAAGCTGCGCGCGCTGGTCTGCCTCGGCTCCCCCCACCACGGCGCGCCGCTGGAGCGCGGCGGCCACTGGGTCGACCTGCTCCTCGGCGTCAGCCGCTACAGCGCCCCGCTGGCGAGGCTGGGGATGATCCGCAGCGCCGGCGTCACCGACCTGCGCTTCGGCAACGTGCTTGACCAGGACTGGGAGGGACGGGACCGCTTCGCCAACGCCGGCGACGTCCGCACCCGGCTGCAGCTTCCCGCCGGCGTGGCCTGCTACGCCATCGCCGCCAGCCGGTCGCTCCCTGACGCCGCGGGCCCGCCGGCCAGCGACGGCCTGGTCCCGGTGGAGAGCGCGCTCGGTCGCCACCCGGAACCGGCGCTGGCGCTCGGGTTCCCAGCGGCGCACCAGTGGATCGGCTACGGGATGGGCCACCTCGACCTGCTGAGCCGGCCGGAGGTGTCAGCGACCCTGCGCGCCTGGCTCTCCTCGTGAGCCCCAGGCCCACGCGCTCCGTCGACCCTCCGGGTGGCCCGGCGCCGCCTACGCCAGCGGCCGCTCGCGCCGGACGATCCAGAGCGCGGCCGGCAAGGCCGTGAAGTCGGCCAGCATCGCCAGCAGGAAGGCCCCGGCCGTCTCCAGCCCGAACTGGCGCAGCGGCGGGAAGTTCGAGAAGGCCAGCCCGAGGAAGCCGGCCGCGTTGATCAGCGTGGCGAAGAGGATGGCCCGCCCCGAGACCCGCAGGGCGTGGCGCAGCGCCCCGTCGAGCCCGGCCGGCCCCTCGCCCTCCTGCAGGTGGTGGAAGAAGTGGATCTGGTCGTTCTCGGTGGTGCCGAGCACGGTGGTGGCGATCAGGATGGTGGCCACGTTGAGCGAGCCGCCCAGCAGCCGCAGCACCAGGAAGGTGCAGAGGATGGCGAAGAGCGACGGGATCATCGCCATCAGCCGCGCCGTCGGGCTGCGGAAGACGAAGAGGAAGGCGAGGAAGATGAGCGCCGCGGTCAGCGCGAAGCTCTCGGTGAGGGTCGGCACCAGGCTGGCCCCCACCTTGGCCTGCAGCAGCGCCTCCCCCACCACCTGGAGCGTGCCGCCGCGCAGCGCCGGCACCTCGGCCACCGCCCCGGCCCAGGCGGCGTCGAGCGCGGCGCGCATCCGGGCGAAGCCGGCCGCGTCACCGTCGGCGAAGGTGACGGTCACCTGCAGGTCGGAGAGGCCGCCCACGTCGATGAAGGCCCGCAGCTCCGGCTGCGAGAGCAGCAGCGCCTCCACGTCCCCCGCCGCCTCCGCGAAGCCGGCCGGGTCTCGCGGCAGCCCACCCTCGGCGCCGGCCAGCGCCCGGCGCACCCGCAGGAAGGTGGTCGGCCCGACCCCCGCCGTCACGCCCGGCACCGCCTCGACGGCGCTGGTGAAACGTTCGACGCCGCGCAGCACCTCCGGGTCGGTGGCGGTGCCGGGCGCCACGTGGAGCCAGGCCCTGGCCACGTTGAGCCCCGAGACCTGCTCGCGGAACCAGGTCATGTCCTTGTGGATGGCCAGCCCCGGGTCGACGTAGTCGAGCCCGTCGACGCCGAGCCGCATGGGCGCCACCCGCCCCGGCAGCCCGAAGAGCGCCACCGCCCCGGCCGCCGAGAGCAGCAGCGGCGCCGCCACCAGCGGCCAGCGCCACCGGTACGTGAAGCCGGGCAGCGCCTCGGCCAGCCGGTCGTAGAGCGCGGTCCGGATCGCCACGGTCTGGCCGGTCGGGGTGCGCAGCGCCTTCTGCAGCGCCGGGAAGAGCGTGAAGGAGACCACCCAGGCGATCAGCAGGCCGAGCGCGGTCCAGAGCCCCATCTCGCGGATGGGCCGGATGTCGGAGACCGCCAGCGCCGCGAAGCCGAGCACCGCCGCCACCGTCGAGGCGGTCACCGGCAGGAACTTGTTGGCCAGGGACCAGGCCTGGTGGGCGTCGGTGTCGACGCCGGCCGGGTGGTCGACGAAGCGCGAGTGGAGGTAGACCAGCGAGGCGAGCGCCGTCACCATCACGGTGAGCGGCACCAGCGCCGAGACCACCGTGAAGGCGAAGCCGAGCACCCGCCCCACCCCGACCGCCAGCGCCACCGCGGCGCCGAGCGAGAGCAGGATGGCCGCCACCGAGCGCCCCGAGCGGTAGAGGAAGAAGGCCAGCCCGACCACGAAGAGGGCGAAGACCGGGAACCAGCGCAGCGAGGCCTGCCCCGACTCCCGCTCGATCCAGGACTCCACGTAGGGCAGCCCCACCTTGCGGACCAGCACCACCGGCCCGGGGGGCGCGGCGGCGATGGCCCGGTCGAGCCCCTCGAGCGTGGCGTCGCGCGCCGCCGGCCCGGCCGCGGGGAAGGCGACCGCCAGCCCCCAGTGGCGATCGCCGGCCAGCCCCTGGCGGCGGAAGAGCTCGGCCGCCCCGATGAAGCGGCGCAGCCCGGCCAGCCCTTCGGGCGTCGCCTCGAAGCCCGGGTGGGCCTGCCGGTAGACGTCGAGCGCCGAGTAGACGGTCACGTCCTTCAGCCCCCGGACCGCCGCCGCCAGCGCGTCGGTGGCCGCCAGCGCCTCCGGGCGCCACGGGTCGGGCAGCTCGAGCAGCAGCAGCACCACCTGCCCCTCGGGGAAGAGCTTCTGGAAGGCGCGGGTGGCGGCGAAGTCGGGGTCGGACGGCACCACCAGCGAGCCGATGGCGCCGTCGGAGCGGATCTGCGCCGCCTCCCAGGCGCCGAGCGGGACCAGCAGCGCGAAGACCAGCAGGATCCAGCGGCGCGCCGCCACGATGCGCCGGAAGAGCGGCTCCAGCCGCTCCTGCCGCTCCCGGCGCTCCTGCTGCGTGGCCGCGCTCACCGCGCCACCACCTTCTGCCCCGCCACCTGCCGGTAGACCTGGAGCAGCTTCTCCACCGAGGCCTCGACCGTGTAGCGCTCGGCCATGGCGCGCGAGGCGGCCCGGGCCCGGTCGAGCCCCGGGGCGTCGTCGATCCAGCGGTCGAGCCCGGCCGTCAGCGCCTCGCGATCGCCGGCCGCGAAGAGGTGGGCCTCCGACGGCGCGAACTGCTGCGTGGCGCTCAGCGGCGAGCGGGCGATCAGGCAGGGCAGCCCGCAGGCCATCGCCTCGAGCACCGACATGCACTCCACCTCGACCTCGGCGGCGTGGACGCAGAGGTCGGCCCCGCCGTACCAGCGGAGCAGCTGGTGCGGCTTCAGCCAGCGGAAGACCGGGGCGTTGGAGAGGACCCGCCCCTGGGCCTCGAGCCGGGCCTTGAGCGGCCCGTCGCCCAGGATCACCAGCTGGATGCGCGCCTCGTGGCGCGAGCGGCGGATCGCCTCGATCAGCAGGTCGTGTCGCTTCTCGCGGGCCAGCCGCCCCACCGAGAGGATGGTGAACTTCCCCTCGAACCGCTCGCACTCGGCGCGCGGCAGCGGCCGGTACTCGGGCGGCACGCCGTTGGAGATGACGGTCGAGGGCACCGTCAGCCCGTAGCGGCGCAGCTCGCGCTCGGCGAAGCCGCTCGGGCAGACGACGTGCTCGGAGCGGTTGTAGGTCTGGCCGAGGAAGAACCTGTAGACCCACCGCACCGCCGCCGGGCTCTGGATGCCCACGTTGTGGAGCATGTTCTCGGCCTGCACGTGGAAGCTCGAGACCACCGGCACCCCGGCCCGGTGGGCCAGGGTGATGGCGCGGATGCCGAGCCAGAAGGGGAACTGGTTGTGGACGAGGTCCTGTCGCGCCAGCACCGGCTCGACCAGCCGGCGGTCGGGCCGTGCGAAGGGGAGCCGCATCCGCTCCATGATCTTGCCCGGCGTCGGGATCACGAAGCTGCGCAGCGGCACCTTGCCCGGCATGGGCTGGCCGGTGGCCAGCACCTCCACGGTGTGGCCGCGAGCCCGCAGCGCCTCGGTGAAGCGGCGGGTCGAGACCACCGCGCCGTTGTTGGCGTCGTCCCAGGCGTCGATCACCATGGCGATGCGGAGCGGGCGGCCGGCGTCGGGGGCGGCGGCGGCGGTCGGGCTGTCGGCCTGCGGGGGCGCCATGGCGCGGCAGTCTACTCCGGCATCGCGCCGCGCGACGGTCGCGTTAAGCTCCTCGAATGTCCCGACGCCCCCCCCGGTCCGCCGCCGGCGCCGCCGCCCTGCTGGCGGCCGGCCTGCTCCTCCTGGCCGCGCCGCCGGCCCTGGCCGCGCCGACCCGCCTCACGCTGGTCACCTGCGCCCCCGGCTTCCCCGGCACCACCGCCGAGGCCCAGCCGGCCATGGATGCGCTGGCCGCCGCCCTCTCCCGCGCCGCGGCGCTCCCCGAGCCGCTCTCCGCCACCTACCTGCCGCGCGAGGCCGACGGCGTGGCCCGGCTCGGCCAGCCCGACGCCGCGGTGGCGCTGCTGGCCCTCCCCTTCTTCCTGGCCCACGAGGCGGCGCTCGGCCTGACGCCGCGGCTCCAGGTCGAGCTGGCCGGCGGCGGCACGCTGGAGCGCTGGACGCTGGTGGCGAAGAAGGGGCGCGTCGCCAGCCCCTCCGACCTGGCCGGCTTCACGGTGCTCTCGACCGCCGGCTACGCCCCGGCCTTCGTGCGCGGCGCCCTCGGGGCCTGGGGGCGCATCCCGCCGGCCGCCACCGTCGCCCCGACCACCCAGCTCCTCTCCTCGCTGCGCAAGGCGGCCAGCGGCGCCGACCTGGCGCTGCTGCTCGACGGGGCCCAGGCCGCCTCGCTCGCCTCGCTCCCCTTCGCCGCCGAGCTGGAGGTGGTGGCCCGCTCCGCCCCGCTCCCCGGCTCGGTGGTGGCCACCATCGGCGGTCACCTCCCGGCCGCCCGCTGGCCGCCGCTGGAGAAGGCGCTGCTCGGGCTCCACGCCGAGCCGGCCGGGGCCGCCGCGCTGGCCGGCGTGCGGATGGTCCGCTTCGCCCCGCTCGACGCCGCGGCGCTCGCCGCCGCCCGGGCCGCCGTGGCCGGGGGGACGAAGTGAGCCGCCCGCCGCCGCGCGGCGCGGTCGGCCTGGTCGGTCTGGCCGGAGCGCTCCGTGCGATCGGAACGCTCCGCACGGTCGGGCTCCTCGGCCTGTTCGCCGCGCTCGCCCTGCTCTCCGGCGCCTGCGCCTCGTCGCAGCGCCCGCCCCTGCCGCCGCCCGGCACCATCTGCGAGCCGCTCGAGCCGCGCACGCCGACCTGCGACTACGCGCTGGCCATCAGCCTCGGCCTGCAGGCCCGCGCCCACCCGGGCTCCTCGCGCGACAAGCTGGCCCAGATGGTGCTGCTGCTGCGACGGACTGCGCAGGCCGACCCGACGCTCGACCGGGCCGGCCCGCACCGGGTGCTGGCGCTGGTGCTGCTGCGCGCCCCCGGCTGGCCGCTCGGGCCGGGGGATCCCGAGGAGGGGCTGGTGGTGGCCCGCCGGGCGGTGTCGCTCGCCCCCGACCATGCCCCCAACCTGCTGGCGCTCTCCGAGGCGCTGGCCGTCAACGAGCAGCCGGGGCCGGCGCGCGAGGCCGCGAAGCGGGCGCTGGCGCTGGCCGAGGCGGCGGTGGCCGACGGCGTCGCCGACGCCGCCGAGTGGCTGCGCGAGGCCAGGGACCGGAGCACCAGGGAGTGACCGTGCGCCGACCCATCCCGCTCTCGCGACGCCCCTTCGACTTGGCGCTGATCGCCTTCTTCTTCATCAACCTGACCTTCACCACCTACGTGGTCAGCCTGGAGCAGGTGATCATCGCCGACCCCTCCAACTTCACGCCGCCCATCTGGCCGCCGGCCCGCCTGCTGGCGCTGGTCCACTGGTGGGAGACCACCTACGACCCGCTGCTCTGGGCCCGCCCGGCCTGGTACCGCGCCACCATCTGGCTCGACGTGCTCGCCTTCGGCCCCTTCTACGTGGCGGCCCTCTACGCCTTCTGGCGCGGCCGCGACTGGATCCGGATCCCGGCGGTGATCTGGGGCTCGGTCCTCTTCACCAACGTCTTCATCATCCTCTTCGACGAGCTGCTCGGCATCCACGCCACCCCGAAGCCGCTGGTGGTGGTCGGCGCCAACCTGGCCTGGCTGCTGATGCCCTTCGTGGTCGGCTGGCGCGTGCTCCGCTCGCCCCACCCCTTCACCGAGGAGGCGCCCTGAGCCCCTTCACGGTCCGTTACGGCCCGTGGGCGCTGGTGGCCGGCGCCTCCGAGGGGCTGGGCGCCGCCTTCGCCGAGGCGCTGGCGGCCCGCGGCCTCCACCTGCTGCTGCTGGCGCGGCGCGAGGGGCCGCTCACCACGCTGGCGGCCGGGCTGCGGGCCCGCCACGGCGTCGAGGTGCGGACCGCGGCGCTCGATCTCGCCCGCCCCGATCTCGCCGAGGCGGTCGGCGCGCTCACCGGGGGGCTGGAGGTCGGGCTGCTGGTCTACGACGCCGCCGCCTCGGCCATCGGCCCCTTCCTCGACAGGCCGCTCGGCGCCCAGCTGCAGGTGCTCGACGTCAACTGCCGCGGCCCGCTCACGCTGGCCCACCTGCTCGGCGGCCAGATGGCCCGGCGCGGCCGGGGTGGCCTGCTGCTCATGTCGTCGCTGGCCGGCGGGCAGGGCAACCCCTGGCTCGCCTCCTACGCCGCCTCCAAGGCCTTCGAGATCGTGCTGGCCGAGGGGCTCTGGGCCGAGCTGCGCCCCCGCGGCGTCGACGTGCTGGCCTGCCGCGCCGGCGCCACCCGCACCCCGGCCTTCGCCGCCTCCGGCCCGCGCGCCGAGGTGCCGAGCATGGCCCCCGAGGCGGTGGTGGCCGAGGCGCTGGCGGCGCTCGGCCGCGGCCCGACCGTGGTGGCCGGCAGGCTCAACCGGCTGGCCGCCTTCCTCTTCACCCGGCTGCTGCCGCGCCGGCTCGCCATCCGCATCATGGAGCGGGCCACCCGCCGGCTCTACGAGGTCCCCGCGCCATGACCCCGGAACGCCGCCGCCTGCTCCTCGTGGTCGGGGTCGCCTACCTGGCGGCGCTGGCCGCCGCGCTGGTCACCGCGCCGGCTGCGGCGCTGGCGCTCCCCGGGCAGCACCCGCTGCTGATCACGCTCGCCGCCGATCTCACCGCCACGCTGGCGGTCTTCGCCTTCAGCGTCGGCTCCGACAACTCCTCGCTCTACGACCCCTACTGGAGCGTCGCCCCGCTCCCCATCGTCGCCTGGTGGCTCGCCCTCGGCCCGCCCGGCGCCTCGTCCGGCCGCGGCGCGCTGGCGGTGGCGCTGGTCTTCGCCTGGGGGCTGCGGCTCACCTGGAACTGCATGGCGCGCTGGCGCTCGCTGGCGGCCGAGGACTTCCGCTACGTGGAGATCCGCCAGAAGACCGGCCGCTGGTACTGGCCGGCCTCGCTCTTCTCCATCCACCTCTTCCCGACCGGCTGGGTCTTCCTCGGCCTGCTGCCGCTCTTCCCGGCGCTGGCCCGCCGGGGAGCCCCGCTCGGCTGGCTCGACGCCGCCGCCACCGCCGTCACCGCCGCCGCCATCCTCGTCGAGACGGTGGCCGACCTGCAGCTGCGCCGCTTCCTCGCGGCCCGCACCGACCCGGCGCAGCGGCTCACGAGCGGCCTCTGGGGCTGGTCGCGCCACCCGAACTACGTGGGGGAGGTGCTCTTCTGGTGGGGGCTCTGGCTCTTCGGCCTGGCCGCCGATCCTGGCTGGTGGTGGACGGTGGTCGGGCCGCTCTCGATCACCGCCCTCTTCACCTTCGTCAGCATCCCCTGGATGGATCGGCGGCTGGCGGCGCGCCTGCGTCCCGATTAGCCTTCCAGATCATGCGCACCCCTAACGCACTCGCTGGTCACCTCGCCCTCGGCCTGCTGCTCGTCGTCTCGGCGGCCGGCTGCGGGCACAACAAGGTGGATGACTTCCCGCTGGCGGTCGGCTTCCAGCCGCTCGAGCCGGTCACCGCCGCCGCCCTGCCGCCCGCCGCCGCCGGCAACGTGCTCCATCCGCAGGGGCTCGGCGCCGTGGTGGCCACCCCCGGCAACGGTCACTACGCCTCGCACGCGCGCGGCTACCTGCACGCCCCGCTCGCCAGGGTCTACGAGGCGCTCCACGAACCGGCCGCCAGCCTCATCCATAACGACAAGTCGAGCGGCCTCCCGCGGCTCGACAACGTCCCCGGCAACCCCTTCATGGGCGAGGAGCCGTTCCCGATCAGCTTCCGGATCCGCTACGCCAACGACACCGTCATCGGCGACGTGAAGTTCGACCTGACCTACCGGGGCGGACCGCTGGAAGGGACCGAGGCGGTCCCGCTCAAGGTCGGCCTGCGCTACCAGAAGACCTGGGGGAGCACCTACATCGACGTCATGTCCGGTTCGCTGGTGGCGACGCCGCTGGCGGCCGACCCGAGCATCACCGTGGTGGAGATGGTCGCCTGGCTCGACGCCACGACCCAGGGCCAGGCCGACTGCGACGGCACGCTGCGGGACCTCTTCGGCGACCTCGAGGGCGTGCTGGCCGCGCTCCCCTGAAGCCGCGGCCCCGGGCGCCGCCGCGGCCGGCGCTACCGCTCCACCGTCTTCATCAGCGCCGGCAGGTAGCGCTCGCCCGCCACCCGCGCCGCCAGCGGCTCCAGCTCCGCCAGCTCCTCCGGCGAGAGCGCCAGCCCGAGCGCGTCGAGGTTCTCGTCGAGCCGCAGGCGCCGCCGCGTCCCCGGGATGGGCACCACGTCCTCACCCCGCGAGAGCACCCAGGCGAGCGCCACCTGGGCCGGGGTCGCCTGTCGGCGGGCGGCGATGGCGCGGAGCACGTCGACGATCCCCTGGTTGGCGCTGGCGTTCTCCGGCGCGAAGCGCGGGACGTTGTGCCGGAAGTCGCCGGCCTGCAGCTCCCGCTCGTCCTTGAAGGCCCCGGCCAGGAAGCCGCGCCCCAGCGGGCTGAAGGGGACGAAGCCGACCCCCAGCTCGCGGCAGGCCGGCAGCACCTGCGCCTCCACGCCGCGCTCGAAGACCGAGTACTCGCTCTGCAGCGCGGCGATGGGGTGGACCCGGTGGGCGCGCCGCAGCGTCTCCGGGCCGACCTCGGAGAGCCCGAGGAAGCGGACCAGCCCGTCCTCGACCAGCCGCTTCATGCCCCCGATCGACTCCTCGATCGGCACCTGCGGGTCCTTGCGGTGCAGGTAGTAGAGGTCGATCACCTCGACCTGGAGGCGGCGCAGCGAGGCCTCGGCGACCCGGCGCGCCTTGGCCGGGCTGCCGTCGGCGCCGCCGTGGATCCCGAACTTGGTGGCCAGCACCACCTGCTCGCGCCGGCCGCGGATCGCCTTCCCGACCAGCACCTCGTTGGTGAAGGGGCCGTAGACCTCGGCGGTGTCGATGAGCGTCACCCCGCGCTCCAGGGCCCGGTGGATGGTGGCGACCGACTCCGGCTCGTCCACCTCCTCGGGGCGCACGTAGCCGTGGGTCATGCCCATGCAGCCGAGCCCCATGGCCCCGACCTGCAGCCCACCGCCCAGCCGCCTCGTTCGCATGTTCGCCGCCTCCCCGTTCAATATATCGTGGGGGCCGCGGCCGACCCCACCCCCCACCCCGCAGGAGCGATCCCATGAAGCTGCTCGGCTCCGACACCAGCCCCTACACGCGCAAGGCGCGGCTCGTCCTGCTCGAGAAGGGGCTCCCCCACCAGTACCTCGTCACCCCGCCGCGCGAGCCGGGCAGCCCGGTGGCGCGGCACAACCCGCTGGGGCGCATCCCGACGCTGCTGCTCGGCGACGGCACCGCCGTCTATGACTCGCCGGTCATCTGCGAGTACCTCGACGAGCTCAACGACCAGCCGGTGCTCATCCCGCGCGCCGACCCGCTGGCGCGCATGCGGGTGCGCCGCTGGGAGGCGCTCGCCGACGGCATCATGGACTCGGCGGTGATGGTCCGGCTCGAGGGGCTGCGGCCGGCCGAGAAGCAGGACGCCGCCACGCTCACCCTGCATGGCGACGCCATCACCCGCGCGCTGGCGCTGGCCGAGCGCGAGCTCGGGGAGAAGACCTGGTGCGAGGGGGGCGCGCTGACGCTGGCCGACCTGGCGCTGGTGAGCGCGCTGCTCTACCTCGACCTGCGCCAGCCCGAGCGCGGCTGGCGGGCCTCGCACCCGGGGCTGGCCGCCTGGTCGGCGCCCGTGCTGGCCCGCCCCAGCGTCCGCGCCACCATCGCCCCGTGAGGATCCGGACTTGCGCGGCGGCCCCGGGCTGCGACATGGGTGAGGCGTGATCATCAGCCGTCACCGGCTCTCCCTGCCCGCCTCCCCGGTGGCGCCGTCGCGCGCGCCGGCCGAGCTGCTGGTCCGCAAGGGCGGCGCCGGTCCGGCGGTGGTGCTGCTCCACGGCGGCTGGGGCTGGGAGGCCTACCCGTTCGACCTCGAGGCGATCTCCCGGGCCCACCGGGTGGTCGCCCCCGACCGGACCGGCTACGGCGGCTCAGGAAGGCTCACCGACCTGCCGCGCGGCTTCCACGTGGCCATGGCCAGGGAGACGCTGCTGGTGATGGATGCCCTCGGCGTCGAGCAGGCCGCCCTCTGGGGCCACAGCGACGGCGCGGTGGTGGCCGCCTGGGTCGCCATCCTGGCCCCGTCGCGGGTCGACGCCCTGGTGCTCGAGGCCCTCCACTACTTCGCCAGCAAGCCGGCCTCGACCGCCTTCTTCGAGGCCGCGGTCTCGGCCCCGGAGAAGTTCGGCCCGGCGGTGGTCGAGGCGCTGCGCCGCGACCATGGCGCCGGCTGGCGCGACGTGGTGGGCGCCGGCGGGCGGGCCTGGCTCTCGATCATCGCCGCCGGCCAGGCCGGGCAGGCCGACCTCTACCAGGGTCGCTTCGGCGCCATCACCGCCCCCACCCTCTTCCTGCACGGCAGCCGCGACCCGCGCACCGAGCCGGGCGAGCTCGAGGCGGCCCGGGCGGCGCTGCCGGCCGCGCAGGTGGCGATGCTCGACGCCGGCCACTGCCCGCACAACGGCTCGAAGTCGGCGGTCGAGGCGACCCGGCGGGCGGTCGCCTTCATCGACGCCCACCCACCCCGGCCGGCCGGGAAACCGCCCGGTCGGAAGCGGCGTTAGGCGGACACCCCTCCTGAGCGGCGCATGGGGCCCATGTGGGAGGTGGCCCGGGGGCTCGAACCGGCGACATGCTCCAAAGGGCGGCACAGTGCCCCCCTGCCCGATTATGAGCATTTGCCACCCCCGGAGAGACGACACCATGGACTTCGAGAAGGAACTCGACCAGGTCCGCACCTGGTTCAAGAGCCCCCGCTTCGCCGGCATCAAGCGGGTCCACTCCGCCCGCGAGGTGGTCGAGCAGCGCGGCACCATCCGCCCCGACTACGCGGTGGCCCGCGGCGCCGCCGAGGCCTTCTTCGAGCGGCTCCGCCAGCTCTCCTCCGAGGGGAAGTCGATCACCACCTTCGGCCCCTACTCGCCCGGCCAGGCGGTGGCCATGAAGCGGATGGGGATCGAGGGGATCTACCTCGGCGGCTGGGCCACCTCGGCCAAGGGCTCGGCCCACGAGGACCCCGGCCCGGATCTCGCCAGCTACCCGCTCAGCCAGGTGCCCAACGAGGCGGCCCCCATCGTCCGCGCCCTGCTCACCGCCGACAAGAACCAGTTCTTCGCCCGGGCCCGCATGACCGAGGAGCAGCGCAAGGCCACGCCCGAGGTCGACTACCGCCCCTTCATCATCGCCGACGCCGACACCGGCCACGGCGGCGACGCCCACGTGCGCAACCTGATCCGGCGCTTCGTCGAGGTCGGCGTGCCCGGCTACCACATCGAGGACCAGAAGCCGGGCGTCAAGAAGTGCGGCCACCAGGGCGGCAAGGTGCTGGTCTCCGAGGACGAGCAGGTCAAGCGGCTCTCGGCGGCCCGCTTCCAGCTCGACATCATGGGCGTGCCCGGCATCATCGTGGCCCGCACCGACGCCGAGTCGGCCACGCTGCTCGACGGCCGCAGCGACGACCGCGACCAGCCCTTCATCCTCGGCGCCGTCAACGTCGCGCTCCCCAGCTTCAGGGCCGCCTTCCTCGCCATCCTCCGCCAGTTCCAGCGGGCCGGCGTCGAGGAGCTCTCCGGCCACGAGTTCTACGCGCTCGGCGAGGACGAGTACGCCGCCGCGGTGGCCTGGCTGGAGAAGGCCGGGTTCGTGAAAGCGGTCGCCGCCGCCGCCGCCGAGCAGAAGAAGGGGGCGCTCAGCGTCGACGCCGCCCTCGACAAGGTCTTCGACAAGTTCGTCGACGCCTGGCAGCAGGAGGCCGGCATCACCACCTACGCCGAGGCGGTCGGCAACCTCATCGCCTTCCGGCAGCACGAGGGCGACCCGGCCCCCATGACCAGGGAGCAGTGGCTGGCCTTCGCCGCGCGCGCGCCGTTCTACCAGGCGCGCGCCAAGGCCCGGGCCCTCGGCGTCGACCTCACCTGGGACTGCGAGCACGCCAAGACGCCCGACGGCTACTACCAGGTGCGCGGCGGCATCGACTACGCCATCGCCAAGTCGCTGGCGGCCGCCCCCTTCGCCGACATCCTCTGGATGGAGACCAAGACCGCCGACCTGCACGACGCCAAGCGGTTCGCCGACGCCATCCACCTCGCCTTCCCCGGCAAGATGCTGGCCTACAACCTCTCCCCCTCGTTCAACTGGGACACCACCGGCATGAACGACGAGCAGATGCGGGCCTTCCCCCTCGAGCTCGGCAAGATGGGCTTCGTCTTCAACTTCATCACCTACGGCGGCCACCAGATCGACGGCCTCGCCTCCGAGGAGTTCGCCGCCTCGCTGCGCGAGGACGGCATGCTGGCGCTGGCCCGGCTGCAGCGGAAGTTCCGGCTCCTCGAGTCGGGCTACCGCACCCCGCAGACGCTGGTGGGCGGCCCGCGCGCCGACGCCGGCCTGATGGCCATCTCCGGCCGCACCTCCACCACCAAGGCCATGGGGCAGGGCTCGACCCAGCACCAGCACCTGGTCCAGACCGAGGTGCCGCCCAAGCTGCTGGAGGACTGGATCGACCTCTGGCGGGCGCAGCACGGCGTGGCCGACAAGCTCAAGGTCTCGCTCAAGCCCCGCTCGGCCGGCTCAGACCTGCTCGAGCTCTCGCTGCAGGGGCCGGACGGCCAGGCCAGGGCCAACGTGATCTTCGCCATGATCCAGGACCGCAAGGGGCGCAACATCCTCTCGATCCGCGACCAGAACAACTTCGCCATGGAGCTGCGCAAGAAGCGGCTGATGACGCTGCTGCAGCTCTTCCTGATGCACCGCTACAAGATCTACTCGGTGCACTACGTCTCCCCCACCGACGACAACCAGCGCCAGGCCGAGGCCATGAAGAAGGCCGGGCTCTTCCGGCTGGTCAACGTCGAGGTGGGCGAGATCATCGTGGCCGACGTCGACCAGGAGATGGTCAAGAAGCTGCTGGCCATGGAGAAGACGGCGCTCGTCAAGGTGGTGCTGGCGAAGTAGGCGGTCAGCGCCGGTCAGCGCCGGTCAGCGCCGGTCAGCGCCGGTCAGCGCCGGTCAGCGCCAGTCAGCGCCGGTCACCGCGGCCGTCGTGCTCGCCGCGCCCGTTGCCGCGCTCACCGCCGCGCTCGTTGCCGCGCTCACCGCCGCGGCCGCCATCGCGCTCGTTGCCGCGCTCGCCGCCCCGTTCGTTGCCAGGGCCATGGTTCCCCCTGCCCTGGCCGTCCTGGTGCTGGCGCGGTGGCTCGCCCTGCGGCTGCTGCTGGCGCGGAGGCTCCCGCTGCGGCGGCGCCTGGCGCGGAGCTTCCCGCTGCGGCGGCTGGCGGTGCATCTCCTGCCGGGGCGGTTCATGGCGAGGCGGCTGCCGGTAGGCGCCCCGCACCGCCTCGTCGCGCGGCTCGTGCCGGTAGTTCTGGTGGCGCAGGGAGCGCTGCTGCTCGGCGTGCGGATAGCGGTCGCCCGAGTACCTCCGCTGGTAGGCAGGCAGCGGCGCCGGCGGCGGCACGTGGCGCCGGTCCCACCGGTCCCACCCGCCGCGATTCCGCTCCCAGTCGTGGCCCCAGTGCTCACCCCACCGGGGCGGCGCGCTACCCTGCCAGCCACGGAAGTAGGCCGGGGGCTGCCGGTAGTAGCGGACCGGCACGCGCAGCAGGAAGACCGGCACGACGTGCGGGTGCACCAGCGCCCAGGGGCCGTTGAACCACTCGCTGGCGTACCAGTTGTCCCCCTCGTAGACCCAGTACATGCCGTCGTAGAAGAAGTAGTTCCCGTTGGCGTTCGGGTCGTAATAGACCGGGTAGCCGGGCACGGCGACGAGCGTCGGGTAGTGCTGCTGGCGGAAGGAGAGGCTCAGGCTCGGCGTGCCGATCTCGATGCGGAGCTGAGCCTCCGTGGCACCGAGCGGGGCTGCGAGCAGCAGGAAGACCAACAGGTTGAAGCGCATCGGATCTCCTCCAGTGGGCCAGAGACGGACCAGCTGGCCGCGGAATTCAGAGTGCACCCGCCGCGCCGGCCGCCAGGCGGCGCAAGCCCGCGCGGTTGCTGACGTCCAGCCGCGGGCGAGGCCCGGCTCCGAACGTCCAGGAGCGTTCGGAGACGCGGGATCGGCGCGCCGCCCCTGGCTACCGCCGGGCGGTTGGGGTCGGGGGGGCCGGCTTCGAGGCGGTCGGGGTCGGTGAGGCCTCGACGGCGCCGAAGGCGACCAGCACCTTGTGCGCCACCGGGCGGAGCGCCTCGAGGTCCTGCGGCGTCCCCGGTGCCCCCGACCAGTACTGGAGCTGCAGCAGCCGACCCTTCTTGATGGCCACGAGCGCCACGCCGTAGTCGGTCTGGACCGTGAAGGCCTGGTCGCCCAGGCCCGGTTCGTCGACCACCTTGCCATTGCCCTGGCGCGAGGCGTTCTTGCGCGCGCCGGCGAAGGCCGACAGGGCCGGGGCGCCGGTCGCCCGCATGGTCGAGGCGATCACCTTCTTCTTGCTGCTGGTGGCGGCCCAGGTGCAAGCGCCGCCGGCCTGCTTCTCGACCACCGGGCCGCCCAGCAGCCCGGTCACCTCCTCGGGCTTGAGCAGGGCGCAGTTGAGCGTGTCGGCCCGCGCCGGGGAGGCAGCCGCGAGCAGGGCACCGAGAGCAAGGGGGCGCAGGAAGCGGTGACGGGCAGTCATGACCGGGGCTCCGGGGGACGGGTCGCGGCGGTTCTTAATGCGGCGCGCCGGCCGCCGCACGCCCCAACGGGAGCGGGCTGCCCGGACCCGAGCTAGACTGCGCGCGCTTCAGTGTGGTGCGGCGCCTCGCCGGCACCCGTGGGGGGAGATCACTTGGCCAGCACAGGACGCGACCTGCTTCGACACCCGCTCAGCATGCTCGGCGCGGCGCTGGCCACCATCACCGGCTCGCTGGTGACCGCCCTCTTCCTCGCCTCGCTGGCCGGCTACGAGGGGAACCCCTACCTGGGGATGGTCACCTACGTGGTCCTCCCCTCGCTGCTGGTGGTCGGGCTGCTGCTGATCCCGGCCGGTGCCGTGCTGCAGCGGCGCCGCCTGCTGAGGCTGGCGGCCAGCGGCAGCACCGAGCCGCCGCTCCCGGTCATCGACTTCAACTCGCAGCGCACCCGCCGCTTCGCGCTGGTCTTCCTCGCCCTCACCACCGTCAACCTGCTGCTGATCGGCGCCGCCACCTACAAGGGGCTGGAGGTGATGGACTCGACCGAGTTCTGCGGCTCCTGCCACTCGGTGATGGACCCGGAGGCCACCGCCCACGCCCGCTCGCCCCACGCCCGGGTCCGCTGCGTCGAGTGCCACATCGGCCCGGGCGCCAGCTGGTTCGTCAAGTCGAAGCTGGCCGGCTCCTGGCAGCTGGTCTCGGTGATGCTCGAGCTCTACCCCAAGCCGATCCCGACGCCGGTGCAGGCGCTGCGCCCGGCGCGTGACACCTGCGAGCAGTGCCACTGGCCGGCCAAGTTCGTGGGCGACCGCTTCAAGGTGATCACCCGCCACGCCGAGGACGCCGTCTCGACGCCGCTCAAGACGGTGCTGCTGGTCCACGTGGGCGGGACGCGGGGGGCCACCACCCACGGCATCCACTGGCACGTCGACAGGGGGGTGACGCTCCGCTACCAGGCCGACGAGCGGCGCGAGAAGATCGGCGCCATCGAGCTGACCGACGCCGACGGCACGCAGCGGCGCTGGGAGCTGCCCGGCGCGGCGCCGGCGGCCGGCGCCCCCTGGCGCACCATGGACTGCATCGACTGCCACAACCGGCCGACGCACGTCTACCAGACCGCCGAGGACGAGGTCGACGCGGCGCTGCAGGCCGGCCGGCTCGACGCCCGGCTCCCCTTCCTGCGGCGCGAGGCGATCGCGCTGCTGAAGGTCGACTACCCGAGCCGGGAGGCGGCCGCCGCAGGGCTGAGGGCCGGGCTCGGCAGGCTCTACGGCACGCAGCCGGCACAGGCCGCACAGCCGGCGCAGCTCAAGCAGCCGGCACAGCCGGACCCCGGCCCGCCGCGCGCCCCCATGGTCGAGGCGGCCGCGGTCGAGCTGGCCGCCATCTGGGGGCGCAACGTCTGGCCGCAGATGAAGATCGGCTGGGGCACCTACCCGACCCTGCTCGGCCACCAGCAGGCGCCCGGCTGCTTCCGTTGCCACGACGGCGAGCACGCCACCAGGGAGGGCAAGGTGATCTCCAACGACTGCGACCTCTGCCACTCGATCCTGGCCCAGGAGGAGAAGGACCCGGCCATCCTGAGGCAGCTGTCGCCCTGAGGCGCTCCGACCTGCTGCCGCGCTCGGATCCACTGACACCGCCGGAAGCCGACCGCGCCGCCCCCCTCCGGGCTACACTGCAGCCGTGCCGCCACCGCTCGGAACGCTCCACCCCTCCGACCAGCCCCGCCCCGGATCCTCGCTGGCCGAGAAGGCGCTCTGGTCTCGGCTCAAGACCGGGCTGCCGGCCGGCTGGACCGCCTGGCACTCGCTGCGGATCCGCGACACCAGGAACCTGCTCGGCGAGACCGACTTCGTGCTGGCCCACCCGGAGCGCGGCCTGCTGGTGCTGGAGGTCAAGGGCGGGCAGGTGGAGCAGCACGACGGGCGCTGGTTCTCCAACGGCGCGCCGCTCGACCACTCGCCGCTCGACCAGGCCCGCACCTTCCTGGCACGGCTGGTGAGACGGCTCGAGGAGTGGAACTGCGCGCCGCCGGCCTGGGGGGCGGCGGTGGCCTTCCCGGATCGCGACGTCGACGAGCAGCCGGGCCAGGACGACCTGCGCGGCGTGGTGCTGGGCAAGAACCACCTGGCCTGGCTCGACCAGTACCTGCTCTCGGTGGTGGAGAAGGCGCTGCCCGAGCCGCGGGTGGGGCGCGGAGAGTGGATGAAGCGGCTCCACGACCTCTGGGGCGAGAGCTGGTCGAAGCCGCTCCGGCTCGGCACCCGGGTGGAGCTGGCCAAGCAGCGGCGGCTGGCGCTCGACGAGCGGCAGCTCGACGCGCTCGACCTGCTGGCCGGGCAGGACCGGGCGCTGATCCAGGGCGGGGCCGGCACCGGCAAGACGCTGCTGGCGGTCGAGGCGGCGCGGCGGCAGGCCGAGGAGGGGCGGCGGGTGCTGCTGCTCTGCTCGACGCAGCCGCTGGCCAAGTGGCTGCGGACCCGGCTCGAGGGGTCCGGCATCCGGGTGGAGACGGTGAGCGGGCTGGCCCGCACCCTGGCCGAGCAGGCCGACGGGCCGCACACCGACGGCGCGCCGCTGGTCGAGGCCGACTGGAAGCGGTTCTTCGAGCGGGCCTGCGAGCTGGTCACTCCGGACTGGGACGCGGTGATCATCGACGAGGCGCAGGACTTCCCCTTCGAGGCCTGGGCGCTGGTCGAGGGGCTGGCGCGCGGCAGGCGGCTCTGGGCCTTCCACGATCCCGGGCAGTGCTACTGGCGCGACCGGGTGGTGCCGGCCGAGCTCTTCGGCAAGCCGTTCCAGCTCCGGGTCGGGCAGCGCTCGCCGGGTGGCATCGAGGCGCTGGCGGCCCGCTACCTCGGGGAGTACGGCGACGAGAAGGCGATCACCCGGGCGGTGGCGGCGCGCGAGCTGGTGCTGATCGAGTGCGCGGCGCCGGGGCAGGCGGCCGACAAGGTCGGCGTCGAGATCGAGCGGCTGCTGGGCGAGGGGATCAAGCCGGGCGACATCGGCGTGGTCTCGCTGCACGGCGCGGGGAAGCCGGAGGCGGTCTTCAAGGCGCCGAAGCTCGGGCGGCACCAGTTCGTGCTGGCCGACGCCGACGGCATGGAGGAGCGGCTGGTGGCCGACTCGTTCCTGCGCTGGAAGGGGCTGGAGCGGCCGGTGATCATCGTGGCCGACGTCGATCCAGCCATGAAGCAGTTCAACGTGCGGATGCACATCGCGCTGACGCGGGCGCAGGCGGCGGTGCGGATCGTGGCGCCGAAGGGCGACGGGCCGTGGCCGGGGCTAGCCGGGCGGTAGCCGCGACGGCCAGTCGGGCGGCCTTCATGCCGCCCCAGGCTTCTGGCCTTCAGTTCCAGTCCTTCGTTTCAGCCTAGGGGTACCCAGGCCTCTGGCCAGTACCTCATTCCATCGTTTCATCTCTCCGGGCCCTCCCGTGCTCAATCACCTGTCATCACTCGCCTTGCCTCTGACTTATCGTTTCATGTATCGTTTCAGTCATCGTTTCACCAGCCAGCCAGCCCCGCCCCACCCGCCCCACCTACCCCACCTTCCCGAATGTCCGACGTCGACGCCCTCCTCTCCCAGCTCTCTCGCGGCCGCGTGGCCCGGGCCGCCGAGCTGCGCGCGGCGCTGAGGATCTCCGGGCCGACGCTCTCCCGGCTGGTGGCCAAGGCCGGTGAGCAGGTCTTGCGCATGGGGAGCGGGCGGTCGACCTCCTACGCGAGGACGCGCGCCATCGAGGGGCTGGGCCAGCGGCTGCCGATCTTCCGGGTCGACGAGGCCGGCGAGGCGACCGCGACCGGGGTGCTGCACCTGCTGGCGGAAGGGGGGCACTGGTGGGCGGCTGGCCGCGCCGGCGTCCACTTCACCGGGCTGCCCCCGGCGCTGGCCGACATGGCGCCGCAGGGGTTCCTCGGCCACGGCTTCCCGGCCCGCTTCCCGGAGCTGGGGCTCCCTCCGCGGCTGGGGCGCTGGTCGGACGACCACCGGCTCATCGCGCTGGCCCGCCGCGGCGAGGACTGCGTCGGCGACCTGGTGGTGGGGGACGAGTCGCTGGCGCGCGCCCTGTCGGCGCCGCTGCGCGAGGTCGAGCCGGCCGTCTACCCGCAGCTGGCCGAGCGGGCCGCCACCGACGTGGCCGGCTCCTCGGCCGGCGGCGAGCGGCCCAAGTTCGGCGCCTTCGCCCGGGGGCGTCACCTGCTGGTGAAGTTCGCCTCCGGCGAGTCGGCCCCGAGCGCGCGGCGCTGGCGCGACCTGCTCTGGTGCGAGTGGAAGGCGCTGGAGCTGGTGGCGACCGCGGGCGTGCCGGCCTCGACGGCCCGGTGGATGGACGTGGAGGGCTGGCGCTTCCTCGAGGTGGAGCGGTTCGACCGGGTCGGGGCGCGCGGCAGGCGGGCGGTCATCTCGCTGGGGGCCGTCGACAGCGAGCACCTCGGCGTGGGCGGCGACTGGATCGCGGTGGTGGCCCAGCTGGTCGGGCCGCCCTTCCTGCTCTCGCCCGAGGACCGGCGGCGGGTGCGCTGGCTCGACACCTTCGGCCAGCTGATCGGCAACACCGATCGTCACCCCGGCAACCTGGCCTTCCTGGCGGCGCCGGGCGGAGCGCTGCGGCTGGCGCCGTCCTACGACATGCTGCCGATGATCCTCGCCCCCTCGGCCGAGACCCTGGTGCAGCGGCGCTTCGTGCCGGCGCCGCCGGCGAGCGCCAACTTCGATGTCTGGCCCGACGCCGCGGCCTGGGCCCGGCGCTTCTGGGGCGAGGTGGCGGCGCAGCCGCTGCTCACCGACGCGGTGCGGCGCTTCGCCGAGGAGGCTGGCGCTGGGGTGGCAGAGCTGGGGCAGCGTGTCGGGCGCGCTTCAGGCTAATCGGGCGGCCTTCAGGTCGCCCAGGCCAGTCGGGCGGCCTTCAGGCTAATCGGGCGCCCTTCAGGGCGCCCAGGCTGTTGCCCAGCACGTCTCGCTCACCCCAGCCCCGGGTGGGCGCCCGATTCGCGCTCACGTGCCACCTGCCCCTCCCCTCGTTAGATCTGCCGGAGCCATCAACCGGAAGGAGCCAGCCCCATGGCCAAGCTGACGATGACGATGTTCGTGACCCTCGACGGCGTGGTGCAGGGGCCGGGCGGGCGGGAGGAGGACGTGAGCGGCGAGTTCCAGCACGGAGGCTGGGTGGTGCCCTACTTCGACCAGGGCTTCGGCGAGTTCATGGACGCCGTCTTCTCGCGGCCGATCGCCTTCCTGCTCGGGCGCCGGACCTGGCAGGTCTTCGCCGGCCACTGGCCCAAGGTGACCGACCCCGACGACCTGGTGGCCATGAAGCTCAGGACTCTGCCGAAGTACGTGGCGTCGCGGAGCCTGGCGACCGTCGACTGGGCCGGGAGCAGGCTGGTGCGCGACGTGCCGGTCGAGGTGGCGGCGTTGAAGCGAGCCCTCGGCGACGGCGAGCTGCAGGTGCATGGGAGCCCGGGGCTGGCGCAGACCCTCTGGAAGCATGGGCTGGTCGACGAGCTCAACCTGCTCACCTTCCCCGTGGTGCTCGGGAGCGGCAAGCGACTCTTCGAAGGCGGCGCGGCGCCGGCGGCGTTCGAGCTGGTCTCCTCAGCGGTCTCGAGCACCGGCGTGGTGCTGACCCGCCACCGGCTGACCGGGCGGCCGACCTACGGCCAGGTTCCGCCACCGGTGTAGTCGGGCGGCCCAATCGGGCGGCCATCAGGCCGCCCAGGCTTCTGGCCAGCACCTTCGCCCCGCCTCCCCGAAGCCGGCTCACCCCGTCGCGGCCGCTCCGTACTCCGCCCCATATTCCGCCCCGTACTCCACTCCGCACTCCGCCCCGTACTCAGCCGCCGGCTCCCGTAC
>JANMRY010000015.1:0-91611 GCA_031388695.1 Anaeromyxobacter sp. | reverse complement strand
GACGTCGCCGTAGCCGAGCACCACGCAGAGCTTGCCGGCCAGCATCACGTCGGTGGCGCGGTTGAGGCCGTCGACCAGCGAGTGGCGGCAGCCGTAGAGGTTGTCGAACTTCGACTTGGTCACCGAGTCGTTGACGTTGATTGCCGGGAAGAGCAGCTGCCCCTTCTTCTGCATCTCGTAGAGCCGGTGGACGCCGGTGGTGGTCTCCTCGGTGACGCCCTTGCAGGCGGCGGCCACCTTGGTCCAGCGCTTCGGGGTGGCCTTGAGCGTCTTGGCGAGCAGCTTCAAGATGACGGCGTACTCCTCCGAGTCGGCCGGGCCGGCCTTGGGGACCTTGCCGGCCGCCTCGAACTCGACCCCCTTGTGGATCAGCAGCGTGGCGTCGCCGCCGTCGTCGACGATCTGGGTGGGGCCGCGGCCGTCGCCGAAGTCGAGGGCGCGATCCGTGCACTCCCAGTACTCCTCGAGGGTCTCGCCCTTCCAGGCGAAGACCGGCACGCCGGCCGGGGCCTTCACGGTGCCGGTCGGGCCGACCACGATGGCGGCGGCGGCGTGGTCCTGCGTCGAGAAGATGTTGCACGAGGCCCAGCGCACGTCGGCGCCGAGGGCCACCAGGGTCTCGATCAGCACGCCGGTCTGGATGGTCATGTGGAGCGAGCCGGTGATGCGCTGCCCCTTGAGCGGCCTCTTCTTGCCGTACTCCTTCCGGATCGCCATCAGGCCGGGCATCTCCTTCTCGGCCAGCTCGAGCTCCTTGCGCCCCCAGTCGGCGAGCTTGAGGTCCTTGACGAGGTGGTCGAGCTTCTTCGAGGTCTTCCTGGTGGCCATGCGGTCTTCTCCTGGGTCGGTGCGACTTCGTTCTGGTGCGGGGTCAGCTGGAACGGCGGGTCCCGGCAGGCTGCCGGGCGGTGGCGATGAAGAGGGCGGGGCCGCGGGCGCCCGGCTCGGGCGGCAGCGGGCGAACGGCGGGGACGGAGAGGCCGGCGGCGGCGAAGCCACGGGTCAGCTCGTCGGGGGCGAAGCCGAGCCGGGCCTGGCCGAGCCGGCGGGCGAAGGGCTCGTCGCCGTGGCGGGAGAGGTCGACCACCACCAGCCGGCCGCCCGGCTTGAGGATGCGGGCCGCCTCGGCCAGCACCGGGGCGACGGCCGGGACGTAGGCCAGCACCAGCACCAGCAGGGCCGCGTCGCAGCTGCCCGGGGGGAGCGGCAGCGCCTCCAGCCCGGCCCGGTGCAGCTCGACGTTGTCGAACGGCTCGAGCCGGCGGCGGGCGGCGCGCAGCATGGCGGCCGACTGGTCGACGCCGATGACCCGGGCCACGTGGGGCGCCAGCGCGGCAGAGAGCGTGCCGGCGCCGCAGCCGAGGTCGGCCACCGTGAGCTGGTCGGGCAGCAGCCCGAGCAGGGCCTCGCGCTCGAAGCCCGTGCCGTAGGCCTCGGCCCGCAGCGCCTCCCACTGCCGGGCGGCGCCGGCGAAGAACTGCTCGGCCCCCTCGCGGCGGGCGCGCAGCCGCGCCTCGAGCCGGACCTCGTCCTGCTCGGCGGAGGTCCAGCCGTCGGTCTCGGCGCGGGCCAGCTTCCAGAGCCGGCGGGCCCCGGCGTCGAGCCGCTCGGAGAGCCGGTAGAAGCTGGCGGTCCCCTCGCGGCGGGAGGCGAGCCAGCCGGCGCCGGTGAGCGTCTTCAGGTGGCGCGAGACGGTCGACTGCGGCAGCCGCAGCACGTCGCAGAGCTCCTGCACTGCCAGCTCCTCCCGCTCCAGCAGCCGCAGCAGGCGCAGCCGGGTCTCGTCGGCGAGGCCGTCCATCCAGCCGAGCAGGGCTGCGGGGCGCTTCGCGGGTGCGGGGGTGGCATTCATCGCTTTATCCGGGTGAACGGATATAACGAAGGCCGGCTGGAGATCAAGTCCCCCTCCCGGACGTGGAGGGACCGCGCCCCGGCACGGCGGGCGCCGACCCGGCGGCCCTCTTCAGCCCGGCGGCCTTCTTCAGCCCGGCGGGGGCGGCCAGGACGGCCCGGGGGCCGCGCTCTAGCCCCGGCCGCTTCGGCCAGGTCCTCGTGAGGCTCGCAGCGCCTCGACGGCGTCGCCGAGCCCGTGGGCCCGGACCTTCGCGTAGAGCGTGCTCTTGGCGATGCCCAGCCTCAACGCCACGCGCGCCAGGTTGCCGCCCTCGGCATCCACCGCAGCGCGGATGGCCTCGGCCTCCACGGCGCCGAGGCTCCCCGAGCCGGGGGACCGTGCGCCGGGCGCCGCGCCCCTGGGCGGGATGGTCTGCCTGAGCTCATCGGGCAGATCCTCCAGCTCCACCCGCTCGCCGGCGGCCGTCAGGCCGACCGACTCCATCAGGTTACGAAGCTCGCGCACGTTTCCGGGCCACGGATGGGCTCGAAGGGCGGCGAGGGCAGTGAGGGAGAGGTCGCGCGGTCCGGCGCCGCGCTGGTCCGCGCAGAGCGCCAGGTAGTGCTCGGCGAGCGGCTCGATGTCCTGCCGGCGGTGGCGGAGAGGCGGGATCCGGATGCTGGTCACGGCGATCCGGTAGTAGAGATCCATCCGGAACCGGCCCGCAGCGACCTCGTCCCGCAGTTCACGATTGGTCGCAGATACCAGGCGGAACGAGACCCGGCGCGGCTGGTTCTCGCCGATCCGGCTGAACTCCCCCTCCTCGAGGGCGCGCAGGAGGTACCCTTGGAGCTCGACGGCCATCTCGCCGATCTCGTCGAGGAAGAGGGTCCCGCCGTTCGCGGCCTCGATCTTCCCTGCCGCGCCACCGCGCCGCGCGCCAGTGAAGGCGCCATCCCCGTAGCCGAAGAGCTCGCTGGCGAGGAGGTCGCGCGCCAGGCCGGCGCAGTTGAGGGCGACGAATGGCCCGGTGGGCGTGGCTCCCGCCGCGTGGATGCCGCGGGCGAAGAGCTCCTTCCCGACCCCGGTCTCCCCAAGGAGCAGGACCGGCGCTCGCGCCGGAGCGAGGAGCCTGGCGCGCGCGATGGCCTCCCGCAGCGCCGGGCTGGACCCGAGCACCGCATCAAAGGCCGCGAGAGTGGCCGGAGCCGGCACGACGTGTCTCGAGGGCCGGTGGCGGCTCCCGGCCGCGGTGGCCAGGAGGGCAGCGGTCCCGATCCGCTCGCCCCGGTCGAGGATGGGCTCGATCCGGGCGCCCTCCAGCCACGGCGGCAGCCCCCCGGCCGCGCGGGGGCGCTCCAGGTTGAGCGCCTCGATCCGGAGGGAGCCGCCAAAGGTGAGCGCACCGCCGCCCCGGGCCAGGACCGCCGTGGCCCGGCCGTTGGCCTTGATGGCGAAGCCGCGCCGGTCGAAGAGGATGACGGGGTCCTCCTGCACCGCCGACAGGAGCGGAACGGCGCACTCGAGGATGCGAAAGCGCTCGGCGAGCTCCACCTGCTTCAGGCGATCCTCGATCTGGGCCGCCGCCGAGACCACGAACGCCAGGCTCTGGCGGCTATAGGACTGGCTCTTCCCGGAGACGTCGATGGCCCCGACCAGGCTGCCGTCGCAGGGATCGCGGACCACCGAGGCCGCGCAGGTCCACCGCTGGATCTCCTCGCAGTAGTGTTCGGCGCCATGGACCTGCACCGCCTGGCCCACGGCGAGGGCGGTCCCGATGGCGTTGGTCCCCGCCGCGAACTCGCCCCAGGTGGCGCCCGGGACCAGCCGGATCTCCTCCGCCGCCTTGATGGTCTTGGCGTCGCCCTCGACCCCCACCACGAAGCCGCGCTCGTCGGTCAGCAGCAGGATGCTCTCGGCGTCGGAGAGGAAGTCGCGGGCGGCCGCAAGGACGGGCTCGCTCGCCTCGATGAGGGTCCGGTGCTCGTCCGGGCGGGCCGACGGGTCACCGACCGGGGCGAGGGCCATGCCGGGATCGATCTTGAGATCCCTGCAGCGGCGCCACGACTCGGCGATCAGCTCACGGACGCCCGCCGACCCGGGCTCGGCGCCGCCTCCGACGAGCCGCTTCCAGGCGTCGAGGACGGCGTGGTCCTCGGCGGGGCGGGCGAATGCTTGACCGATCGGGAAGGCCACCGGAGCTGACCCTTCTCGACGCGTCTCCCTCACCGGGGCGCGTCTCGGGGTGACCCTAACCCAATCGCGCGCCATGGCCCACCTCCACGTGGGGGCGCGGATCGGCCCCAGCCAGGGTGGCCGGGGCCGATCCACTCGGTTCAAGTCACCCAGCCACCTTCACGATGACCTTCAGGGCCTTCTCCTTGGCGGCGTCGCCGAAGGTGTCGTAGGCCTTGAGGAACTCGGCAAAGGTGAACTCGTGGGTGATGAGCTGCCGCGGGGCCAAGCGGCCGGCCACGACGTTCTTGAGGAGCATGGGCGTCGTGTTGGTGTCCACCAGCCCCGTGGTGATGGTGACGTTGTGGATCCAGAGCTTCTCCAGCTTGAGGGAGACGCTCTTTCCGTGGACGCCGACGTTGGCCACGTGGCCGCCCGCGCAGACGATGTCCTGGCAGATGTCGAAGGTCGCCGGGATGCCGACCGCTTCGATGGCCACGTCGACGCCCTTGCCGTTGGTGAGCGCCATGATCGTGGCGACCGCCTTGCCGTCGCCGCTGTTGATGGTCCTGGTGGCGCCGAGCTTCTTGGCGACCATCAGCCGATTGTCGTCGAGGTCCACCATGATCAGCTCCGCCGGCGAGTAGAACTGCGCGGTGAGGAGCGCCGCGAGGCCGACCGGACCGCCGCCCACGATGGCGACGGTGTCGCCGGGCTTGACCGCGCCCTTGATGACGCCGATCTCGAAGCCGGTGGGGAGGATGTCGCTGAGCATCACCAGCGCGTCCTCGTCGGCGCCGGGCGGCACCCGATAGAGGCTGGTGTCGGCGTGCGGGATCCGCACGTACTCGGCCTGGGTCCCGTCGATGAGGTGACCGAGGATCCAGCCGCCGTCGGAGCAGTGCGAGTACATGCCCTTCTTGCAGGCGTCGCACTTCCCGCAGGAGGTGATGCAGGAGATGAGGACGCGGTCGCCTTTCTTGAAGCCGGAGACGCCGGAGCCGACCTCTTCGACCACCCCGACCCCCTCGTGGCCGAGGATGCGACCGGCGGTGACAGTGGGGACGTCGCCCTTCAGGATGTGGAGGTCGGTCCCACAGATGGTGGTCTTGAGGACCTTGACGATGGCGTCGGTCGGAGCCTTGATGGTCGGCTTGGGCTTCTCCTCCCAGGCCTTCTTCCCGGGTCCGTGGTAGACGAGCGCCTTCATGTGAAGCTCCTTCTCTCGCGAGCAATGGCGAGCATGGTGGGGGTGGACGGCGGCGCGGCGTTCGCGCCGGGTGCGGGTGATGCAAGCGCCCGTCCAGCCGTCGCGGCCCGTGTTCACGGCCACCTGGCGACTCGCTGCGGTCGATACGTTCGACGGTCGGACGGTTCGAGCGACCGGGAATCGAACGGCCGGCGGCATCCTCCCACCAGGCCCCTTGAACGCCGAAGGGCCCACCTCTCGGCGGGCCCCCCGGGGTGCTGCGGTGCCGTGGAGCGCCTACTTGAGCCCGGCCACCGTGGCCAGCTCCTCGGACTTGTCGGTCCGCTCCCAGGTGAAGCTCTTCTCGGACCGGCCGAAGTGGCCGTAGGAGGCCGTCTTCTCGTAGATGGGCCGGCGCAGGTCGAGCCCCTCCATGATCTCGCGCGGCGTCAGCCGGAAGACCTTGCGGACGGCCACGGCGATCTTCTCCTCGTCCACCATGGCGGTGCCGAAGGTGTCGACCCGCACCGAGACCGGCTCGGCGACGCCGATGGCGTAGGCCACCTGCACCTCGCAGCGCGAGGCCAGCCCGGCGGCGACCACGTTCTTGGCGATGTAGCGCCCCATGTAGGCGGCCGAGCGGTCGACCTTGGAGGGGTCCTTGCCGGAGAAGGCGCCGCCGCCGTGGCGGCCCATGCCGCCGTAGGTGTCGACGATGATCTTGCGGCCGGTCAGCCCGGTGTCGCCCATGGGGCCGCCGACCACGAAGCGGCCGGTCGGGTTGATGTGGATCTTGGTCTTCCGGTCGAGCAGCCGCTTCGGCAGCGCCTTGGCGATCACCAGCGCCCGGACCGCCTCGTGGATCTTCTTGTTGGAGACCTCCTCGGCGTGCTGCGTGGAGATCACCACGGTGTCGATGCGGGCCACCTTGCCGTCGCGGTACTCGACCGAGACCTGGCTCTTGCCGTCGGGGCGCAGCCAGCTCTCGCCGCCCTTGCGGACCTTGGCGAGCTGCCGGGTCAGGGCGTGGGCGTACTGGATCGGGGCCGGCATCAGCTCCGGGGTCTCGTCGCAGGCGAAGCCGAACATCATCCCCTGGTCGCCGGCGCCGCCGGTGTCGACGCCCTGGGCGATGTCAGGGGACTGCTGGTCGACGGCCACCAGCACCGCGCAGGTGTCGGCGTCGAAGCCCATGGTGCTGTCGGTGTAGCCGATCTTGCGGACCATCTCGCGGGCCAGGCGCGGGTAGTCGACCTTGGCGCTGGTGGTGATCTCGCCGGCCAGCATGACGTAGCCGGTCTTGAGCAGGGTCTCGCAGGCCACCCGCCCCTTCGGATCCTGCTTGAGGACCGCGTCGAGGACGGCGTCGGAGATCTGGTCGGCCATCTTGTCGGGATGGCCCTCGGTGACGGACTCCGAGGTGAAGAGGTAGTCGGTGGCGGACATGGCGCGGCTCCCGGGAAGCAGGAAAGGGCCGCAACCTAAGCGCCCGGGAGCGCCCCTGTCAACATGACGGACGCAGCGCCGTCCGTCCGCGCCAGCGGAGGGTGGGAGCCTCCCCTACCCCGAGACCGGACCGACCTGGCCGTCGTGCTCCATGAGGGCGCCGAAGCGCCGGTTCATCTCGTCCTTGACCTCGCGCTCGATGTCGTCGGCCTGGGTCAGCGCCAGCATCCGCGCCACCAGCGCCCGCCCGTCCTCGGCCCGCGCCGCCCGCACCACCCGCTTCACCAGCGGGATCGACGGGCCGTTCATGGAGAACTCGGTGACCCCGAGCCCGAGCAGCACCAGGGCGTTGAGCGGCTCGCCGGCCATCTCGCCGCACATCGAGACCGGGATGCCGGCCTCGGCGCCGGCGTCGCAGATCCCCTTGAGCAGCCGCAGCACCGAGAGGTGAAGCGGCCGGTAGAGGTAGGCGACGTCCTTGTTCTGCCGGTCGATGCCGATGGTGTACTGGATCAGGTCGTTGGTGCCGATGCTGAAGAAGTCGACCTCGCGGGCCAGCCGGTCGGCCATGAGCGCGGCGCTGGGGAGCTCGATCATGATCCCGACCGGCGGCAGCGGGAGCTCGAACCCCTCGGCCGCCAGCTGGTCGCGCACCTCCAGCAGCATGCGCTTGGCGGCCCGCAGCTCGGCCACCCCGGAGATCATGGGGAACATCACCCGCAGGTTGCCGTGGACCGAGGCCCGCAGCAGCGCCCGCAGCTGGCTGCGGAACATGTCGGGCTGGCGCAGGCAGTAGCGGATGGCCCGCAGCCCCATGGCCGGGTTCTCGGCGTGGGCCTTCAAGCCGGCCGGCAGCTTGTCGCCGCCGAGGTCGAAGGTGCGGATGGTGACGGTGCGGGGCGCCAGCGCCTCGAGCACCCGCCGGTAGTCCTGGTAGTGCTCCTCCTCGGTGGGGAGCTGGTCGCGCTGCAGGTAGAGGAACTCGGTGCGGTAGAGGCCGACCGCCTCGCCGCCGTGGTTGAGCAGGCTGGGGACCTCCTCGGCGAACTCGATGTTGCCGGACAGCTTGACGTTGAGGCCGTCGAGGGTGGTGGCCGGCAGCTCGCGGGTGCGGAGCAGCTCCCGCTCGGTGGCGAGGAAGCGCAGCCGGGCCGCCTCGTAGTCGGCCCGCTCGCCCGGCGTCGGGTTGATGATGACCACGCCGCTGGTGCCGTCGACGATGACCCAGTCGCCCCGGTCGGCCAGCGTGGTGATCTTGCCGACCGCCACCACCGCCGGCACCTCCAGGGCGCGGGCCACGATGGCGGTGTGGCTGGTCTTGGCCCCGGCGTCGGTGACGAAGGCCCCGACCTTGCGCTCGTGCAGCAGCAGCGCGGTGTCGGCCGGGGTCAGGTCGTTGGCCACGATGATGGCCCCCTCCGGCGGCAGCTCCTCGACGTCGACCTGCTGGCCGAGCAGGTTCTTGATGACCCGCTCGCCGACGTAGTCGACGTCGGCGCGCCGCTCCTTGAAGTACTCGTCGGCGTCGGCGGCGAAGGCCCCCTTGATCTTGCGGACGGCCCGCTTGATCGACCACTCGGCGTTGAGCCGCTCCTCGCGGATCAGCTTCTGCACCTCGAGGACCAGCATCTCGTCCTTGAGCATGAGCCGGTGGATGTCGATGATGGCGACGTGCTCGCCGGCGCCGTTCCCCTCGCTGGCGGTCACCTTGCGGCGCACCTCCTCGAGCTGCTGGTCGGAGATCTCCAGCGCCACCCGGAAGCGGGCCAGCTCCGGCTCGATCTCGTCGGGGCCGAGCCGGCGCTTGGGCGTCCGCACCTTGCGCCGGTCGATGGGCCAGCAGCGCCCGATGGCGATGCCGGGCGAGGCGCCGATGCCGTTGAGGGTGGTGGGGCCGGCGGCCATGGTCCTCCTACTTCTCCCCGAACCCGGCGGTGATGAGCGCGCCCATGGCCTTCAGGGCCGACTCGGCGTCGTCGCCGTCGCAGGTCACGGTGAGCCTGGAGCCGCGCGCCGCCGCCAGGGTGAGCACGCCCATGATGCTCTTGGCGTTGACCGAGGTCCCGTCCTTGACGATCTGCACCTCGCACTTGTGGCGGTTGGCGATCTGCACCAGCTGCGAGGCCGGCCGGGCGTGGAGCCCCAGCGAGTTGACGATCGTGAAGGCCTGCTCGAGCCGCGCCACTAGGGTCTCCCGTCCCAGCCGGTCACGGCCGCCATCAGGGTACCGAGCATCGCCACGAGGTAGGCGGACGGGAAGAGCGGCGCGCCCCGGGCCAGCACCAGGTAGCCGGCCCCGGCCGCCGCCGCCACCACCAGCACCGCCGCCTGCTCGGTCCCGGCCACCACGCCACCGGCCCGCAGCGCCACCGCCGCCGCCGCCGCCCCGCAGAGGGCCACGCCGGCGGCGCGGAGCCGCTCGGCCATGCGCGGCAGGGCCAGCGTGGAGATGAGCCCGACCACGGCGTCGCCCTGCTGGTAGCCGGCGCGGAAGAGCAGGGCCCGCAGGCCGAAGTGGACGATGTTGTAGAGCCCCACCGCCGCCACCACCGCCGGCCAGCCCGCCACCAGGGCCCCCAGCGCCGCCATGGCGCCGAAGAAGGGGCGCAGCGCCGTCCAGAAGAAGCCGTCACCGACCGCCGCCAGCGGCCCCTGCAGCGTCGCCTTGTAGGAGAGCGGCGCCGCCCCCGGCTCCTCGCCGGCGGCCACCCGCTCCTCGTGGTGGATGGCGCCGCCGAGGATGGCGGCCGCCATGTAGGGGTGGCAGTTGAAGAAGCCGAGGTGGCGGGCCAGCGCCTCCTCGCGCCGGGCCGGATCGGCGTAGAGGGCGTCGAGGGCCGGCTCGATGGCGTAGGCGAAGCCGAGGTTCTGCATGCCGCGCCGGTTCCAGGCCGCCTGCAGGAAGAGGCAGCGCCAGAAGACGTGGGCCCGGGTGCGGAAGCGGATGGTCATGGCTTCACCCGCAGGAACAGGCCGATGAAGAGCGCCACCGCCGCCGAGACCGAGAAGAGCGCCCCGGCGTGGCGGGCCCGCAGCGCCTTGGCGCCGGCCGCGCAGGCCAGCCCGCAGAAGGCCCACCAGCCGACCCGCAGCGGGCCGTCGAACTGGGGCGCCGAGCGCACCACGAAGACCGCCAGGGTGCTGGCCACCGCCGCGCCGGCCGGGGCCAGCAGGGCGGCGATGGCGAAGGGCATGGCCAGGCCGGCCAGGTTGAGCCGGACCGCGGCGTGGGGGTGGTGGCGCCGCAGCGCCTCTTCGGCGAAGAGCGCCAGCCGCTCGTTGGCCACCTCGACGACGCGGTCGGCGCGCCGGCCGAGCAGCGCCAGCGGGGCCCCGGCCAGCAGCGCCAGCAGGCAGAGGGCCGGGGTCACGCCGGTGCCGAGCGCCTGCCCGGCCAGCACCGCGCCGCCGGCCACCGCCACCGTCCCGAGCGACTCGTGGACCGGCAGGGCCGCGCCGAGGTTGACGGCACCGAGCCAGAGCAGCTCGAGCGGCGCCGCCACCGCCAGCCCGCCCGCGAGGTCGCCGAGCGCCAGCCCGGTGAGCGGGGCGAGCGCGATGGGGCGGGAGAGCATGGCCTGCAGGAAGCCTTTGCGCTCCACGGCAGCCAGGCCCGCCACGATGCCGAGCAGGAGGTAACCCACGATGCGGCGAGTGTAGCCTATCGGGCGGCGGCGTACCGGCGCGCCAGCTCCTCGAGCCCCAGCGGCGCCTCGGTGGGGACGGGGCGGGCCTCCACCGTGAAGCCGGCGGCGGCCAGCCCCGAGAGGGCCTCCAGCTCCTCGCCGGTCAGGTAGAGCGACGGGGTGACCGGGCGGCGCCCGCTGGCGAAGTGGACGTTGCCGAGGTTGAGGAGCGGGGCCCGCGCCGGGGTCAGCCCGCGCCGCGTCGCCTCGACCAGCCCGGCCACGTCGCGCACCAGCAGCAGGACCACCGCCTTGGAGTCGGCCAGGGCGGCGAAGTCGACGGCGCCGAGCCGCTCGATGCGGGCCGGGATCTCGCAGGGGACGCAGAGGGTCATGGCGGCGCGGGCCAGCGGGCTGGCCGCCGCCTCGTCGTCGGCCACCACCACGGTGGTGGCGCCCAGCTTCGGCATCCAGGCCTCCAGCACCTGCCCGTGCAGCAGCCTGTTGTCGACGCGGACGAGGGCGATCACGGTGGCCCCGGGGGTTCAGCGGCCGGACTGGGCACGGGCGCGCAAGAGCGCGCTGGCCAGGGTGATGTTCTTCTGCCCCTGCGCGGTGGCCAGCTCGGCCGCCGCCGCCAGCCCGTTGCCGCGGGCGTTGGCCAGCTTCATCAGCATGGGCAGGTTGACCCCGGTGACCACCTCGACCTGCTCGTCGAGGAAGGTGAGCGCCAGGTTGGCGGGCGTGCCGCCGAACATGTCGGTGAGCACCAACACCCCCTCGCCGTCGGTCCCCACCCGGTGGATGGCCGTGGCGAGGCGCGCCCGGGCCTCCTCCACCGAGGTGGCGGAGTCGACGGAGACGGTGGTGGCGCTCGGCACCTGTCCGACGATGCCCTCGGCGGTGCGGAGGAGCTCCGCTGCCAGCTGACCGTGGGTGGCGATGATGAGTCCGACCATGGCGGGTGGGGAACCTACTCCTTCTCGATGTCCCGATGCCAGAGGCGAACCGCCTGCCCGGCCGCTTCGAGCCGCCGGGCCAGCTCCCCGGCGATGGCGACCGAGCGGTGCTTGCCCCCGGTGCAGCCGATGGCGAGGGTCAGGTAGCTCTTCCCCTCGGCCTTGTAGCGGGGCAGCAGGAAGCCCCCGAAGTCGTAGAGCCGGTCGAGGAAGGCCTGGGCGTCGGGCTGGGACAGCACGAAGTCGCGGACCGCCGGCTCGGTGCCGACCCGCGAGCGCAGCTCCGGGACGAAGTAGGGGTTGGGGAGGAAGCGGACGTCGAGCACCAGGTCGGAGTGGGCCGGGATGCCGTAGCGGAAGCCGAAGGAGACCACCGTCACCCCCAGCTTGGCCCCCTCTCCGGAGACGAAGCGGCGCCCCACCAGCCGCTTCAGGTCGTGGACGTTGAGGTTGGTGGTGTCGACCACCTCGTCGGCCACGGCGTGCAGGCCGTCGAGCGCGGTGCGCTCGGCGGCGATGCCGTCGAGGACGGTCCCCGAGTCGCCGGAGAGCGGGTGGCGGCGCCGCGTCTCCGAGTAGCGGCGCACCAGCGACTCGTCGGTGGCGTCGAGGAAGATCACGGTGATGGGGATGCCGAGCTGGCGCAGCTCGCCGATGATGCGCGGCGCCTCGGAGAGGAAGCGGGCGTCGCGGGCGTCGACCACGGCGGCGATGCGCGAGACCTCGCCGGCGGTGTGGCCGGAGAGCTCCAGCAGCTTCTCCAGCAGCACCACCGGGAGGTTGTCGACGCAGTAGAAGCCGGCGTCCTCGAGGGCCCGCAGCGCCGTCGACTTCCCCGAGCCGGAGACGCCGGTGAGGATCACCAGCTGGGGCGGGAGCGCCGCGGGGGGTGGGGTGACCGGGCCGGTCACTCGACGTCCGACTCGCTGGGCCGGGCCCCGGGGGAGAGCGCGATGGCCCGGTTGAGCCGCTCCTGGAACTCCAGCGCCGAGTGGTGGCCCTGCTGCTTGAGCAGGTGGTTGCGGGCGGCCACCTCGATGATGGTGGTCATGTTGCGGCCCGGCCGAACCGGGACCACCAGCATGGGCACCTCGACCTCGAGGATGCGGTACTTGCGGTCCTCGACGCCGAGCCGGTCGTACTCGACGCTGGGATCCCACTCCACCAGCTCGAGCACGATCTCGATCTTCTTGCGCTCGCGGATCGAGGCCACGCCGAAGAGGTCCTTGATGTTGATGATGCCGAGCCCGCGGATCTCCATGTGGTGCTTGATGATCTCGGAGCCGGCGCCGTAGACCGCCTTGAGGGAGCGCCGCTTGACGTCGACGATGTCGTCGGCCACCAGGCGGTGGCCGCGCATGATCAGGTCGAGGGCGATCTCGCTCTTGCCGATGCCCGACTTGCCGAGCAGCAGGATGCCGACGCCGAAGACGTCGAGCAGCACCCCGTGCATCGAGGTCTGTGCGGTGAGCACGTCCTCCAGGTAGTTCTGCACCTGCTCGATGAAGATCGAGGAGACGTGGCTGGTGCGCAGCAGCGGCACGGCGAACTCGTCGGCGGCGGCGATCATCTCCGGGGTCGGCTGGATCCCCTTGGTGACGATCAGGCAGGCCACGTCCTCGCCGAAGAAGCGACGCATCGCCTCGCGCACCTGCTCGACCGGGAGCGTGGCCAGGAAGCTCATCTCGGTGTTCCCGAAGATCTGGACCCGCTCGCCGTGCAGGTACTCGGTGAAGCCGGCCAGCACCAGCCCCGGCTTCTGGATGCGCGTCGAGGCGATCCGGCGGGAGAGCCCCTGCTTGCCGGCCGCCAGGCTCAGCCGCAGGTCGAAGTTCTTGTCATCGAGGAGGGCCCCGACCCGGATGGCGTCCATTCGCCCGGGAGTCTACTCGCCGGGCAGGTCGGCCGCTACCGGCGCGGCCCCGGTGGGGCCCCCGGGTCGTGCGGCCTATGCGCGCGCCGGCTTGCCGCTATGCTGCGCGGCGCGATGCACCTGGCGATCCTCTACCACGGCAACTGCTTCGACGGCTGCGCCTCGGCCGCCCTCTTCGGCCGGTTCATGACCGAGCGCGAGGGGGCGCGGCTCGAGGGCGTGGTCCACCGACCCATGGCGCACGGCCAGGGCGATCCCTTCCCTGCCGACGCCTTCAGCGGGCCGCTCAACGCCTGCGTCGACTTCCGCTTCTCGCCCCACCCCGGCCTGCACTGGTGGTTCGACCACCACGCCAGCGCCTTCCTGTCGCCGGCCGACCAGGCCACCTTCGAGGCGCGCCGCTCCCCGCGGCAGTTCTGGGATCCGGCCGCCCCCTCCTGCACCGGCTTCATCGCCCGCACCCTGCGCGAGAAGTTCGGCTGGGAGGCGCCCGGCCTGGCCGAGCTGGTCCACTGGGCCGAGCTGATCGACGCCGCCCGCTTCCCCTCGGCCGCCGTGGCGGTCCGGCTCGAGGAGCCGGCCCTGCGCCTCATGACGCTGCTCGAGGCCTCCCAGGATCCGGCGCTGCCCGACCGGGTCATCGAGGCGATGCGCACCCGGTCGCTGCAGCAGATCGTCGCCTCGCCGTGGGCCGCCGAGCCGCTGGCGCCACTGCTGGCCCGCCACCAGGAGGCCATCGCGCTCTACCGCCGGCTGGCCCGGCTGGAGCAGGGCGTGGTGCAGGTCGACCTGCTCGGCAGCGGGCTGGAGAGCGCCAACAAGTTCATCGCCTACGACCTCTTCCCAGCGGCCCGCTACACGGTGGTGCTCTCCGAGGACCGCAAGCGGACCAAGGTCTCGGTCGGCTCCAACCCCTGGCCGGTGACGCCCCGCACCCACGACATCTCCCGCCTCTGCCAGCGCTACGGCGGCGGCGGCCACCCGGTGGTGGGGGCGGTGACGCTGCCGCCGGGGCAGCCCGACGAGGCCCGCCGCGTCGGCGCCGAGATCGCCGCGGCGCTGCGCACCGAGGAGACCCGGTGACGCCCGGCCAGTACATCCTGGTGGTCGACGACGACGACGACTTCCGCGCCGCGCTCTGCGAGGTGCTGGCGCAGGCCGGCTACCCGGTGGAGCAGGCCGCCAGCGGCGAGGAGGCGCTGGTGCGGCTCGAGGGCGAGGTGCCCGGCATCGTCCTGCTCGACCTGAAGATGCCCGGCATCGACGGCTGGGGGGTCATCGAGCGGATGCGCGCCGAGCCGCGCTGGGCGGCCATCCCGGTGCTGATCCTCTCGGCCTACGGCTACGAGTGGGAGGCCGAGCTGCTCGGGGTGCAGGGCTACATCCCCAAGGCCGAGGTGAAGATGGACGGGATCCTCGCCAGGGTGAGGACCGCCGCCGGGGACCCGCCGCTGAGACACTGACGCCGCCGCTCGCTTCCTCGTCGGCCGGCTGCAGGGACGACCGGCGCGGCCTCGAGGGGCGCTTGGGAGTTGCTGGCCGCGCCGACCTACGCCGCCGCCACCGGGTAGTCGGTGTAGCCCTTCGGCCCCGGCGTGTAGAAGGTGGCGAAGTCGGGCGGGGTGAGCGGCTGGCCGCGCTCGAGCCGCGTCACCAGGTCGGGGTTGGAGAGGAAGGGGCGCCCGAAGGCGATGAGGTCGCCCCGCCCCTCGGAGAGCGCCGCCTCGGCGCCGGCGCGATCGAAGCCGCCGGAGAGGATGAAGGTGCGCGGCCACTCCTTGCGCAGCGCCAGCTTGAGCGCGGCCGGGACCGGCGGCGCCCCCATGGCCGAGTGGTCGACGAGGTGGAGGTACTGGACTTCGGTGGCGGCCAGCGCCCGCACCAGCGTGAGGTAGGTCTCGTCGATCTCCGGGTAGGCGACCATGCCGGCGTTGACGCCGTAGGGCGAGAGCCGGATGCCGACCCGCTCCCCGCCGATGGCCGCGGTCACCCGCCCGGCCACCTCGAGCACGAAGGCGAGCCGCTTCTGGATGGTGCCGCCCCAGGCGTCGGTGCGACGGTTGGTGTCGGGGCTGATGAACTGCTCCATCAGGTAGCCGTTGGCGCCGTGCAGCTCGACGCCGTCGAAGCCGGCGGTGATGGCGTTCTTCGAGGCCGCCACGTACTCCTCCATGGCGGCGCCGATCTCGGCCTCGGTCATGGCGCGCGGCACCGGGTGGGGCTTCATCCCACCGGCGTCGGTGTACATCTCGCCGGGCGCCGCCACGGCGCTCGGGGCCAGCACCTCGCCGCCGGCCGGCAGGTTGAGCGGGTGGCCGACCCGGCCGGTGTGCATCAGCTGCACGAAGATGCGCCCGCCGCGGGCGTGGACGGCGTCGGTCACCAGCTTCCAGCCGGCCACCTGCCCGGCCGACCAGAGGCCGGGGATGCGCGGGTAGCCGGTGCCGTTGGGCGACGGCGAGGTCCCCTCGGTGATGATCAGGCCGGCGCCGGCCCGCTGCCCGTAGTGCTCGGCCATGAGCGCGTTGGGCGTGTTGGCCTCGACGGCGCGGCTCCTCGTCATGGGGGCCATGACCAGGCGGTTCTTCAGGGTGAGCGGGCCGAGCGAGGCTGGGGCGAAGAGCGAGGCGGTGGTCACGGTGGTGTTCCTCTAGCGGTTTCCGGGCGACGATGGCGCCCAGCGTTAGACCTAAAGCCGGTGATGCCCCGTTCAACCGGTTCGATGGCCGCACCCCAACAAGGAGCCTGAAGCGTGTCACTCATCCAGTACTTCAAGGGGAACGGTCCGAGCGGCTTCGGCCATGGCTCGACCGCCGAGCAGGTCACCGAGGGGCTCGACCTGTCGGGGAGGACCATCCTGGTCACCGGCTGCAACTCCGGCATCGGCCTCGAGGCGATGCGGGTGCTGGTGAAGCGCGGCGCACGGGTGCTGGGTGCCGCGAGGACGCTGGAGAAGGCCAGGGGCGCCTGCCTGGCGGTGGGCGGCCAGGCCATCCCCTTCGCCTGCGAGCTCTCCGACCCGCAGAGCGTGAAGGGCTGCGTCGAGGCGGTGAAGCGGAGCGGCCACCGGCTCGATGCGCTGCTCTGCAACGCCGGGATCATGGCGCTTCCGAAGCGTGAGCAGGCCTTCGGCGTCGAGCTGCAGCTCTTCACCAACCACGTCGGCCACTTCATCCTGGTGAACGGCCTGCTCGAGCGGCTGACCGGGGACGGCCGGGTGGTGATGCTGAGCAGCGACGCCCACAAGATGGCGCCGAAGGCCGGCATCCTCTTCGACGACCTCGGCGCCGAGCGCGGCTACACCTCCTGGGGCCACTATGGCCAGTCGAAGCTGGCCAACCTGCTCTTCGCCAAGGAGCTGGCCCGCCGCTTCTCCGGCACGCGCCAGACCGCCAACGCGGTCCACCCCGGCGTCATCCGGACCAACCTCTCTCGCCACATGCCCGGGTTCGCGAACTTCGCCCTTGGGCTTGCCGGGCCGCTCCTGCTCAAGAGCGTGGCCCAGGGGGCGGCCACCGGGGTCTACGCGGCGGTCCACCCTGGCGCGGCGGGCACCAACGGCGCCTACTTCGCCGACTGCAACGTGACCGGGCCGCGCCCCGACGCCGACGACCCCGCCCTGGCGCGGAAGCTCTGGCAGGTCACCGAGCGGCTGGTGGCCGCGCTGCCGGCGGCCTAGCCACCCCGGGCCGTCGCCTCAGCCCGGCGAGGCCAGCTCGACCTGGGCGCGCACCACCGCCCGCAGCGTGGCCGTCTCGAACGGCTTCTCCAGGCGCGGGTTGGGCACGGCGCTGAGGAAGGCCTGGGCCTCCTGCGTGAAGGTGCCGCCGGTCATGAAGATCATCCCCTCGGCCAGCGGCGGCGAGGCGCGCTGCAGCACACCGAACAGCTCCATGCCGGTCATGTCGGGCATCATCAGGTCGCAGAGAATGGTGTCGTAGTGGGCGCCCTCGGCGATCCGCTCGGCCAGCTCCCTGGCGTTCCCGAAGACGTCGACCTCGTGCTCGTCGTCGAGGAGCCGCTCGATGGCCCGGCAGACGCCCGCCTCGTCGTCGACCACCGCCACCCGGCCGCGCCGGCTGGTCGCGCCGCCCGCCACCACGGGCTCGACCGGCGGGTCCCCCTCGGCCGCGACGGCGGCGGGGAGCGTGACCCGGAAGATGGTGCCGCGATCCGGCGCGGGCTCGAAGCCGATCTCGCCGCCCATCGCCATGATCGCCGCCTTGCAGATCGAGAGCCCCAGCCCGGTCCCCTCCCCCATCCGCTTGGTGGTGACGAACGGCTCAAAGAGCCGGCCCGCCACCTCGGGAGGCACGCCAATCCCGCTGTCCCTGATCTCGATGCGGGCACGGCCGTCGGGGTCGGTGCCGGTGCTGACCCGGATCTCGTTGAGCTCCACCCGTCCGGGCGGGACGGCCTGGGCGGCGTTGATGAGGAGGTTGAGGAAGACCTGGCCGAGCTTGGCGGCGTTGGCGCGCACCGGCGGGACCGGGCCGTAGTCCCTGGTGAGCCTGGCCCGGTGCTTCAGCTCGTTGCGGGACATTCCGATGGCGAAGTCGAGGACCGGGTGGAGCTCCACCAGCTCGATGAGGGTGTCCTCCCCGCGGGAGAGGCTCCTCAGGTCACGGACGATCAGCCGGACCCGCTCGGTCCCCTCCCGGGCTTCGGCGAGCACGCCCCGGGCCCGCAGGGCCGCCTCCGCCGTCAGCCCGGAGCGCGCGGCGTCCAGCAGCTCGTCGACGTAGTCGAGGGCCGAGACCACGTAGGTGAGCGGGTTGTTGACCTCGTGGGCGACGCCGGCCGCCAGCGTGCCCATGGCGACGAGGCGATCGGTCCGGGCCAGGTGCGCCGTGAGCCGGTCGCGCTCGACCCGGGCGCGGTGCGCCGCCACGCCGAAGGCGAGGTCCTCGGCGAGCCGCTCGAGGAAGCGGAGCTCCTCCTCGCTGAAGGCCTCCGGCTCGCCGGAGTGCATGGTGAGCACGCCGAGGCAGGCGCCCTCCACCATCATGGGCAGGGCGGCCAGCGAGCGGAAGCCGCGCTTGAGCGCCTGGTCCCGCCACGGGGCCAGGGTGGGGTCGGTGAGGAAGTCGCGGCCGTGTACCGGCCGCCCGGTTCGGGCCGCGGTGCCGGTCGGCCCGCGCCCTCGCTCGGTGTCGGACCAGACCAGGTCGAGGGCCTCGACGTAGCCGTCGTCGATGCCGGCGTGGGCCACCGGCCGGATGGTGCGCCGCTGGTCCTGCTCGACCAGGCCGACCCAGCACATCCGGTAGCCGCCCTCCTCGACGATGACCCGGCAGACCTCGTCGTAGAGCGCCTGCTCGCTGGCGGCGCGCACCAGCGCCTCGTTGCACCGCCCCAGGGTGAGCAGGGCGCGGTTGAGGCTCTTGAGCGACTCCTCGGAGCGCTTCCGCGCCGTGATCTCCTCGGCGATGCCGGCCACCCGGATGATCTTCCCCTCGGCGTCGCAGACCGGGACCGACCTGTCGCGGATCCAGCTGATGGCGCCGTCGGGCCGGACGATGCGGTACTCCTCGTCGTAGGGGTGGGAGGCGGCCGCCTCGTAGGCGGCGATGACGCGGGCGCGGTCCCCGGGGTGGATGCCGTGGTACCAGTCCTCCGGGTCGTCGTAGAGCGCCTGCCGCGTCCTCCCGAAGATCGCCTCGTAGGCCGGGTTGACGTAGGAGATGCGGCCGCTCGGGACCTCGAGCAGCCAGAAGACCTCGCGGGCGTTCTCCGCCAGCTGTCGGAAGCGGTCGTCGCTCTGGCTGGCGCTGGACTCTCCCATCTGAAGAACGGTACCACCCGGTGACCCGGGCGGGGCAGCCGCACCCGAGCGGGTTGCTCGTCCAGGGGCCGAAGACCGGCGCGAGCCGCCGTCTCCGAGGCGGTCAGTCCCCAAGGCGGTCAGTCCCGGTCGCGACGCCGGTGGACCGGCCAGCGCTCCGCCTCGCCGCGATCCGAGAGGTCGGCCGGGGCCACCGTCCGCTCGCCGTACTTGTCGGCCAGCTTGTCGAGCGCGGCGTGGAGCGCCTGGCGCCGCGCCGCCCCGGGCGCCGCCACCTCGCCGCCATCGGCCGGGCCGCCGAAGAGGTCGAGCTGGGGTGGCGCCTCGGCCTGCTCGCCGAACCCGGAGACGGTCACGCCGGCCAGCCGGACCGGACGCCCGGCCTCGACGCGGGCCAGCAGGTCGCGGGCCGTGCGGTAGATGAGCCGGTCGTCGTCGGTCGGCGCCGGCAGCGTCACCCGGCGCGTCACCTGCGTGAAGTCGGAGTACTTGACCTTGAGCGTGACGACCCGCCCCCGCAGCCGGGCCGCGCGCAGCCGCCTCCCCACGCGCCCGGCTTGCATGAGCAGCGCCCGGGCCAGCGCCACCTCGCCGACCAGGTCCTGCTCGAAGGTCTCCTCGCCGCCCACGCTCCGGGCCGCCTCGTCCGGCACCACCTCGCGCTCGTCGTCGCCGCGCGCCAGCGCCCCCAGGCCGGCGGCCCGGTCGGCCCCGAGCGCCGCCCCCAGCGCCGACTCGGGGAGCCGCGCCAGGTCGCCGATGGTGCTGACGCCGATCCGGCGCAGCGCCGCCTCGGTGACGCCCCCCACCCCCCAGAGCTTCGAGACCGGCAGCGGGGCCAGGAAGGCGGCCACCCCGCCGCGCGGCACCACCGTGAGGCCGTCCGGCTTTCCGAGATCGGTGGCGATCTTGGCCGCCAGCTTCACCTCGGCCACCCCGGCCGAGACGGTCAGCCCGGTCTCGCCGCGCACCTCGCTCCGGATGCGCGCCGCGATGGTGGGGCCGTCGCCGTGCAGGGCGCGGCTGGCGGTGACGTCGAGGAAGGCCTCGTCGAGCGAGAGCGGCTCGCAGAGCGGCGTGTAGCGCCGGTAGATGCCGAAGACCCGGTCGGAGAGCTCGCCGTAGCGGGAGAAGCGCGGGAAGAGGAAGACGCCCTCGGGGCAGAGCCGGTGGGCCTGGCTGGTCGGCATGGCGGAGCGGACGCCGAAGCGGCGCGCCTCGTAGCTGGCGGCGCAGACCACGCCGCGCTTCGAGGTGCCCCCGACGATGACCGGCCGGCCCCGCAGCGACGGATCGTCGAGCTGCTCGACCGACGCGTAGAAGGCGTCGAGGTCGAGGTGGAGGATGGTCCGGCCCGCTGGCCCCTGCTCGGTCACCCCCCCACCCTAGCCTGCCTTCCGGCCGGTAAACCCCAACTCCGGCCTTCCCCTGGGGCCGGAGGCCCTCTCTCCCCACGAGCCCCTTTCGGGGCCGCCCTCTCCCCCAGCGACCCCCTTTCGGGGCCGGGGGACTTGACGTGCGTCAATGTTGAGACTAAGTCTTTACACAAATGGACGGTTCAGTCGCCAACATGCGTCGTCTCGGTCCCCCCCGCAGCGGTATCGCGGAGCGGATCTGGAATGCGGCCCGGGTCGAGTTCTCCAAGCGCGGCTACCACGGCGCGCGGGTGCAGGGGATCGCGCGCGGCGCCGCCTGCAACGTCGCGCTCATCTACCGGCACTGGTCTTCGAAGAAGGCCCTCTACCTCGACATCCTCCGGAGCGTCTGGCTGGAGGCCGCGGCCGACATCGCCGAGGTGGTCGAGCACGGGCCGGGTGGCGCCGCCGCGGTGGTCTCGGCCTACCTCGACGCCATGATGAAGGACCAGATGGGCGCTCAGCTGCTCATCCGCGAGTACCTCGATGGCGCCCCGCACCTGGCCCAGCTGGCCGGTGACGATCCGGCGCTGCTCGAGCCGGTGCGCCGCGCCGCCGCCGCCATCGCGCTGGCCGAGGGGCGTGACTCGGCCATCGACCCGGTGCTGGCGGTGGTGACGGTCGGCGGCCTGGCCGCCCTGCTCGCCTCGGCGCAGGAGGCCTCGCGCCCCTTCGTCGAGACGCCGCTGCCGCCCGAGGTCTGGCGCAAGCACGTGCATGAGCTGCTGCTCCACGGTCTCTCGCCACGTCCCGGCAGCAGGCCGCTCGGCTCCGCCGCCGCGACCGGCAGCTAGCGCAGCCCGGCAGCTCGCGCCGCCCTGGCGCGGTCGCCCAGTACAGGCGCCCGGCTCACCCGCCCGTCTCGCCGGTCAGCGCTCAGGCCTCTCCGGCCCGCTTCATTCCGAGCCTGCGCAGGACCAGCTCGGCCGGGCAGAACCCGGTCAGGGCGCTCTGGAAGAGGTTGGCCCCGACGAAGGCGGTGAACCAGAGCCATCCCCGGGCCACGAAGACCGGGCTCCCCTCGACGCCGAGCGCCAGGCTGGCGAGGATGAAGAGACCGGCCATGATGCGGATCGCCTTCTCGGTGGTCATGCGCGGTGGGAGCCAGGAAGCGGCCGCGGCGGTTCGACTTTCGACTAGATTCTCTTTCCATGACGAGCGACGTGGTGGTGATCGGGGCGGGCGTGCAGGGCTGCGCCGTGGCCTGGCGGCTGGCGCGGGCCGGGCGCTCGGTCACCGTCCTGGAGCGGGCCATCCCCGGCGCCGAGGCCTCCTCGGCCGCCGGCGGCATCCTCTCCCCCGGCGTCGAGGCGCTCGAGCCGGGCCCCTTCTACGCGCTCGGGCGCGCCTCGCTGGCCCGCTACCCGGCCTTCCTGGCGGCGCTCGAGGCCGAGACCGGCCTCGCCGTCGGTCACCGCGGCGGCGGCACGCTCGAGGTGGCCTTCGACGACGACCACGCCCGGCTGCTGGCCGGCCGGGCCGGGAAGATCCTCTCGGCCGGCCTGCCGGTGACGGTGCTCGACGACGCCGAGGTGCGACGGCTCGAGCCGGGGCTCTCGCCCGAGGCGCGGGGCGCCCTCTGGTTCGAGGACGAGGGGTCGCTCGACCCGCGGGCGCTCGGCGCGGCGCTCTCGAAGGCGGCGGCCGCAGCGGGCGCTCAGTTCGTCACCGGGCGGGTGCTCGGCGTCCGGCAGGAGGGGGGCCGGGCCGTCGGCGTCGACCACGAGCGCGGCCGGATCGACGCCGGCGCGGTGGTGCTGGCGGCCGGGGCCTGGAGCCTGCAAGTGGCCGGGCATGGGCTGCCGCCCAACGCGGTGCGGCCGGTGCGCGGGCAGATCGCCGTGGTGGCGGCCACGCCGCCGCTGCTCCACCGCGTCATCTTCTCCGGCCACGGCTACGCGGTGCCGCGCGGCGACGGGCGGATCCTGCTCGGCTCGACCATGGAGGAGGCCGGCTTCGAGAAGGCGGTCACCGCCGGCGGGCTGCGCCACGTGCTCGAGGTCGGCATCGGGCTGGCCCCGGCCATCGCCAGGCTGCCGGTGGTGGAGAGCTGGTCCAACTTCCGGCCGGCCAGCCCGGACGGCGAGCCGATCCTCGGGCCGGGCGCGGTGCCGGGCCTCTTCTACGCCACCGGCCACACCCGCAACGGCATCCTGCTCTGCCCCATCACCGCCGACGCCATCGCCGCCTGCGTGCTGGGCGAGCCGCCGCCGGTCGAGCTGGCGCCCTTCTCGGCGAGGCGGTTCGGGGCGTAGGGGGCGGGGGTCAGTCGTATGTGACGGTGAGCGACGCGGCCGCCTTCACCGGCCTTCCCTCGAGGTCTCGCGCGGGGAGCCACGGGCAGGAGCTGACGGCGTCGAGGAGTTCGAGTCGCATCTTGAGCGGCATGCCCTGTGGCTCGATGCGGATCTTGCTCGGCGCACCAACTTCTGAAACTTCCAGCATCACGTAGGCGACGCCCCGGGTCCTTCCCAGGCCGGAGAGCTGCTGAAAGACGCATCGCCGATTCTCCAGCAGCGGCTCGGCGAGGAGCCTGGGGCGCTGCTCCGCCCTGACATCGTCGTCCGGCAATGCGAGGTAGAGGTCCACCTCTGCAACGTCCTCTCGCGGCTTCCCGTCGGCGTCCGTGGCCGGGACCATCGGGCACCTATCGACCGCAGCCTGGAGCGACTCGACCACCGGCCCGCGCAGTGAACGGCCCGGGATCACCTTGCCCGACGCTGCTCCCGGCGCGACCTTGACCTGGACCTTGAGGCGGCCCGACATGAAGATGCCAACCGGCAACCGGAAGTTTCGGGCGATGCAGCCGGGCTCCGACTCCCGGGCCAACGAGGTGATTGCCTTCGCCCCGAGCGCTTCGAAGCGCAGCGGCATGATCTTCCAGAGATCGGCCGGTTGCCCGCTCGAGTCGGTTCCCGGGATGAAGCGACAGCTCATCACGGCCCGCTGGATCGCGTCGGAGAGGCTGGTGGCCACCTCGGAGATGGGCTCGAAGCTATCGACTGCTCCGCTGCTGCGAACCGCGAACTTGACCGTGACGTCGCTCGGTATCCCGGGCATTTTCGGGATCACCAGCGCCCGTCCGACACAGCCGGGTTCGGCCACTCGTGGTGCGGCGTAGCCGCCCGTGGCATAGACCGGCGCCTCGACCTGGTTGGCCGCGGCGGTCGGTGGCACGGGCGGCGCGGATGGCGCGGCCGGCACCGAGGGCTCGGCGGCCAGCAGGAGCAGCAGGGCGAGGGCAGGCAGGGCGACCTCCGGGGGAGCCCACACTATCAGGCCGGGTCGGGGGCGGAGGGTTTTCCGGGAGTCCGCGTGGAAGGCGAGGGGCGCGGCGCGCCTCGTTGATTCCGAATCGGTTCGTGCGCACGAACTCGATTTGACCCACCCCGGCTGGGTTTCTCTTCCCCGACCTTCTCCCAGACCGGGAGTTCCGCCGCGCGGACCACTGGTCCGCCGTTCGGCCGGTCGGTCAGAACGGCCCTCGAAGATATGGCCTCCTCACTTCCATGCCACCTACGCCGGTCACCGGGCTGCGGTTCGCATCGACACGCTCGAGCTCCTGGGTGGCGCGCTCCCGCGAAGAGCCCTGGCGCTGGTCGCCGAGTGGTCGTTGCTCCACCGTTCCGAGCTGGCCGCCGACTGGGAGCGCGCGCGCCAGCGGCAGCCGCTGGAATCGATCCCACCGCTCGACTAGGCTTCCGCCATGGTCTGCGTCGCCTCGGTGCGCTGTCTCGAAGGCTTCGTCGTGGAGCTCGGCTTCGACGACGGAACCACCAGGGTCCTGGACCTCGGTCCTTACATGAACGGCCCGGTCTTCGAGCCGCACCGGGCCGACCCGGCCTTCTTCCGGTCGGTCCGGGTCGACGCCGAGCTCGGCACCATCACCTGGCCAAACGACACCGACCTCGACCCCGAGGTGCTCCGCTGGGGGCTGCGCCCGGCCTCGCGGGACCTGCCGGGTTGAGCCTCGCCGGCACCTGATGGTCACCGAGGTCCCGGCGCCGTGATGTCCTCCGGGTAGCGGTCGCTCCGTGACGTCCCCCGGGGAGCGGCCGCTCAGCCGATGGCCCGCCCGATGGCCCCGGCGATGATCCGCACCTGCCGCATCAGCTCCTCGAACTCCCTGGGCGTGAGGGACTGCTGCCCGTCGCTGAGCGCCTGCTCCGGCCTGGGGTGGACCTCCACGATGATGGCGTCGGCCCCGGCGGCGATGCCGGCCCGCGCCATGGCCGGGACGTGGGCCCGGATGCCGATGCCGTGCGAGGGATCGACCACCACCGGCAGGTGGGTCAGGGCCTTCAGGACCGGCACGGCGTTGAGGTCGAGGGTGTTGCGGGTCGCGGTCTCGAAGGTGCGGATGCCCCGCTCGCACAGGGCCACCTGGTTGTTCCCGTGGGCCACCACGTACTCGGCCGCCATGAGCCACTCGCGGATGGTGGCCGACGGGCCGCGCTTCAGCAGGATGGGCCTCTTCACCCCGCCCAGCTTCTTGAGCAGCGAGAAGTTCTGCATGTTGCGCGCCCCCAGCTGCAGCACGTCGGCGTACTCCACGCACATCGACAGGTCGTCGGGATCCATCACCTCGGTGACCACCTTGAGGCCGGTCTGCTCGCGCGCTTCGGCGAGCAGCTTGAGCCCCGCCTCGCCCAGCCCCTGGAACTCGTAGGGGCTGGTGCGCGGCTTGAAGGCGCCCCCGCGCAGGAAGCGCGCCCCGGCCGCCTTGACGGCGTGCGCGGCTGCCAGCAGCTGCTCGCGCGACTCCACCGAGCAGGGACCGGCCATGACCACGATCGCCTTCCCGCCCAGCTGGACACCGCCCACGTCGATGACCGTGTCCTCGGGCTGCACCTCGCGACTCACCAGCTTGAACGGCTGCGAGACCCGGAGCACCTCTCCGACGCCTTCGAGCCCCTCGAACGGCGCGCCCTCCAGGCCACCCTTGTTGCCGGTGATGCCGATGGCGGTCCGCTGGGCGCCGGGGATGGCGTGGGGCGTCAGCCCCAGCGACCGGACCCGCTCCACCACCGCCTCGACCTGCTCGGGGGTGGCGTTCTGCTTCATCACGATCAGCATCGGTGCTCTCCTCCCTGCAGGGGCCTGGCGGGCATGCCGACCCCCTCACCCCTCGACGAGCGAGCGGTAGAGCGCCCGGTACTGCTCGGCGCTCCGCGCCCAGGAGAAGTCGAGCGCCATGCCGCGCTTCATCATGGCGTGCCAGGCGCGCCGGTCGCGGAAGAGCTCCAGCGCCCGCCGCACCGCCGTCACCATGGCGCGGTGGTCGTACTCCTGGAAGAGGAACCCGGTCCCCTTCCGCCAGCCGTCGAAGTCCTCGATGGTGTCGGCCAGCCCGCCCACCCGCCGCGCCACCGGCACCGTGCCGTAGCGGAGCGAGTAGAGCTGGTTGAGCCCGCACGGCTCGAAGCGGCTCGGCATCAGGAAGAGGTCGGCCCCGGCCTCGATGCGGTGGGCCAGCCCCTCGTCGAAGCCGATGCGGACCGCCAGCCGGCCGTGGTGGTGGCTGGCGGCGTGCACCAGCGCCTCCTCCCAGTCGCGCCGGCCGCTGCCGAGCACCGCCAGCTGCAGGTCGCGCCGCAGCAGCTCCGGCAGCGCCGCCAGCAGCAGGTCGATCCCCTTCTGGTCGGCCAGCCGGCTCACCACCGCCAGCAGCGGCACGTCGGGGCGCACCGGCAGCTTCATCTCCTCCTGCAGCGCCTTCTTGCAGGCCCCCTTGCCGGCCAGCTTCAGCGCGTCGAAGGAGGCCGGCAGGTGGCGGTCGCGGGCCGGGTCCCACTCGGCGGTGTCGATGCCGTTCAAGATCCCGGAGAGCTTGGCGCCGCGGGCCCGCAGCAGGCCGTCGAGCCCCTCGCCGCCGCCCGGGGTAGTGATCTCGCGGGCGTAGGTGGGCGAGACGGTGGTGACGGCGTCGGCGAAGACCAGCCCGGCCTTCATGAGGTTGAGCCGGTCGTGGAACTCGACGCCGTCGGGCCGGAAGAGCTCCCAGGGGAGCCCCAGCGCCGGCAGCAGCTCCTTCGAGAAGGAGCCCTGGTAGGCCAGGTTGTGGATGGTGAAGACCGAGCGGGTGCGGGCCAGCGCCGGGTTGCTGGCGTGGTCGTGGCGCAGGAGCCAGGCCGCCAGCGCCGTCTGCCAGTCGTTGAGGTGGAGCACGGCGGGGCGGTGGCCGAAGGCGCCAGGCACCTCCAGCCCGGCGCGGCAGAGGTAGGCGAAGCGCTCGGCGTTGTCGCCGTACTCGTGGCCATGCTCGGTGTAGAGCCCGCGGCGCGAGCCGAAGAAGCGCTCGTGCTCCACCAGGTAGCTGGTGAGCCGCCCGGTGGTGCGGACCCAGACCGTGGTCGCCTCTCCGCGCACCCGCACCGCCCGCTCGCGCGGCGTGTAGCCCTCGCGCGCCGCGTCGATGAAGCCGTAGCGCGGTGAGACCACCGCCACCGCGTCGCCGGCCGCCGCCAGGGCCCCCGGCAGCGCCCCGAGCACGTCGCCGAGCCCGCCGGTCTTGGAGAGCGGCGCCACCTCCGAGGCGAGGAAGAGCAGCTCCATGGGTCCCTAGACGATCACCTTGCGGAGGAACTCGGCCGCCTCCTCGGGCGGCACCGGGTTGATGTGGAAACCCGAGCCCCACTCGAAGCCGGCCACCTGCGAGAGCGCCGGCATCACCTCGAGGTGCCAGTGGTAGCTCTGGCTGGGGGCGTCGCGCAGCGGGTTGGAGTGGAGGATGAAGTTGAAGGGCGGGTCGCCCAGCCCGGCCGCCAGCCGCCGCAGCGTGGAGCGCAGCGCCTGGGCGCACTGCCCGAGCCGCTCCTTGGGCTCGGCCTCGAAGTTCGACTCGTGCCGCTTCGGCACGATCCAGGTCTCGAAGGGGCTGCGCGGCGCCCAGGGGGCGAAGGCCACGAACTCCTCGTTCTCGAAGACCAGGCGGGCCCGGTCCTTGCGCTCCTGGGCCACCAGGTCGCAGAAGATGCAGCGCTCGCGGTGCTCGAAGTGGCGGCGGGCGCCGTCGATCTCGTCCTGCACCTGGCGCGGCGTCACCGGCAGCGCGATCAGCTGCGAGTGGGCGTGCTCCAGCGAGGCCCCGGCCAGGTGCCCCTGGTTCTTGAAGAGCAGGACGTAGCGGAAGCGGTGGTCGTTGCGCAGGTCGAGGATGCGCGCCTTGCAGGCGAAGAGCACCTCGGTGACCTCCTGGTCGGAGAGGTCCTTCATCTGCCTCAGGTGCTCGGGGGTCTCGATCACCACCTCGTGGGCCCCCACGCCGTTCATCAGGTCGTAGATCCCCTCGGCCTTGCGGTCGAGCTCCCCCTCGATCTTGAGCGCAGGGAAGCGGTTGGGCACCACCCGCACCTTCCAGCCCGGGCCGTTGGGCGTCATGGGCGGGGGGCGACCTTGCACGTAGACCTCGCGCGGCGTCTTGTCCTCCTGCCCGGGGCAGAAGGGACAGAGCACCTCGGGCGGCCGCGCCGGCGGGTGGGCGAAGTCGCTGGGGCGGCTGGCCCGCTCGGTGGCGATGATCACCCAGCGGCCGACGATCGGGTCGCGACGAAGCTCGGGCATGCGGTCAGCTCTCCAGGGCCGGCGCCGGGGCGGCGTCGGCAGGGCGCAGCGTGGTGGCGACCAGGGCGGCCACGGCCATGAGGATGCCGCCGGTCACGTAGGGGAAGGCGGCCGCCAGCGCGTAGGTGGCGGTGCCGGTGATGGGGCCGATGATGCGCCCGAAGGCCGAGGCCGACTCGCCCAGCCCCATGGTCCCGCCCTGGTCCTCCTTCTTGGCCAGCTTGGAGAGGATGGACGAGAGGGTCGGCTGGGTCAGGCCGCTGCCGAGCGACATGGGGGCGAGCACCACCAGCATGCCGGTGATCGAGCCGGCGAAGGGGAGCGCCACGAAGGTGACGGCCTGCATGGCCAGCCCGGCGATCAGCAGCTTGCGCTCGCCGAAGCGGCGCACCAGCGGCTTGATCAGCCCGCCCTGCACCAGCACCGCCAGCACCCCGATGTAGACGAAGACGTAGGGGACGTCGTGCTCCTGGATGCCGAAGGCGTCGGCGGCCAGGAAGGCGAAGGTGTTCTCCAGCGCCGAGAAGGCGAGGATGGAGAGGAATGAGACCAGCAGCAGCCCGCGGATCCCGGGCCGCCGCAGCTCCTCGACCAGCGCGGCGAAGCGGGGCCGGTGGGTGGCGAGGGCGTGGCTCGCCGGCTCCTTCAGGATGAAGAAGGCGGCCACCAGGTTGAGGGTGGCCAGCGCGGCGGCGGCGTAGCCGGGGGCGGCCAGGGAGTAATGGGTGGTGAGCAGGCCGCCCATGGCAGGCCCGAGGATGAAGCCGAGGCCGAAGGAGATGCCGATGATGGCCATGCCGCTGGCGCGCTCCTCGGGCGGGGTGACGTCGGCCACGTAGGCGCGGGCGATGGCGAGGTTGGCGGTGGCCGCCCCGGCGAAGAGGCGCGAGACCAGCAGCCACTCGAAGCTCGGGGCCAGCGCGTAGCCGAGGAAGCCGACCGCGGTCATGGCGATGGAGCCGAGCAGCATGGGGCGCCGGCCGTAGCGGTCGGAGAGCCGGCCCCAGATGGGCGCGAAGACGAGCTGCATGGCCGAGTAGCCGGCCGAGAGCAGCCCGGTGACCGCCTCGGAGACCCCGAAGTGGCGCGCGTAGAGCGGCATGGTCGGGATCACCATCCCGAACCCGAGGAGATCGACGAAGACGACCAGGAAGAGGACGCCCAGGGCGGACCGGCCACGGGCGGAAGACGAGGCTGTCACGGGCGCGGAGCATACCCGCAAGCGCTCCGCCGCGGCAGGGGCCCGCGGGGCCGTGGCCGCGCCTCCAGCCGACCGGGCGGGCGGCTCAACGCCCGAGCAGGTGGGGCGCCAGCACCTCGGACAGGGCCGGCGGCGTCCGGCCGTCGAGCCTTGCCTGGGCCGCCAGCAGCGCCTCCAGGGCGCGCCGCCCCTGCGGCCCGAGCGTGCGCGAGAACTCGTTGACGTAGAGCTCGATGTGCTGGCGCATCACCGACTCCTCCAGGGCCTGGGCGTGCGCCCGCACGTAGGGGGAGAGGGCGGCGCCGCCGGCCCAGGCCGCCTCGAGGCTGGCCCGCACCAGCCGGTCGAGCCGCTCCAGCAGCGCGCCGCCGAGCGTGCGCCGCGCCACGATGCCGCCGAGCGGCAGCGGCGCCCCGGTGCGCGCCTCCCAGGCCTCGCCGAGGTCGAGCAGCTTCATGAGCCCGCGCGCCCGGTAGGTGAAGCGGCTCTCGTGGATGATGACGCCGGCGTCGACCTCGCCGCGGGCCACCGCCGCCTCGATCTCCGAGAAGACCAGGAAGCGCTTGCGGGCCGCCCCGGGGTGGCAGAGCGAGAAGAGCAGGTGGGCGGTGGTCTGCTCGCCGGGGATGGCCACCGTCGAGGTGGCCGGGTCGAAGGCGGTGCCGGGCCGGGCCACCAGCAGCGGCCCCACCCCGCGCCCCAGCGCCCCGCCGGCGTCGAGCAGCGCGTAGCGGTCGATGACCCGGGGCAGCACCCCGACGCTCAGCTTGGTGACGTCGAGCCGCCCGGCCAGCGCCCACTCGTTGAGCGTCTGCACGTCCTCGTGGAAGACCTCGAGCTCGAGGCCGCCGAGGTCGAGGCCGCCGTTGACCAGCGCGTCGAAGATGAAGGTGTCGTTGGGGCAGGGGGAGATGCCGAGGGTGAGCTTCACGACCGACCCCCCAGGTGGCGCGACACTAGACCCGCCAGTTGACGCCGTCGAAGTCGCGGTCCGGGACGGTGATGTTGACGAAGCCGTAGCGCGGCAGCCGCTCCACCTCGACCTGGCTGCGCAGCACGTGGACCGCCAGCGCCACCTTGTCGCCAGGGACCAGGCCGAGCGCCGCGAAGGGGAGCGAGACCTCGAGCACGTCGAGGTAGGCGGCCTGCCCGGCCTGCCCGCCGCCCGGCACCATCCCGCCCCGCGGCACGCCGTCGGGCCGCAGCTCGAAGTCGACCTCGACCTGCCGGCCGCGGCTCACCAGCTCGACGCGCAGGTGGTTCCCCACCTCGGCGGCCCGGGTCGACGACTCGGCCGGGTCGAGCCGCAGGTGGAGGGCGTCGAGGTCGAAGCCGAAGCGGAGCAGCCCGAAGGCCTGGGCGCCGCCGTACATCGAGCCGCGCGGCTGCCCGGGCCGGTAGAGCCCCGAGCCCTGCCACTCGAAGAAGGTGGTCTCGCGGCCGTCGAGCGTCGGCGTGAAGAGCATGGTCGGGTCGCGCAGCGGGCGGGCCTCGGCGCTGGCCGCGGTCGCCTCGACGTGCTTGATCGGCTCGAGCGCCTCGGGCGGGGGCGAGGCTCCGGCCAGCCGGGCGGCGCGCACCACGTGGCCGCGGAAGAGGGCGTCGAACTCGGCCAGCTGCTCGGAGGCGAAGTCGTCGCCGTACCACCAGAACCAGTCGGAGCCCTCGGCGGCGTAGCAGTGGCGCCGGGCCCGCTGCAGCCGCTCGCTGTCGCCGCCGGCCCGCTCGGCCGACTCGACGGCGTCGCGCGCCTTGCCGAGCGCGGTCCAGCCGCGCCGGTCCTCGGCGTGGCCGATCCAGATCCGGTAGGAGGCCTCGATCCAGCTCCCCGAGTGGATGCGCGGGATGACCGGGCCGGGGGCGTCCTTGACCGCGTCGCCCACCGTGGTGGTGGTGATCTTCGGCTGCGCCTCGAGCCGGCTCCAGAGCGCGTCGAGGAACTCGAAGCCCGAGTTGGGGTAGTGCTCCCAGGCGTTCTCGCCGTCGAGGAAGATCCCGACCGTGGCCGGCCCGTCGTTCCCCTCGCGCAGCCAGGTCCGGCCGATCTCCTCGACCCGGTTGGTCAGGTCGGTGGCCGCCTCGACGGCCCCCGCCCGCGCGTAGTTGAAGCCGATCAGGTCGGAGAGCGAGCGGTCGCGGAAGAGCATCTTCAGCTCGGCGCCGCCCCCGGCCGCCACCCGCCAGGGCCGGTAGACCGAGCCGTTGCGCGAGGCCTCGGGCGGCAGCGAGTGGAGCAGCACCCCCTCGTCGGAGCAGGCCCAGCCGACCCGCTCGCTGGCCAGCACCTCGAGCGCCTCGGGTGAGACCGAGCCCTCGGCCGGCCACATCCCGGCCGGCGGCGCCCCGAAGCGGCGGGCGTGGCTCTCCATGGCCTCGCGCACCTGCCAGCGGGCGTCCTCGACGCGCCGGAAGCGGGGCGGCAGCTCCAGCCCGGGAAGGGCCCGGTGGGCAGCGTCGCTGTCGCAGAGCAGCGGCAGGATGGGGTGGAAGTAGGGCGTCGAGCTCAGCTCCACCTGCCCGCGCTCGGAGAGCATGCGCCAGCGCGGGATCACCTCGGCCAGCAGCTCTCGCTGCGCCGAGAGCAGGTAGTCGACGTCGGCGCCGTCGAACCCCTGCCCCTTCTCGCGCAGCGCCTGCAGCCCGGGATCGTCGCGGAGCCCGCCGAAGCCGACCCAGGCCAGGTTGAAGAGCACCTGCAGGTCGGTCAGCTCCTGGGTGGTGAAGCCGGCCGCGACCTTGGGCAGGTCGACGAGGCGCAGGTCGCGCCCGCGCCGGTGCAGCAGCTCCCAGTAGCGGGGCAGCGGCCGGATGTTGGTCTCCCAGTCGACCATGAAGAACTGGCGCAGCACCGCCTCGCGCTCCTCGGGGAGCAGGTCGGCGGCCGGGCGGGCGGTCAGGTCGAGGAAGCGGTCGCGGGCGGTGCCGGCCACGTACTCCTCGAGCTGCTCGAGGAGCACCGGCGTGAAGTTGACGGTGCAGCGGATGCCGGGGTGGCGCTCCAGCATCCAGGCCATGTCGTAGTAGGAGCGGGTGGCGTGCAGCCGCACCCACGGCATGAGGTACTCGCCCGTCTCCGGCTCCCGGTAGAGGGGCTGGTGCATGTGCCACAGGAAGGCGAGACGGACCGGGGCCATCGGGTGCGCGGGCGCCTCGGCGGCTCAGCGCCGGGGGCGGCGCGGGGCCGGGCGGGCGCCGGGGCGAGGCGGGCTGGCCGTGGCGTCGCCGGGGCGGCGCAAGGTGGCCGGCGGCGCGCCCGAGGCGGTGAAGGACGGACCGCCCTCCTGCTTCACCTTCCACTCCTCCCAGAGGTTGAGCACCAGCGAGACGTCGGGGAGCGGGAGGTCCTTCTTCAGGTGCGGGAACTCGGTGGTGAAGTCCTTGAAGAACTGGTCGTAGCGCGAGGGCGTGAAGTAGCGGAGCAGCGTCTCCCGCCCGTGGGCGTCGACGTCGAGGAACTCGATCCCCATGCCCGGCGCCAGCTGGTCGTCGGCGAGCTGGACGGCGTGGGCCACCGTGGAGCGGACCACCAGCAGCTTGTCGGGCAGCTTGAGCTCGACGTGGACGCCCAGCCCCTCGGGGAGCAGGAAGCTGGAGGCGACGAAGAGGCCGCCCAACCCCAGGTTGCGGGAGGTGCAGAAGGCCTCGAACTTCAGGCCGTCCTTGCCAGGGATGAAGATCCGGACCGGGAGTTCGATCTCGATCCGCTCGTAACGGCGAGTGGGGTCGCTCACCCGAAGGAAGATAGCATCCGGCCCGGGCTGGAGCCCATAGCCACCGTCGCCACCGGTCCGGGCTGGCCCGCGGGGTGGCCCGGGGCGCGCCGGGCTATCGGAAGATCTTGCCGATCCCCTTGGCCTTGAGCTCGCCGAGCTCCATGGCCAGCCGGCTCAGCCGCTCGGTCTTGTCGGTCACCTCGCGCTGCAGCCGCGAGAGCTTCAGGTCGCGGTCGGCGAGGGTGGCGGCGAGCGCCTCCTTCTCCGCCACCAGTCTGCTGAGCCGCTCCGGGGTGACGTCGAGCACGGGGCTGGTGGCCCGCTCGGCCAGCTCGCCCTGGACCCGCGAGAGCTCGGCGCGCAGCCCGGCCAGCTCCAGGTCGCGCCCCTCCTCGCCGCCCCGCGCCATGGCCAGCTCGGCGCGCAGCGGCTCCAGCTCGGCGCGCAGCGCCTCGAGCTCACCGCGAAGCCGGAGCACCTCGATCGCCGCCCCGGCGGCGTCGCCCCCGCCCGCCGGCGCCGGCTCGACCTGCTGCAGCGTGACCAGCCGCTGCTCGACCTCCTCCTTCTCCCAGCGGATCGCCTGGAGCTCGGCGTCGATCTCGGCCGCCTGCCCCTGGGCCGCCTCGGTCTCCTTCTTCGCCTCGGCCAGCTTCGCCTCGACGTCGCGGGCCCGCGCCTGGGCCTCGCCGAGCCGCTCGCGCTGCAGCCGCGCCTCCTCCTCGGCAGAGGTCCGCTGCGCCTCGAGCTCGCGCAGCCGGTCGGCCGCCCCCTGGATGATGCCGCGGGCCTCGTCGAGCTGTCCCACCAGCTGCTCCCGCTCCTGGTCGGCCAGCCGCTGCACCTCGTCGAGCTGCGCCGCCAGGGCGTCGCGCTCGCCGGCAGCGTGGGCCGCCTGCTCGGCCTGCTGCCGCGACGCCTCGCTGAGCCTGGCCGCCTCGGCGCCCAGCTCGGCCACCCTGGCCTCCAGCTCGGGTGACGGCGCCGCCACCGGCGCCGGGGCGGGAGCGTTGCGGGCCAGCTCCAGCGCCTCGCCGAGCCTCGCCACCTCGCCGCGCAGCGCCTCGACCTCGGCCCGCGCCGCCTCGGCCTGGGCCCGCGCCGCCTCCAGCTGGGAACGCGCCGCCTCCTGCTGGCCGCGCGCCTCCTCCAGCGCCTCGCCGGTGGACCGCAGCTCGACCCGCAGCTCGGCCAGCACCGCGGTGGCCCGGGCCGCCTCGCCGCGCGCCCCGTCGATCTCGCGCAGCGCCACGTCCGACTCGCCGCGCGCCGTCACCGCCTCCTCGCGCAGCCGGTCGAGCTCGCCGCTGGCCACCTGCAGCGCCACCTCGGCCGCCTCGGCCCGCGCCCGCAAGGTGATCTCCAGCTCGGCCGCCCCGCCCAGCTGGGCGCGCCCGCCCTCCAGCTCGGCGCGCAGCGCCGCCAGCTCGCTGACGCGGGCGTCGAGCCCCTCCTCCAGCTCCAGGACCCGCCCTTCGGCACCATCGGCCCGCGCCAAGGCACCCTCCAGCACGCTCCGCGCCACCTGGGCCTCGGCCCGCGCCGCCTGCAGGCCGGCCTCGGCCTCGGCGCCGGCGCCGGACCGCTCCGCCAGCTCGGTGACCGCCCGGGTCCGCTCCTCGCCCAGCCGCGCCGCCTCCAGCTCGGCCTCGGCCAGCCGCTGGCGCAGCGACTCCTGCTGCTGGCGCAGCTCGTTGAGCTCGCGCTCGCGCAGCCCGAGCTGGCCGCCCAGCCGCTCGGCGTCGGCCCGCGCCGCCGCGCCGGCCTCGCGCTCGGCGTCGCAGAGCGCCTCGACCCCGCGCAGCCGCTCCAGCGACTGCTCCAGCTCGCGCTGCCCGCCGGCCCGCTCCTCGCGGAGCTGCTCCAGCCGGCCCAGCTCGGCCCGCGCCTCGGCCAGGGCGGTCATGGCCACCTCGTGGTCCTGCAGCAGCGCCTCGCGCTCCTCGAGGGCGAGCTGCCGCTGCCGAATGAGCGAGTCGCGCTCGGCCGCCGCCGCGCCCTGCTCCTGCGCCAGGCGGTTGAGCTCGGCCGTGGCCGCCTCGCCCGCCGCGGCGAGCGCCGCCACCCGGGCCTCGAGCACCGCCACCGCGCCGCCGGCCGCCACCGCGCCGGCCGCGGCCGCCTCGCGCGCGCTGGCCGAGGCGTCGAGCAGCTGGCGCGAAGGGAGCGCCACCATGGTGATGCCGGTCAGGCCGGTCGGCCCCTCGCCGCAGAGCACCACGTAGGCGGCGGCGTCGGCGTCGCCGGCCTGCGAGCCGTCGATGCTCACCTCCGGCTCGGTCCCCTCGGGCGGCGGGACGGCGATGATGTAGCCGACCGAGGCCGACTGCGTCGCCACCTCGACCCAGGGGAAGTGCTCGGTGAGCGCGGCGATGAACCCCTCGTAGCCGGGGGCCTGCACCGGCGTGGTGTCGCCGGCCAGCTCGGCCAGCGAGCGCCCGCCGCCGGCCGGGATGGCGGTGACCAGGTGGCCGCCCGCGGCCAGCAGGCGCCGCAGCCCGGTGAGGCGGGCCGGGTCGTCGGCCAGCGCGGCGCCGTCGGCCAGCAGCACGAGATCGAAGGCGCCGGCCGGGAGCGACTCGAGCGAGGCGTCGTCGAAGCGGACGAAGGGGTGGTGGCCGGCGGCGCGGGCCGTCTGCAGCGCCTCGCCCTCGGCGAGCGAGAGGACCGCGGCGGCGCCGCGCTCGGCCAGCAGCAAGGCGCTGGCACCGGCGGTGGCGGCGGCGGCGCCGAGCTCGAGGACCCGCCGCCCGGTCAGCAGGGGCTCGATGAAGCTGTAGCGGGCGAGGATCTCACCGGCGCCGTGGCGCGCGAAGAAGGAGGCCATGATCCCGCCATGTTACCCCGGCGCGACCGGCCTGTCGCAGAAGTGGCCGGGAGCGATTGCAACCGCTACCATCTCCGCCATGGAGCTCGACCGGTTGGTCCGCGAGAAGCTGGCGGCCGAGGGGCCCGACGCGGCCGCCACCGCCCTGATCGAGGGGCTCGGCCCGTCCATCCTGCGCTACCTGCGCTCCATGCTGCGGGTCGAGGAGGACGCCGCCGACGCCTTCTCGCAGTGGTCGGAGAACGTCTGGACCGGCCTGCCCGGCTTCCGCGGCCAGTCCTCGCTCAAGACCTGGGGCTACCGGCTGGCCTGGAACGCCGCCCAGAACCTGCGCAACGATGCCTGGCACCGGCATGGTCAGCGGCTCTCGAGCGGGCAGGCCTCGAAGCTGGCCGACTCGATCCGGACGCGATCGGTGGTGGTGGTGGAGCGGCAGCGCCAGGCGCTCGACGAGCTTCGCCAGGCCCTCTCCGAGGAGGACCGCTCGCTGCTGGTGCTGCGCATCGACCAGCAGCTCTCCTGGACCGAGGTGGCCGAGGTGCTGGCCGCCGAGGGTGCGGCGGTCGAGCCGGCCACGCTGATGAAGCGGTTCGAGCGGGTCAAGGCGAAGCTGGGCGAGCTGGCCAGGGCGCGCGGCCTGCTCGGCTGACGCGGCGCGGTGCGGCTCGTGGCCACCCGCGCGGGTCCCCCCTGTCAGGTCCGGCCGCGGACGCTGTCGAGAGATCGGATGGCGGAACTCTGGAACCTCTCGCCACCGTCCTCGAAAAGGAGCCCGCCATGACCACCGCCGCCCGCCGCGCCCCGAACTTCACCGTCCGCTCCGCCACCTCGACCGCCCGCGCCATCTTCCTGGCGGCGCTCTGCGCCTTCATCGTCACCTCGTTCCTGCTCGACGTGCAGCGCGGCGTCTCCCGCCCCGACGCGCCGGTGGCCGAGCAGCGGAGCTAGAGCCTCGCCCGCAGCGCCCTCGCCTCGGCCAGCGTCGGCAGCCCTGGATCGGCCCGCTCCCAGAGCCGGAAGAGCCGGGCCAGCAGCCGGCGCGCCTCCTCCTTCTCGCCGAGCTGCTGGTGCGCCAGCGCCGACAGGTAGAGGCTGCGCGGGTAGGCGAAGGTGGCGAACCACTCGCCGTCGAAGCTGGCCGGCTCACGCCGGAAGGCGGTGAAGGTCTCGAGCGCCTCCCGCGGCCGGCCGGCGTCGAGCAGGATCTCCCCCCGGTAGAAGTCCGAGGGGCCCCAGGCGAAGCCGTCGAGGAGCCGGAGCGCGGCGGCGTGGTCGCCGGTCCGCCACTCGCGGAGCGTCCGGTAGAGCCGGCGGCAGGCGGTGCGCCCGTCGATCATGGGCCAGAGCGCGTCGAGCCGCTCGGCCCCCTCCAGGTCGCCGAGCCAGGCCAGGGTGAGCGCGAAGCAGCTGGCGGTCGGTACGCCGAGCTCGAGGAGGAGCTTCACCTGGCGGCGGACCCCCGGAACATCGCCATCGCCCGTCAGCAGCTCGCCCCGGGTGTTCTCGAAATATGCCTGCTGGTACCGGGAGGTCGAGGAGGGAGGTTTCAGGGTGTCGTAGGCGACCAGCGCCGCCCTCCGTTGGCCGAGCATCGCCACCAGCAGCGGCGTCATCCCCTTCGCCGTGGCGACGGCCGCTCGGATCTCGCCGATGGCGTCGGCCTCGAGGTAGGTCCAGAGAAACGCCGAGCTGGGCACGCCCGCCTCGACCGCCCGCCGCGCCAGCTCCAGCGACCGGGAAGCCTCGCCCCGCCGGCGGTGGACCCGGGAGAGCGCCATGAACGACGGAGGTCCAGGCTGCTGCTCGCTCCAGCGCGTGGCCCGCTCCAGCGCCTCGTCGAGCCGGCCGAGTGCCAGCAACGTCTGGACCGCCTCGCCGGTGCCGAGCACCCCGAGGGTCAACAGCTTCTCCAGGTAGGGCCTGGCCCGAGCCTGATCGCCCATCTGGAAAGCCACGATGTCGCCGGCCCGCCTGTACCCCTCGACCCACTCCGGCCACTCGGCGATGAGCCGGTCGAAGAGCTCCAGCTCGCGGTTGAAGTCGAAGCGGACCGCCGCCTCGAGCGCCTCGACCAGCCCACGTTCGCGGGGCGTGAGGCGATCGAGGTGGCGCATGGCCGCCTCGACGTGCTTCGCCGTGGCCCGCTCGTTGATGAACTGGAGTCTGAAGGCCAGCTCGATGTGCGGGAGTGGGAAGTCCGGGTCGGCCGCGATCGCCTTCCGGTAGGCCTCGGCGGCCTCCCGCCTGCGACCCTCCGAGTCGAGCCGCTGCCCCTCGGCGAAGTGGCGCCAGGCGGCTGGATCGACCGGGACCACCTTGCCGAGCTGCACTGCGGTCGCTCGACGCGCCGCCGGGTCTTCCCCGAGCCGCTCGCGGACCTTGGCGATGAGCCGGTCGAGCGCCTCCGGCACCGTCGCCTTGCCCGAGGCCGCCTCCACCGCCGTGAAGAGCGCCTGCCGGTGGCCGAGGTCGATCGCCTTGACCGAGAGGTCGAGCCCGGTCGGCGTGGCCCGCACCGCCGGCACCAGCAGCAGCTGGGCGCTGGCCAGCCCGGCGGCGAGCCGCGCCTCGGCCTCTCCGATGGCCCGGTCGGCCGGACGCCCCGCCTCGCGCAGCAGGCCGACCAGCCTCGACCGCTCCATGAGCGAGAGCCGTCTCGACTGCTCCAGCCCCTGGCGCAGCAGCTCGGAGACCACGTCGAGGTCGGCGTCGCCGGTGGCGTTCTCGGTGTCGGCCATGGCCACCAGCAGCCGCCCCGGCGGCAGCGGCGGATCGCGCAGCAGCCAGCCGGCCCCGGTTCCCAGCGCCAGGCCGACCAGGACGAAGGCGGCCAGCGCCATCTTTCTCTTCGGCTCCAGCGCGCGCCGGATCGCCTCGAGCTCGGCCAGCGCCGCGGCGCCGTCGGCGGGGCGGGCCGCGGGATCGAGCGCCAGCATCCGGGCGAGGAGCTTGTAGAGCGTGGCCGGCACCTTCGGGAGCCCCGGGAGCGGTGCGCCCGCCGCCAGACCGGGCGAGCCGGCGGCGAAGGGGCGCCGTCCGGCCAGCGCCTCGAAGAGCAGGCAGCCGAGCGCGTAGACGTCGGAGCGGGCGTCGCCCGGCTCGCCGCGCTCCTGCTCGGGCGCCATGTAGCCCTCGGTCCCGCCCGATGAGCCTGACTTGCCGAGCACCAGCGCCAGCCCGAAGTCGAGCACCTTGACCTGCCCGTCGTCGCAGACGAAGGCGTTGCCCGGCTTCAGGTCGCGGTGGACCACCCCCTGGCGGTGGGCGTGGGCCAGCCCACGGGCGAGCTCCGCCGCCACCCGGACCGCCTCGCGCGGCGGGAGTGCCCCCTCGGCCAGCACCGCCGCCAGTGTCCGGCCGCGCAGCAGCTCCATGATCAGGAACGGCCCGGCCTCCGCCCTCCCGAGGTCATAGAGGTGGACGATGTTCGGGTGGGCCAGCCGCGCCGCCGCCTCGGCCTCGGCCAGCAGCAGCGCATCGGGGCGCGGCGCGCCGGCCGCGCTCAGGGCCTTGAAGGCGACGCTCCGCCCCAGCTCCAGGTCGGTAGCCTCCCAGACCACCCCGAAGCCGCCGCGGCCGAGCTCTCGCAGCAGCTCGAAGCGGCCGATGCGGGCCCCGGGGAGCAGGAACGGCTCCCAGGCGCCCGGCCCGAACACCTCCGGCGCCTCGGCAAGCTTGCCGAGCAGCGCCGTCAGCGCGCCGGGGCGGAGGATGCTCTGGGGGGCTTCGGTCGCCATGGCTTCCGGAGCCGGTCGGCTAGAAGGTCAGCGCCAGCCCGACCCGGAGCGCCAGCGGCTGCTGGTAGGCCCGCGCCCGGCCGAAGTTCTGGTTGATGGTGACCGACCTGCCGCTGTCGGTCTTGAGCCAGGCGAGATCGGGACAGTCGGCCAGGCCGCCGGCGATGGGGTTGATGTTGTTGGCGCCGCGGTGGCCTTGACACTGTCCGCCGATGACCGGGAGGACGGTGTCGTAGGTCCAGTTCTGGTCGACCCGGGTGGCGGTCTCGCTGTTGAGGACGTTGAAGGCGTCGACGCTGGCGCGCAGCGCGTAGGGGGCGACCACCGTGTACTGGACCCGGGCCCCGAGGTCGAGCTGGGTCAGGAAGGGGGTCCGGCCGGCCGAGCCACGCGGCATGATGAAGGCGTTGCCGTTGCCGTAGACCGGATGGGCGCCCATGTAGTTGACTGGCGTACCGCTCGAGGCCCGCACGCCTGCGCCGGTGGTGACGCTGAAGCGGGGACCGAAGTCGAAGGTGAAGGAGCCGTAGGCCTTGAGCTGGTGGGTCGAGTCGCCGGGCAGGGGGCCGGTGCCGTTGGCGAGCAGCGTCGGGAGGTCGAACGAGGTGCTGATGTTGGGCATGAGCTGGCCTTCGTTGACGCCTCCGGTGAGGCCCCCGAAGTTCCCGCGGAGCGATGACCAGGTGTAGCTCCCCTGCAGCTGCCAGCGGTTCGAGAAGCTCTTCCGGACGCTGAAGGTGAGGCCGTCGTAGCTCCGCTGCGGCCTGGGGAAGGGGGCGTCGTAGGTGCGACCGGTGACCGGGTCGACGACGCCGGAGGCCACCTTCGGATCGACCATGGTCCCCGTGTTGGGGTTGTAGAAGGGTGCCCCCGTTCCCGGATTGGCGATGAAGTAGTTGTAGCCTTCGTCGACCGACAGGTCCTCGATGACCCGGCCGAGCCGGCGGCCCTGGTACTCGAGGCCGAGGGAGAGGTCGGGGAGGATCTCGTATTCGACCGTCCCGCTGAACATGTCGACGAACTGCCCCTTGATGCCGGCGGCGACCGGCGTGCTCGAGCTGGTGCTCCCGGCGTAGCTGTAGGACGTCCCCGGTGTGGTGTTGCCGCTGCTGTCGTAGAAGCCCGGCCGGATGGAGCAGGCGCCAGGCCCGGTCTGGATCTGGGCGTGGGTCGGATCGGTCCGTGGGTCGTAGCAGTAGGCGCGGGTGGACTGGAGCACGGAGACGTTCGCGAAGGACAGGTTGGCGATTGTCAGCGGGATGGCCTCGTAGAAGCGCCCCCAGGAGGCCGAGACCTTCGACCGGCCCTGCCGTGTCCAGTCGTAGATGGCCTGCACCCTCGGTCCGAAGTTGTCGTTGATGGAGAGGTTGGCGGGCTGGCCTTCCAGCCCGAGGTCCTGCGACTCCCAGCGGAGGCCGGCGTTGAGGGTGAGGCCATCGACTGGCGACCAGCTGTCCTGGAGGTAGAGGGCGAGCGTGTCGGCCACCGTGTTGACGCTCACGCTGGGCAGGACGTTCGCGCCGGTGCCGAGGGTGTGGGCCTCGTTGGAACCGGTCGTGAACCCGAGCTGGTTGCTGCGGTACCAGATGCCCCAGGTCCCCGGGTAGCCTTGCCCGGGCAGGTAGACGTTGGCGCCGACGTAGGGGTTGGCCAGCTGGTCCGGGTTGGTCGCTCCCGAGCGGTAGCTGGGGTTCCTCGCGCTGGCTGCCACCGCCACGATCTGCTGGCCACCCGAGTAGGAGTAGACCTGCTGCGAGCTGGTCCGGTGGAACTCGCCGCCGGCCTTGACCAGGTGGGAGCCGAGGAGGTTGGCGAGCCAGGTGACCGAGGCCTTGCCGGTGAAGCGGTCCGTGGTGTCCGGGGACCCTCCCCACCCGCCGGTCGAGTACCCGGTGACCGGGCAGGGCTCGAACCCGGAGGCGCTCGCCTGGCAGGCGGCCGGGACGGCCTGGAAGGTGCCCAGCGGCTCGGTCCAGGTCCACCTGACCGAAGGCGTGCTGGCCTGGTCGAGGCCCTCGATCACCCTCGGCCTGGGCGTGTACGCCTGCCGGTGCCAGCCTCCCAGCAGCTCCAGGTTGAGCCGCTTCTCGAGGAGCTTGGACGCGAATCGGGCGACGGCCTGGGTGGACGAGCCGGCCTCGCTGGCTTGCGCGCTGGCCGGGTCGGCGTTGGCGCCCCGGAGAAGCCCTCGGCTCCTCCACGGGGTGGTGGTGAAGGAGGCCGTCAGCGTGTGGTTCTCGCTGAAGAGGTAGGTCAGCTTGCTGATGAGCTGGTACCCGGTGGAGCGATTGTCGAACGCCCGGGTGGAGTCCGGCTGCTGGACGCCGACGGCAAGGCCCTGCGCGTCGCGGAGCGGGGAGCCGGGGTTGGAGGGATCCTCCTGGATGGCGGTGACCACCCGCTGCACCCGTTCCACCGAGACGTCCGGCGAGAAGCCGACGTAGAACCAGAGCCGATCCTTCAGGACGGGGCCGCCCACCTCCAGGCCGATGTCGGCCGTGTAGCTCCCCCTCTGGATGGTCTGGAGCGAGAGGGCCTCGGCGTCGCGCCCGACCGCCTTCGGACTTGGTCGGAGCTGGCCCGGGGTCCAGGCGCCGAAGAGCGAGCCGTGGAGCTCGTTGGAGCCCGACTTGGTCAGCACGTTGAGGATGCCGCCGGTGGAGAAGCCCTGCTCGGGCATGAAGTTGCCGGTCTTGACCTCGATCTCCTGCACGAAGTTGGAGCGGAGCTCCTGGCCGAGGATGCCGTAGTTCGGATCGCTCACGTTCATTCCGTCGAGCAGGTAGCTGTTCTCGGGCGAGGTCGAGCCGGCGAAGGCCACGCCGAAGTTGTCGAACCTGGCGGTCGGAGCCACGATGGCGACGTCCTGGAAACCGCGGCCGACCGGGACGTCGTTGAGGAACTCGCGGGCGATGACGGTGCCGCTCTCGGCCGATCCGACGTCGACCACCGGCCGGGCCTGGCTCGACTTCACGACCTGCTCCTCCATCTGCACCGCCGCCGGCGTCAGCACCAGGTTGGCGCGCAGCGTCTGGTCGAGCCGCAGCTGGACGTCATCCCGCTCGGCCGGGACGAAGCCGTCGAGGCTGGCGGCTATCCGGTAGTCGCCGGGCGGCAGCAGGGTGATGCGCCAGCCACCGGCCTGGTCGGTGAGCGCGGTCTGCTGCCCCTGGAGGGCGGAGCTGGTGGCCACCACCAGCGCGCCGACCAGCGGCCGGCCCGACTGGGCGTCGGTCACCACGCCGAGCAGGGTCCCGGTGGTCTGGGCCCCTGCGTCGGTGGCGCCCAGGATGACCACGAGTGAAGCCACGTTCCGGAGCAGCAGCCACCTGGTGGACATGCCTTCCCCCCGATCGACGCTCTGGTGGTGTCGAGCCTGTGAGTTTCTGCGTGGGCTGACAAGGAGTTTCGTGCCCCTGCGCGTTCGCCGCGCTGCGCCAACCGGTTCGCCGCGGTGCAGCAGAGGTCGGCGCGACGCGGCGCGGCGTGAAACCCGCGGGCCAGCCGCCCCGGTCTGAACGGGCGGCCGGCCCGCGTCTCCAGGAGGGCCACCCACCCCCGCGGGCAGCGGTTCCCGGAAGTTCCTTGAGCCTAGGTGCGCTGCTCGACCGGGTTGGCGGCGCCGGCCGGGGCGCCGCTGTTCACGTCGAGCAGGAAGGAGGTGACGATGAAGGCGCAGAGGGCGGCGATGAGGAGGGCGCGCAGGTTGGAGCCGCCGCTGCGGACGGTGAAGGTCGGGGCGCTGCGGGTCGTGGTGGTGCGGGTGGTGGCGTCCATGGTGGCTCCCTTTCGAGGTCGGCGGCGCCGGTCGAGCGGCGCCTCTTGCAGGGTTGACAAGGGCGCCGACCGGATCTGACAAGGCGGGCGAAGATTGACGGAGCCTCGCCGCCCCTCGCCGGCACCCTCCCTGGTGGCGCCTGCCGCGCCGCGCGCCCTACGCCGGCAGGTGGAGCAGCGCCACGTGCGGCAGGTTGCGGAGGCGGCCGTCGTGGTCGAGCCCGTAGCCGACCACGAACCGGTCGTCGATGACGAACCCCTTGTAGTCGATTCCGACGTGCACCCTGGCGCGCGCCGGCTTCTCCAGCAGCGAGGCGACCTTCAGGCTGCGCGGGTGGCGGGTGGCCAGGTTGTCGAGCAGGTAGCGGACCGTCAGGCCGGTGTCGACGATGTCCTCGACCAGCAGCACGTCCTCGCCCTCTATCGAGCGGGCGAGATCGTGGGTGATGCGGACCACGCCGGTGCTCTCGGTGCCCGAGTAGGAGGAGACGCCGATGAAGTCGACCTCCAGCTCGGGGAGCGGGATGGCGCGGACCAGGTCGGCGAGGAACATGAAGCTCCCCTTGAGCACGCCGACGCAGATGAGCCGCTTGCCGGTGTGCTGGCGGGCGATCTCCTTGCCCAGCTCGGCGATGCGGGCCTGGATCTGCTCGGCGGAGAGGAGCACCTCGGTGCGGTACGGGGCGGTCATGGGGCGGCATGGTACACGCGCGGCCGGGCCGGGTGGAGGGGTCGGGCGGGGCGAACGGCCGGGCCGCGCCGGCATGGCCGGTGCATTCATACGATGATATGAATTCGATCATGAGCACCCGCCCCACGCCCCGGACCCGCCGCGTCACCGCCAACCTTCCGGTCGACCTGCTCGATCGGGCCCGGCGGGTCACCGGCAAGGGGATCACCGAGACCCTCGTCGAAGGGCTGGAGCTGGTCCGCCGGGCGTCCGCGGCGGCCAAGGCGCGGACCCTCCGCGGCAAGCTCCGGATCGAAGTCGACCTCGAGGCCTCGCGTGAACGCCCTCGTCATTGACACCTCGAGCTGGATCTCCTTCCTGGCCGGCGGGGGCGCGGAGCTGGTCCAGCAGGCCCTCGACGAGCGGCGCGTCCACCTGCCGCCGATCGTGGTCGCCGAGCTGCTGAGCGGGCGGCTCTCGGCCTCGGATCGGCGAGCCCTCGCCTCGCTCCTCGACGACCTGCCGCTGGTGCCGGCCGACCGCGCCCACTGGTACCGGGTCGGCCGCCTGCGGGCCTCGCTCGGCCAGCGCGGCCTGGCCGTCTCGACGCCGGACGCCCATGTGGCCCAGTGCGCGCTCGACCTCGGCGCCGACCTGCTGACCGAGGACCGGATCTTCACGAAGCTGGCCGGCCATGCCCCGCTCCGGCTGGCGTCGGCGTGATAGAGGAGACCGGTGCGCCTCATCACCACCGCGCCGGCCAAGGTCAACCTCGTCCTCCGGGTCGGCCCGCCGCGCCCCGACCGCTACCACGACCTGATGAGCCTGATGGCCCCGCTCGACCTCGGCGACTCGGTCGAGGTGCGGGTCGGCGCCCGGGCCGGTCCGGTCACCTGCAAGGTCCCGGGCCACCGCGAGCTCGACGGCGCCGGCAACCTGGCCGCCCGCGCCGCCGAGGGGTTCCGCCGCCGCTTCGGCGTCGACCGGGCCGTCGCCATCCGGATCGAGAAGCGGATCCCGATCACCGCCGGCCTCGGCGGTGGCTCCTCCGACGCCGCGGCGGTGCTGCGCTGCCTCGCCAGGGCCTTCCGCATCGGCGACGCCGCCGCGCTCGCCGAGGTCGGTCTCGCCATCGGCTCCGACGTCCCCTTCTTCCTCGGCCCCGGCCCGGCCTGGGCTTCCGGCCGCGGCGAGCGGCTCCGGCCGGCCGTGGTGGCGCCGCTCCACCTCGTCCTCCTCTATCCACGCGATGCGTCATTGGCCATCCGCGCCGGCGACGCCTACCGCTGGCTCGACCAGGATCGTGCCGGCCGGCCGATCCCGCCGCTGCCGCGCCCGGCCCGCTTCAGGCCGACCCTTCTGGGGAATGACCTGCAGCCGCCCTGCGTGGCCCGCCATCCCCCGTTAGATCGACTGCTGGAGCGGCTCACCGGCGCCGGCGCCACCGCGACGCTGATGTCCGGGAGCGGTCCCACCGTCCTTGGTCTCTTCGCCAACCGGGCCGCGGCCCGGCGGGCGGCGAAGGGGCTGGGCGCGGCGGCCGGGCCGGACCTCGAGGTCCTCCTGGCGCGTACGGTGACGCGGCAGCCTGGGGTGTCGTCATGGAGATCACCGACGTCCGCGTCTACCCGGTCGACGAGGAGAAGCTGAAGGCCTACGTCACCGTCACCCTCGACGGCTGCTTCGTGGTCCGCGATCTCAAGGTGATCCAGGGGACCACCGGCCTCTTCGTGGCCATGCCGGCCAAGCGGCGCAAGGACGGCACCTTCAAGGACGTGGCCCACCCGCTCAACGCCGAGACCCGGGAGCGGTTCGAGCGGACCATCCTGGCCGCCTACGAGGTCGAGATGGGCCGGGCCTCGGCCGGCCGCGCCACCGGCACCGAGGGCCACCTGCACGGTGCCTGAGCAGCCCGCCCGCTCCCGCGACGCGCCCCGCAAGCAGAAGCGCCGTCCCGCGCAAGCGGTGATCGACGCCGGTCGCCCGGGCTGCTATTGAGGCGACTCCTCCAGAGGGGGTGCCGATGTCCGCCAACGGTTCCAGGCCCGAATACAAGCTCTTCGCCGGCAACTCGAACCGCCCGCTGGCCGAGGCCATCGCCGCAGGGCTGGGGCGCCCGCTCTCGCCGGCCATGGTCGGCCGCTTCTCCGACGGCGAGATCCAGGTGGAGATCGGCGAGAACATCCGCGGCCAGGACACCTACATCATCCAGTCGACCTGCGCCGACGCCAACGTCAACCTGATGGAGCTGCTGATCATGATCGACGCGCTCAAGCGCGCCTCGGCCGGCACCATCAACGCCGTCATCCCCTACTACGGCTACGCCCGGCAGGACCGCAAGGTCGCCTCGCGCAGCCCCATCACCGCCAAGCTGGTGGCCGACCTGCTCGAGGCGGCCGGGGCCACCCGGGTGGTCTCGATGGACATGCACGCCGGCCAGATCCAGGGCTTCTTCAACATCCCCTTCGACCACCTCTACGCCGCGCCGGTGCTGCTCGACCACATGCGCAGGCGGTTCGAGGGCAAGTCGGACGACCTGGTCATCGTCTCCCCCGACGCCGGCGGCGTGGAGCGCGCCCGCGCCTACTCGAAGCGGCTCGGCGCCTCCCTCTGCATCGTCGACAAGCGGCGGCTCAAGGCCAACGTCGCCGAGGTGCTCAACGTCATCGGCGACGTGGCCGGCAAGTCCTGCGTGCTGCTCGACGACATGATCGACACCGCCGGCACGCTCACCCAGGCGGCCAACGCGCTGGTCGACAAGGGGGCCGCCCGGGTCTTCGCCTACGCCAGCCACGCCGTGCTCTCCGGCCCGGCCGTGGAGCGGATCCAGAAGAGCCCCATCGAGGAGGTGGTGGTGACCGACTCGATCCCGCTCTCGGCGAACGCGGCCGGCTGCGCCAAGATCCGCGCCCTCTCCTGCGCCCCGCTCTTCGCCGAGGCGGTCCGGCGGATCCACGGCGGCGACTCGCTCAGCAGCCTCTTCGTGTAGCGCGGGGGGCGCTCGTCTAGAGCTGGATCTGCGCCCCCAGCTCGACCACCCGGTTGGGCGGCAGTCCGAAGAAGGCGCTGGCGGTCGCCGAGTTGCGCGACATGATGATGAAGAGCTTCTTGCGCCAGGTGGCGAGGCTGGCCGACCCGGTCGAGAGCAGCGTCTCGCGCCCCAGGTAGTAGGAGACCTCCATGGGCTCGACCTGGAGCCGGTCGCCGGCCCCCTCGCGCGTCGCCAGCGACTCGAGCAGCGCCGGGATGTTGGGCTGCTCCATGAAGCCGTAGTGGGCCACCACCTGGTAGAAGCCGACCCCGAGGTCGCGCGTCACCACGCGCTCGGCCTCTGGCACCGCCGGCACCTCCTCGGTGAGCACCGAGACCAGGATGATCCGCTCGTGCAGCACCTTGTTGTGCTTGAGGTGGTGGAGCATCACCGGCGGGGCGCTGCCCAGGTTGGAGGTCATGAAGACCGCCGTCCCGGGGATGCGCACCGGCTTGCGCCGCACCACGTCGGCGAGGAAGAGCTCGAGCGGCAGGCCGGCGTCGCGCAGCATGGCGCCGAGCAGCGACCGGCCGCGCTTCCAGGTCGACATGAAGGTGAAGACCACGATGGCGGCGACGATGGGGAACCAGCCCCCCTCCTCGATCTTGACGGCGTTGGCGCCGAAGAAGGAGAGGTCGACGGCCAGGAAGGAGAGGGTGAGCGGCCAGGAGACCCAGCGCGGCCAGCGCCAGATGTCGCGCATGACCCGGTGGAAGAGCAACGTGGTGATGCTCATGGTGCCGGTCACGGCGATGCCGTAGGCGGCCGCCAGGTTGGAGGAGCTCTTGAAGCCGAGCACCAGGGCGATGCAGGCCGCGCCGATGGCCCAGTTGACCTCGGGGATGTAGATCTGCCCGATCTCCTTGGTGGAGGTGTGCTTCACGGTGATGCGCGGGCAGTAGCCGAGCTGCACCGCCTGGTGGGTCAGGGAGAAGGCCCCGGAGATGAGCGCCTGCGAGGCGACGATGGCGGCCATGGTGGCGAGGCCGATGAGCGGGTAGAGCGCCCAGGAGGGCGCCAGCAGGTAGAAGGGGTTGGCGCGCGCCGCCGGCTCGTGGAGCAGCAGCGCCCCCTGGCCGAAGTAGTTGAGGGTGAGCGCCGGCATGGCGAAGCCGAGCCAGGCCAGGCGGATGGGGCGCTTCCCGAAGTGGCCCATGTCGGCGTAGAGCGCCTCGCCGCCGGTGATGCAGAGCACCACCGCGCCCAGCACCAGGAAGCCGGCCACCCCGTTGGCGCCGAAGAAGCGGACGGCGTGGACCGGGTTGACCGCCACCAGCACCGAGGGGTCGCGCAGGATGCCGCTGACGCCGAGCGCGCCGATGACGGCGAACCAGGCCAGCATGATGGGGCCGAAGATGGCGCCGACCCGGGCGGTGCCGGTGCGCTGCATGTAGAAGAGGCCGGCCAGCAGCACCACCGTGATCGGCACCACCAGCCGGGTCAGCGCCGGCGCCGCCACCGCCACGCCCTCCACCGCCGAGAGGACCGAGATGGCCGGGGTGATGACCCCGTCGCCGTAGAGCAGGGCGGCGCCGAAGAGGCCGAGCAGCAGCAGCACCTTGCGGCCGCGCCGGTTCGGGTCCTTGCGCGAGACCAGCGCCTGCAGCGCCAGGATGCCCCCCTCGCCGCGGTTGTCGGCGCGCATCACGAAGGAGAGGTACTTGAAGGTGACCACGAAGGTCATGGCCCAGAAGACCAGCGAGAGGATGCCGAGCACGTTGGCCGGGGTCGGCTCGACGCCGTGGCTGCCGGTGAAGCACTCCTTGAGGGCGTAGAGCGGGCTGGTGCCGATGTCGCCGTAGACCACCCCGAGCGCGCCGAGCGCCAGCGCCGCCAGGTCGCGGCCGTGCGGGGCCGTGCGGGCGTGGTGGTGCGGGGCGTGCGGCGCCTCGGCGACGGCCGGGAGGTCGCCGCGGGTCTGGATCGGCGAGGCGGGCGGAGCGGGGTCGGCGGCCTGCGGGGGGACGGCGGCCGGGGGGTCTGTGGGAGCCATGGGGTGGGGAGCCCTCAAGCAAACCACGATCCGCCGGACGCCGGAAGGGCCAGCGCGCCAACCCCCCGCCATCAGCGCCGATTCCCGAAAGGGGGGCTGATCGGTTGCCTGGCTGCCCGGGATCGGGGCACCGGCTGCACGCCCGGGGTGCGGAAAATGGCCCCCGCCGTGATCGGTGGCCGGCTTGACCCAAGCCCCCTTGATCGAGTAATCACCCGCCTTCCTTGGGGTTCCAGATCACCGGGCCCTCTTTCAACACCAACCCAGGGCCGCCGCCGCCAGGCGTCGCCTCTCGCCCGAGCCGAACTTCGGCCGGCACGAGTCCATTGGGAGGCACCATGGAGAAGGTCGTTCTCAGCGCGGAGCAGCGTGAAGGCAAGGGCAAGGGCCCTGCCCGGCGGCTCCGCCAGAAGGGTCTCATCCCCGCCGTCGTCTACGGTCGCAAGGGCGAGCCCAAGCACCTCTCGCTCGATCCGGCCACGCTGCTCAAGGCCATCGAGAACCCGCACAAGTTCAACACGCTGCTGACCCTGAAGGTGTCAGGCGGCGAGAGCTTCGTGCTCTTCAAGGACTACCAGGTCGATCCGGTCACGCGCCGGCTCCTCCACGCCGACTTCCTCGAGGTCAGCCTCGACGAGCCGGTCAAGGTCGAGGTCCCGGTCGCCATCGTCGGCAAGGCCGTGGGCACCGCCGAGGGCGGCATCCTCTCGGTCGCCACCCACGACATCACCGTCCGGGCGCTCCCCACCAAGATCCCGCTCAAGATCGAGGTCGACGTCACCGAGCTGAAGATCGGCGCCTCGATCCACATCTCCGAGCTCAAGGCCCCCGAGGGCTGCACCTTCGTCTACCAGGCCGACATCGTCATCGCCTTCGTCGCCATCCCGGAGAAGGAAGAGGTCGTCGCGGTCGCGGCGGTCGTCCCGGGCGCGGAGGGCGCGGCGGCTCCGGCTGCTGGCGCGGCTCCTGGCGCGGCGGGTGCCGCTCCGGCGGCTGGCGCGGCGGCTCCCGCGGCTGGCGCCAAGGGCGCGGCCCCGGCGGCTCCCGCGGCCAAGGGCGGCGAGAAGAAGAAGTAGGTCCCGTGAAGCTCGTCGTCGCACTCGGCAACCCCGGGGACGCCTACGCGCGGACACGCCACAACGTCGGCTGGCTGGTTGCCGACCACCTGGCGCGTCACCTCTCGGCCCGCTCCGCCCCCGACAAGTTCGGGGCCGAGCTGGCAGAGGCCCGGGTCGGCGAGGAGCGGGTCTGGATCATGAAGCCACAGACCTTCATGAACCACTCCGGCGAGGCGGTCGGGCCGGCGTTGAAGTTCTGGAAGTTGCAGCTGCAGGACCTCGTGGTGGTCCACGACGACATGGAGCTCGACGCCTTCCGGGTCCAGCTCAAGGTCGGCGGTGGCCACGGCGGGCACAACGGCTTGAAGAGCCTCAACGCCCACGTGGGCGGTCCCGACTACGCGCGCGTGCGCGTCGGCGTGGGTCGCCCGCCGGCGCCGGTGGACCCGGCCGACTACGTGCTCGGCCGCTTCGCCCGCGCCGACGACGCCGCCCTCGAGGGCTGCGTCACCTGGGGCGCGGAGGCGGTCCGGCTCACGGTCGAGCTGGGCGCGGTGAAGGCGATGAACCAGGTGAACCGCCGGCGCGATCCGGCGTAGCAGCAGGCAGCGCAGAAGGTGGCAGCAGGCAGCAAGGCAGGGCGCGGCGCCGGGCGCATGGTGCACCCGGGACGCGTGAACAGCTGGCTCCTCGCGGCGGGTGAACCGCCGCTGTGAAACCGAGGGGAGTACCGATGGCCGAAGCGACGAAGCGTCTCGTTCGTGAGTACGAGACGGTGTACCTGCTCAAGGCGGAGACGCCCGATGACCAGGTGGAAGAGATCAAGGAGCGGCTCCGCGGCGTGGTGACGCGCGAGGGCGGGAAGGTGATCAAGTTCACCAACCAGGGGAAGCGGAAGACCGCCTTCCCGGTGGCCAAGAACGGGCGCGCCCTCTACATGCAGTGCCTCTACCTGGGCAAGGCCGGCCTGGTGGCCGAGCTCGAGCGCAACCTGCGCATGATCGACCTCGTCACCAAGTTCCAGTCGGTCAAGCTGGCCGAGGACGTCGACTTCGACGCCCGGCAGGTCGAGGCCGACGTCAAGATCACGCCCGTCGAGGAGGAGGCCGTCAAGCCGCGCGAGGAGCGCAGCTTTGGCGAGCGCGACGAGGGCTTCGAGTCCGAGACCGTCGAGCGGGGAGAGGAATAGTCATGGCCCGTCCTGAAGTTGGTGGTGGCAAGACCTTCGGTGGTGGTGGCGGCGGCGGCTACGGCGGAGGCAAGAGCTTCGGCGGTGGCGGTGGCGGTGGCGGCGGTGGCGGCTACGGCGGCGGTGGCGGCGGCGGTGGCGGCGGCGGCGGCTACGGCGGCGGCCGTGGCGGCGACCGCGAGGAGCGCGGCGAGCGTGGCGAGGGCGGCGAGGGCCGCGGCTTCGGCCGTCGCAAGGTCTGCCGCTTCTGCGCCGACAAGGCGCTCAAGGTCGACTACAAGGATCAGCAGGCGCTCAAGTACTTCCTCACCGAGCGCGGCAAGATCATCCCCCGCCGCATCAGCGGCAACTGCGCCAAGCACCAGCGCGAGATCGCCACCGCCATCAAGCGGGCCCGCATGCTCGCCATCCTGCCCTACTCGGCGGGGACGCCGTAGGAGGCCGACATGAAGCTCATCCTTCGTGAAGACGTGGAGAACCTGGGCAAGGGCGGCGACCTCGTCGACGTCAAGCCGGGCTATGGCCGCAACTTCCTGCTCCCCCGCGGGCTGGCGGTGGCCGCCAACACCAAGAACGTGCGCGAGCTCGACCACCAGAAGACGGTGGCCTCCGCCAAGGCGGCCAAGCTCAAGGCCTCGGCCGAGGCGGTCGCCAAGCGGCTCTCCGAGACCCCGGTGGTGCTGAGGCGCAAGGCCGGCGAGCAGGACAAGCTCTTCGGCTCGGTCACCGCCATCGACATCGCCGAGGCGCTGGCCGCTCGCGGCCTGCAGCTCGACCGCCGCTCCATCGACCTCGCCGAGCCCATCAAGACGGTGGGCGACTTCGAGGTGCCGGTGAAGCTGCACCACGACGTGGTCGGCAAGGTCAAGGTCAAGGTCGAGGCCGAGGCCTAGCCTCGCGGTCCGTGGCACCAAGATGATCGACGGGGGCCGGTCCGCCATGGACCGGCCCTCGCCATTTTCGAGGTGGCGCCCGGGCGCCACCGCTCCAGGAGAACGCCATGCTCACCGCCTCGCTCCTCTCGCTCGCGCTGGCCGCCACGGCGCCGGGCCACCCCATGACCGTCGATGACCTGCTCGCCTTCGAGCGGGTCGGCGACCCGGCCATCTCCCCCGACGGCCGCCTGGTCGCCTTCACGGTCTCGACGCCGAAGGCCGACGGCAGCGGCCTGACCCCGGCCGCCTGGCTGGTGCCGGCGAGCGGCGGCGAGCCGCGACCGCTCCTCCCCGGCGCGCTCCGCTCCAGCGGCGCCCGCTTCTCGCCCGACGGCTCGCGCCTCGCCCTGCTGGCCACCCGCCCCGGCCTGCCGGCCCGGCTGCTGGTGGTGCCGGTCCACGGCGGCGCACCGGTCGAGCCCCCGGCCCTCCCCGGCAGCCCGGGCGGCCACCGCTGGACCCCCGATGGCAAGGCGCTGCTGGTGCTCTGCGAGGTCGACCCGGCCTGCGGCGCCGACCTGGCGTGCAACGAGAAGGCCGACGCCGCGGCGGCCGGCGCGCCCTACGTCACCGACCGGCTGCTCTTCCGCCACTGGGACCAGTGGCGCACCCGCAAGCGGGTCCACCTGCTGCGCCTCCCGCTCGACGGCGGCCCGGTCACCGACCTCACCCCGGGCGACCGCGACGTGCCGCCGAACCAGCGCGCCGGCATCGACGACGTGGCGGTCTCGCCCGACGGCGCCACCGTCTACGTCACCGCCATCACCGACCCGGTCGAGGCCATCTCCACCAACGCCGACCTCTACGCCATCCCCATGGCCGGCGGCCCGGCCCGGCCGCTGACCCGCTCGCCGGGCTGGGACGGCTCGCCCCGCCCCTCGCCCGACGGCAAGCTGCTGGCCTGGCTGCGCCAGCCGCGCGCCGGCTACGAGGCCGATCGCCGCCACCTCCTGGTGGCCCGCAGCGACGGCGGCGAGGAGCGCGACCTGACCGCCACGCTCGACCTCTCCGCCGACACGCTCTGGTGGGTCGACGGCGGGCGGGCGCTCCGCTTCACCGCCACCGTGGCCGGCCTCACCGAGCTCTGGGAGGTGGCGCTGGCCGGCGGCGCCCCGCGCCGGCTGCTGGCGGGAGGGTCTCACTTCGCCGCCCTCTCCCCCTCGGCCGACGGCCGCTCCCTGGCGGTGCTGGCCGACTCGCTGCTGGCCCCGGGCGAGGTGGCGCTCCTCTCCAGCGACGCGCCCACCGCGCCGCGCCGGCTCACCCGCTTCGGCGCCCCGGTGCTCGACGCCCTCGCGCCGGTCTCCTACCGCCCCTTCACCGCCCGCGGCGTCGACGGCCAGGTGATCCACGGCTGGCTGATGACGCCGCCCGGCCACCGGCCGGGCCAGCGCCACCCTGCGGTGGTGATGATCCACGGCGGCCCGCAGGGCGCCTGGAACGACGCCTGGAGCTTCCGCTGGAACCCCCGCCTCTGGGCCTCGCGCGGCTACACGGTGATCCTCCCCAACCCGCGCGGCTCGACCGGCCATGGCCAGGGCTACACCGACGCCGTCCGCGCCAACTGGGGCGGCACCCCCTACGACGACATCATGGCGCTCACCGACGCCGCCATCGCCTCGGGCGAGGCCGACGGGGCCCGGCTCTGCGCCGCCGGGGCCTCCTACGGCGGCTACATGGTCAACTGGATCAACGGCCAGACCGATCGGTTCAAGTGCCTGGTCACCCACGCCGGGAGCTTCGACCTGGAGTCGCACTACTACGACACCGAGGAGCTCTGGTTCCCGGAGTGGGAGCTGGGGCGCCCATGGGAGGCGCCGGCCGCCTTCAGCCGCTGGTCGCCGAGCCGCTTCGTGGCCCGCTGGAAGACCCCCACCCTGGTCAGCCACGGCGAGCTCGACTACCGGGTCTCGGTCACCCAGGGGCTCTCGACCTACACGGCGCTGCAGCGGCGCGGCATCGAGTCGCGCCTGCTGGTCTTCCCAGACGAGAACCACTGGGTCTTGAAGCCTCGCAACGCTCGCCGCTTCCACGAGGAGGTGTTCGGCTGGATCGACCGCCATCTCGGCGTGGCGCCGCCGCCGATATCCCCTCGCTGACGCGCCCCGCGGGGGTTGTCCGCCCGCGTCACCGTGCTAGATTGCGCCACCGTGCTCGACTGGCTCCACAACATCATGTCCCGGGATCTGGCGATCGATCTCGGCACCGCCAACACCTTGATCTACGTCCGCGGCGAGGGGATCGTCTCCAACGAGCCCTCGGTGGTGGCCGTGCAGCAGGACGCCCGCGGCGGCCGCAAGGTGCTGGCGGTCGGCAAGGAGGCCAAGGAGATGCTCGGCCGCACGCCGGGCAACATCGTCGCCATCCGGCCCATGAAGGACGGCGTCATCGCCGACTTCGAGGTGACCGCGGCCATGCTGCGCCACTTCATCCAGACGGCGCACAACCGCCGCTCCTTCGTGAAGCCGCGCATCATCATCGGCATCCCCTCCGGGATCACCGAGGTGGAGAAGCGGGCGGTGCGCGAGGCGGCCGAGAGCGCCGGGGCCCGCGAGGTCTACCTGATCGAGCAGCCCATGGCCGCCGCCATCGGCGCCGGGCTCCCCATCACCGAGCCGAGCGGCAACATGATCGTCGACATCGGGGGCGGCACCTCCGACGTGGCCGTCATCTCGCTCGGCGGCATCGTCTACAGCCGCTCGGTGCGGGTGGCCGGCGACAAGATGGACGAGGCGATCATCCAGCACATCAAGCGGCGCTACAACCTGCTGATCGGCGAGCGGACCGCCGAGCTCATCAAGATGGGGATCGGCACCGCCTACCCCACCGAGGAGGAGCTCACCATGGACGTGAAGGGTCGCGACCTGGTGGCCGGCGTGCCGCGCACCCTCAGCATCAGCTCCAGCGAGATCCGCGAGGCCCTCTCCGAGCCGATCAACGGCATCGTCGAGGCGGTCAAGGTGACGTTGGAGCGGACCCCGCCCGAGCTGGCCGGCGACATCGCCGACCGCGGCATCGTGCTGGCCGGCGGCGGGGCGCTGCTCAAGAACCTCGACGTGCTGCTGCGCGAGGAGACCGGCCTGCCGGTCTTCCTGGCCGAGGACCCGCTCTCGGCCGTGGTGATCGGCTGCGGCAAGGCGCTCGAGGAGCTCGACATCCTCCGCCAGGTCACCTCGGGGCGTTAGTCCCGCGGCGCTCGGCGCCGCGCAATCCGGAAAGGTCGGGACTCGAGTCGTTGTTCGCGCCGGCTTCAGCCGGCGTAATCCCAATCGCGCCGCGCTTGCGCGGCGCAATCCGTCAGCTCCAGGACATGGGTCCCGGTGGTGTCCCCCGTCTCCGCCACCTCGTCTGGTTCTCCCGACACCTCCCCCTGCAACCTGCCGTTCTCCGGGCCGCCGCGCGTTGGCAAGGAGGCTGCAATGAGGAAGCAGCACGGACGACGCGCTGTCCGGCAACTTCCAACCCCTTCCCCACCTCAAGGAGAACCCCATGCAGAACAAGCTCTTCAGCCTCATCGGTGCCGGCGTCGGTCTCGCCCTCTTCCTCGCCGTGGCGCTCCTCCCCGCCATCCTCTACGGCGGCTACGCCGGGCTGCTCCTGGCAGGCGGCATCGTCGGCACGCCGGTCCAGCCGACCTTCCTGGTCAAGGGGCTCATCATCTTCGGCATGGTGCTCGGCGTGACCGGCATCGCCTCCCTCTTCGCGGTCCTCGGCGCCGTGGCCGGCGCGGCGGTCGGCGCCCTGACCGGCGCGGTTGCCCGCAAGCCGGTGGCGCAGACCACGCGGGGCTAAACGATTGCTCCTCGCCTCTGGCGCGGAGTGGCGCCTCTTGGGGCCCCGCCCGTCCCTCTCCGAGGGGCAGGTCGGGGCCCTCTCCATGACCCTGCGGTCAAAGGCCGCAGGTCCCCTCCGGGTTGCGGCTGATCAACGCAGCCCGTCCGAATCCGTCTAGAATCCGCCGCCTTTCGGGTGCCTCCCCCGTACACCGCACCCGGTGAAACGAGCCACCATGCGCATCCTGATCCTCGCCGTCTCGCTGCTCCTCGCCGGTCCGGCCAGCGCCGCGCCACTCCAGAAGGCCGCGCCGGCCAAGGCGGCCGCTGCCGCCCCCGCCGCCAAGCCGGCCCCGGCCGACGAGCCGAAGCAGCTCGGCAACGCCGACTGCCTCGCCTGCCACGCCGACGACAGCACCGGTCGCAAGTTCGACGACAAGCTCTTCGCCGCCTCGATCCACGGCCAGAACTCGATCTCCTGCACCGACTGCCACGAGGGGTACGGCGAGGGACCGCACGACGGCCAGGGGCCGAAGCGCTCCGAGGCCGACCAGGCCAAGGTGGCCCGCCTCGCCAAGGCCACCTGGGGCGAGGGGGAGCAGGCCGTCAAGGTGACCTCCCCGGCCGCCTACCTCTCCTGCGGCAGCTGCCACGCCGAGCAGTCGGAGGCCTTCCTCGGCAAGTCGGTCCACGCCAGGTGGATCCGCGAGGACACCAAGGTGGCCGGCCCGACCTGCGCCACCTGCCACGGCTCGCCGCACACCGTCGCCGTCAAGATGGCGCCCTACGCGCCGTCGGCCACCGCCCGCGTCGACGTCCCGTCCGACCGCCGCGCCATGCAGAAGGCCTGCGAGGCCTGCCACGGCAACGAGGAGTTCGCCAAGGCGGCCGGCATGAGCGCCGAGGTCAAGCAGTCCTACCAGGACTCGATCCACGGCCGGCTGGTACGCGTCGGCAACCCGGTGGCACCGGCCTGCGTCTCCTGCCACGCCTCCGACAAGGCGGCCGGCGGCTCGCACGCCATCGCCGCCAAGACCGACCCGGCCTCGCCGGTCTTCGCCGCTTCCCGCAAGGACACCTGCGCCCGCTGCCACGAGGGGGCCACCGACAACTTCGCCGGCCTGATCGCCCACAAGGCGATCCAGGAGACCGGCGGCCACATCGTCCCCCACGTCACCCACGTGGCCTTCTCCTACCTGACCACCTTGACCCTGCTCTTCTTCGCCTTCCACGTGCTCATCGACTTCATCTACGAGCTGCGCCAGCGGGTGGCCGCCAGGAGCCACGGCGTCACCGCCGACGACCTGAAGAGCGTGATCCGGTTCGACATCCACCAGCGGGCCCAGCACTGGTTCATGCTCAGCGGCGTCATCCTGCTGGGGCTGACCGGGTGGCCGCTGCGCGGCGCCGGCGTCTTCACCGGCGCCCCCATCATCGGCAACCTCGACGCCTCGGCCTACTCGACCGCCTTCATGAAGCTCTTCGGCGGCGCCCAGGGCGCGGCGCTCTGGCACCGCATCGGCGCCGTGCTGATCATCATCTCGTCCGTCTACCACCTCTTCTACCTGACGTTCCTGGCGGCCAAGAAGCGGCTCCCGCTGTCGATGCTGCCGGTCCCCAAGGACGCCATCGACATGAAGGACAACATCCTCTTCATGCTCGGCCTCAAGAAGGAGCGGCCGAAGTTCGACCGCTACATGTACCTGGAGAAGTTCGACTACTGGGCGGTGTTCTGGGGCATCGTCATGATGGTCGGCACCGGGTTCGTCTTCTGGTTCCCGGTCTTCTTCGCCAAGTACGCGCCGGGCTGGATCATCACCGCGGCGCAGATCATCCACGGCGAGGAGGCCACCCTGGCCATCACCTTCCTCTTCGTGGTGCACTTCTACAACGTCCACCTGAAGCCCTCGATCTTCCCGATGAACTGGGCCTGGCTCAACGGCCGCATCACCGTGGCCAACCTGAAGCACGAGCACCCGGCCGAGTACGAGAAGATCAAGGACAAGATCAAGTAGGCCCCTATCGCGCTGGCGCCGGCTCCTGGTGGCGCCAGCGCAAGATGGGCCCGCATCTCCTGTCCGTTCGGCGCCCTCCCTTTTCCGGGCTCGCTGCGCCCAGATCGAGGGACGGCGCGCCGCCGCCCGCCACCGCCGAAAGCGGGTAGGATGCCCCGGTCCATGACCCTCGGCCCGGGCACGCGGAACCTGCTCATCGCCGCCGCCGCCATCCTGCTGGTCGCGGCGCTCAGCGGCTTCCTGCGCTTCAAGAAGTTCGTCGACGAGGACCCGCGGCTCTGCGCCACCTGCCACCGCGCCAGCCCGGAGTTCTCGCTCTGGCTGCAGGGCAGCCACAAGTCGGTCTCCTGCCAGAAGTGCCACCACTCCTCGCCGGAGCAGGGGGTGGCCATGCTGCGCGCCTTCGTGGCCGGCAAGATGCCCAAGGGCAAGCACGCCGAGGTCGAGGTCGGCTCCTGCGCCGCCTGTCACCTCTCCCACGACCCGCGCTGGCCGCAGGTGGGGGCCTCGCGCGGCCACCGCATCCACTTCGAGATCCAGAAGATCGCCTGCGTGAAGTGCCACGCCGCCAGCCTGCACGGCTTCGAGCCGGTCACCAGCGCCTGCGTCGAGTGCCACGGCAAGCACCTGGTGGGCGTGGCCGGGATGACCAAGCTCCACTGCTTCGCCTGCCACGAGTTCCTCACCAACGAGCCGGGGCTGCGGCCGACGCGGCGCGACTGCATGCGCTGCCACACCGCCCAGGGGATCCACGCCCCCATGGCCGACCACGGCAGCCCCATGGAGATGGCCTGCGCCGCCTGCCACAAGCCGCACGCACCGCCCGGCCAGGTGACGCTGAACTGCATCACCTGCCACAAGGAGATGAAGAAGGGCGGCCTCCACAAGCACCCGGGCCACCAGCACTGCACCGACTGCCACAAGCCGCACACCTGGAAGTTCGAGCAGCCCGACTGCCTGCGCTGCCACGCCAGCGCCGACGACCATGCCGGGAGGAAGGCCTGCGCCGGCTGCCACGCCTTCGGCGGCGCGCCGCTGCCTCCCCGCGCCCCCACCGACGGCCCGCCCCCGTGACCCTCCGGCTCAAGCTCTTCGTCCTCATCGCCGGGGCCATCTTCTTCGCCACCACCGGCGTCACCGCCATGGCGCTCTGGCGCGAGGTGATCCGCGGCCAGGAGTTGCTGGCCCGCGAGGGGGTGGCGCTGGCCTCCACGGCCGCCGCCGGCGTCTCCCACTGGCTCGGCCCGGCCGGCCTCGATCCGGGGGGCCAGCAGGCGCTGCCCGACATCACCGACCGGCTCCTGCGGTCGGCCCCGCTCGACCGGGCCTGGGTGGTCGACCGGGGCGGGAAGCTGCTGGCCTGCGCCTCGCGCACCGGGGAGGCCTGCCCGGAGGGGTTCCCGCCCAGCGAGTTCCAGAGCGCCGACTGGTCGCTCCAGGCGCTCAAGCGGCTCGTCTACCCGGAGGGGATCGTGGCCCGCGCCCCGGTGCTCCACGGCGGCGAGGTGGTGGGGGCGGTCTGCGTCGACTTCGCCCACGAGGAGGTGATCGGCGCGGCCCGCGACCTGGCTGTGGGCGCCAGCGTGGTGGGCGCGGTCTGGATCACGCTGGGCCTGATGATGGCAGCCATCTTCATCCGCCAGGTGACCAAGCCGGTCGTCGACCTGATCGAGGCGGCCGGCCACCTCGCCGAGGAGAAGGGGGTGCAGCTCGAGGAGCCGGAGGACCGCGAGCTGCGCGACCTGGTCCACGCCTTCAACCAGATGTCGCGGCGGCTCGAGGAGCGGCGCAGCGAGAACGCCCGGCTCATCGCCGAGCTCGAGGAGCGGGTCGAGCAGAAGACCCGCGAGCTGCTGCGCGCCGACCGGCTGGCCACGCTGGGCGGCATCGCCGCCGGCTTCGCCCACGAGATCGGCAACTCGCTCAACGTCATCCGCGGCTACGCCTCGGTGGCCGAGCGCGAGCTGCCGGCCGAGCACGCCAACCGCGACGACGTCGTGGCCATCCGGCGCGAGACCGGCCGGGCCGCCGCCATGCTGGAGCGGTTCCTGGTCTTCGCGAGGGCCCGCGACTCGCAGGCCCACGCCCAGGCCATCGAGCCGATCCTGCGCGAGGCGGTCGAGGTGGTGGGGCCGGCCGCGGCCCAGGCCCACGTGGAGCGGATCGTCGAGATCCCCGCCCCCCTGCCGCTGGTGGTGGCCGACGCCGGGCTGCTGCGCCAGGCCTTCCTCAACCTCTGCGTCAACGCCATCCACGCCATGGCCGCCCAGGGCGGCGGGAGGCTCACCGCCCGGGCCTTCGCCGACGGCGGCGGGGTGGTGATCGAGGTGGGCGACTCCGGCCCGGGGCTCGAGCCCGAGGTGGCGCGGCGCATCTTCGAGCCGTTCTTCACCACCAAGGCCGAGGGGACCGGGCTCGGGCTCTCGATCGTTCGCCAGGCGGTCGAGGCGCACGGCGGGACGGTGGCGCTGGAGAGCCGGCCCGGGCAGGGCGCCACCTTCCGCATCAGGCTGCCGGCCGCGCAGCCGGGCGCCGACGCCGAGACGGGTGGGGGCGACGGACCGCCCGAGGAGGGGTACGCGTGAGCACGCCCAAGCCGAAGCTGATGGTGATCGACGACCTCGACTCGGCCCGCGCCATGCTGCGGCGGATCCTGGCGCGCACCTACGAGGTCTACGACTTCGCCTCGGTGGCCGAGGCGCTGCCGGCGGTGGAGCGGGCCGAGTTCGACGCCATCATCACCGACCTGCGCATGCCGGGCATCGACGGGCTGGAGGGGCTGAAGCGCTTCCGGGCCAAAGTGCCGGAGGTGCCGGTGATCCTGGTGACCGCCTTCGCCACCGTGGAGACGGCCATCGAGGCGATGAAGGCCGGCGCCTTCGACTACCTGACCAAGCCGTTCGAGCCGGAGGAGCTGGAGCTGGTGGTGGCGCGCGCCGTCGAGCACGCCCGGCTCAAGCGCGACAACGCCCGGCTGCGGGAGCAGCTGACCGGCGCCAGCGGCGCCCACGGCATCATCGGCGCCTCGCCGGCCATGCGCGACGTCACCTCGATCCTGCAGCGCATCGCCACCGCCAACGTCCCCATCCTCATCGAGGGGGAGAGCGGCACCGGCAAGGACCTGCTGGCGCGGGCCGCCCACGCCATGAGCGCGCGGGCCGGCAAGCCCTACGTGGCCCTCAACATGAGCGCCATCCCCGAGAACCTGGCCGAGGCCGAGCTCTTCGGCCACGAGAAGGGGGCCTTCACCGGCGCCGACCAGGCCCGCGAGGGCTTCTTCGCCGAGGCCGAAGGGGGCACGCTCTTCCTCGACGAGCTCGGGCTGCTGCCGCTGGCGCTCCAGCCCAAGCTGCTGCGGGTGCTGCAGGACGGCGAGTACATCCCGGTCGGCAGCCGCAAGCCGCGCAAGGCCGACGTGCGGATCATCGCGGCCACCAACGAGGACCTGGCCGCCCAGGTCAAGGCCGGCAAGTTCCGCGAGGACCTCTGGTTCCGGCTCCGCGTGGTGCCGGTGCGGCTGCCGCCGCTGCGCGAGCGGCGCGAGGACATCCCGCTGCTGATCGAGCACTTCATCCGCAAGCACGCCGTCCGGCTCGACCGGCCGCCCCGCCAGCCCGACGCCGCGGCGCTGCGAGCGCTGCTCGACCATCCCTGGCCCGGCAACATCCGCGAGCTGGAGCACGCCCTGGAGCGCGGCCTGCTGCTGGCGCAGGGGGACGCCATCACCCTGGCCGACCTGCCGCCTGAGCTGACCCCGGCGCCTGCTTCGGCCGACGTCGGCGACGACGGCGGGCGCTACCGCAAGGCGCGCGACGCCTGGGAGCGGCGCTGGCTCGAGGAGCTGCTGCGGGAGGCGGGCGGCGGCGTGGGGAAGGCGGCCGAGCTGGCCGGGCTGCACCGCTCCACGCTCTACGAGAAGCTCAAGAGCCACGGCCTGGCCGAGAAGGAGTCGAAGGGGTGACCGAAGGGGCGACCGGCCCGGCCCTGCCCCGGCGCGCCGCGGCCAGCACCCGAGCCAAGGTGCGGATCCGGTACGCCCGGCCCGGGGAGGCGGCCGCCATCGCCCGGGTGATGCGGGCCGCGGTGCTGGGGCAGCGCGGCCGCTACCCGGCCCGCACGCTCCAGGCCTGGAGCCGGCTTCCGGCCCTCTACCACCGCTGGGCGATGAGCGCCGGCGGCGAGCGCTACCTGGTGGCGGCGCGCGGGGACCGGCTGGTCGGCTACGCCGCCTGGCGCGGCGAGGAGCTGACCGCGCTCTTCGTCCGGCCCGGGGAGGCCGGGCGCGGGCTGGGGGCGCGGCTGCTGGCCCGGCTCGAGGCCGAGGCGACGGCCGGCGGGGCGCGGCGGCTCACCATGGTGGCGGCGCCGGGCGTGGTCGACTTCTACGCGGCGCGCGGCTGGCGTCCGGGGCGGAAGGTCCGCTCGCCGCTGCCGGGCGGCGGTGCGCTGCCGGCGCAGCGGATGTGGAAGCGGGCCTGAACCTACATGGAGACGGGGTGGGCGCCGGACCCCGGTCACGTTTCCCGGTGCCGGCCGTATACAGGGTGAGATGCGCCGCCCATTCGAGCCCCACGCCGCCCACCACCACCGCCTGGCTCGCCGGGCCGCGGGCGGCGACCGGGGCGCCTTCGTGGAGCTCTACCGGGCGCTCTACCCGCCGGTGGCCCGCTTCGTCGCCTGCCGCGTGGCCTCGAGCGCGGACGCCGAGGACCTGGTGGCCCGCACCTTCCACCGGCTGCTCGAGTCGCTCGACACGCTCGACGCCGCCCGCGGCACGGTGCTCGGCTGGTGCCTGGCCACGGCGCGGAACCTGGCGACCGACCTCGGGCGCGCAGATCGACTCCGCCCCGGGGGCGCGGCGGCGCTCGGTGCGGAGGCGGCGGAGGCGGTGCCCGACCGGGTGGTCGACGCGCAGGGCCGGCTCGAGTCCGACGAGCGGCTGCAGGCCCTGGCCCGGGTGCTCGAGGGGCTTCCGGCCGAGACCCGCGAGCTGATCGAGCTGCGCTTCGGCGACGGGCTCTCCGCCGCCGAGATCGCGGCGCTGACCGGCGGCAGCGAGGTGGCGGTCCGCAAGCGGCTCAGCCGCGCGCTGGCGACGCTGCGCGAGGCGCTCGCCGTGCTCGACGTCTTCCCCGAGGAGGTCTCGCCATGACCCGCAGGCTCGAACCCTGGCTCGATCGGCTGGCCCGCCGGCCCTCGCCGCCGTCGCCCGGCCACCGCGACGCCCTGGAGCAGCAGCTGCTCGCCCGCCACGGCGAGCTCTACCCGCAGTCCCGCAAGGAGTCCCGCATGCCCTTCGTCACCTCCTGGCGCGCCGCCCTGGCCGCCGCCGTCTTCGCCGCCGCCGTCGGCGCCACCCAGGCCCCGGCCGACTACCAGGCCGAGATCGGCAAGCGGATCGAGATCACCTCCGACACGCCGCTCGGGCCCGACCGGGTCAAGGCGGCGGTCAAGGCCGTCGAGGGTGGCGACCGCAAGTACCTGCAGGTCCGGGTCAAGGTCGAGAAGAAGGGAGCCGGGCCGTTCGTCACCTCGATCGAGCTCTTCGGCGACACCGTTGCGGCCGGCGACCTGGCGGCGGCGGTGCGCAAGGCGGTGCCGGCGCTGGCGGCGGTCCCCATCACCGTGACGCCGATCGAGCGGACCGTGCACGGCGACCTCGGCGACGCGGCGGCGGCCCGGCTGGCCGGCAAGAAGCTCTCGCCCGAGGCGCTGGCCAAGGCGATCGAGGCCGAGCTCAAGGCGACCGAGCCGGACGCCAAGGTGGAGGTGGAGGTCGAGCGCGGCGAGGGGACCGAGGAGGTGCGCGTCCGCGTGACCAAGGGGCAGAAGTCCGGGGCCGAGGTGAAGCCGCCGGTCGGTCCGGCCGCGCCGGCTGAACCGGCTGCGCCAACCGAGAAGGCTCCCGCCAGGCCCTGAGGAGGTCGCCACGGACCCGGGTCGGCGGCGGGAGTCGAAAAGGGTCCTCCCGGCGGCGGCTTGTCGCGGCCTGCCGAGTGCACCTCCTTTGGCCCGGCAGGGCTGGCCCAACAGCCCGGAGGATCCCATGGCATCCGACTGGAAGCACTACCAGGACACCGGCTACGGGCCCATCGACGCCGAGCACCGGATGATCTCCGAGGGGCTGGAGCACCTGCTGGGCGCCTTCAACGGTGGACGCGTCCAGGAGGTGGAGCAGGTGCTCGAGCGGCTCAACGACCAGTTCAAGAGCCACTTCGACCACGAGGAGCGGCTCATGCAGGAGAGCGGCTATCCGATGCTGGACCGCCACAAGGAGGCCCACGACTCGTTCCTGGTCGACGCCGCCAAGTACCTCCTCGAGCTCCAGGACAAGGGGCTCTCCGACCCCTTCCGGCGCTGGATGACCGGGCGGGCGCTGGAGTGGTTCCGCTTCCACATCGCCGCCAACGACGTCGGCCTGGGGCGCTTCCTCCAGGCCAGGGAGGAGGCGATGGTGGCCGCCATCGAGGTCGAGGTGGCCCAGCCCTGACGTGGGTCGATGCTCTGATGGGGCGGCAGGCCTGGGCGCATGGTCCGTTGGGCCCCGCGCAAGCGTATAGTCCGGCAACTCGCCCAGGGGGTCTCGCATGCGTCTCCTCTCCGTCGCTCTGCTCGGCCTCGCCCTCTCCGCCTGCTCTGGCGGGAGCGGCGCCACGGCGCCTCGCCTTCCTGATGTCAGCGGCGTCGGCGCCGTCTTCACCCCCGGTGTCTCGGGCGCGACCTGCGCGGTCGGCACCGCCGCCTGTGGCAGCAGCGGCTTCTGCTGCCCGACCAACACGGCCTGCCTCGCCAACCCCGGCAACACGCTCGGCTGCGGCGCCGGCTACTGCTGCCTCGGCTGCACCGCCGGGACCACCTGCGGCGCCGGCTGCTGCGGGACCGGCACCTCCTGCGTCGCCAACCCGGGCGGCGCGACCGGCTGTGGCACCGGCCTCTGCTGCAGCGCCGCCCCGGACGAGACTTGCCCGGTGGACGTCGCCTCGCAGTGCGCCGCCGGGACCCGCTGCCTCAAGAACAGGTCGGCCAAGTACTGCGCCGGCGGCTTCGCCTGCTACCTGCCGGCCGGCGGCGTCGGCTGCCCCGGAGAGGTGATCTGCCCGAACGCCATCGACTTCTGTCCGTCAGGGAACTACTGCGCGGCGACCTCGGGGGTCTGCCCGGTCGGGTCCTCGAGCGGGAACTACTGCTGCAAGACCTACGCGCGGGCCAGCGAGTCGTGCGACACCACCCTCTGCGCGCCGGGGCTCAGCTGCCTCGCCAATCCGCACTGCGCCGACAGCGACCCGACCGCCATCAACACCTGCCACGGCAACTGCTCCGGTCAGACCAACTGCGGGAACTACTGCTGCCCGCCCTCCTTCCCGATCTGCAGCGCGGCGCAGGCCTGTTGGTGCCTGGGCTGATCGCGGCGCCCGCGGTCAGGCGCGGACGAACCGCCTGGCGATGACGTCGTGGTTGAGCCAGCGGACCGGCGAGGCCGGCTCCCAGGCCTCGGCCAGCATGAGCCGGCCGACGGCGCCGAAGACGGTGCGGGAGAGCTCGGCCGCCACGGTGTTCTTGGCGTCGGCGCTGAAGGCCAGCACCTCCTCCGAGGCCGGCAGCATCAGCTCCATCTCCTCCCGCGTCGAGTGGTGCGGCCAGGCCGCGAGGTCGCGGAACGGGGCCAGCACCGGGTCGGTGAGGAAGCGATCGGCCCGCGCCAGCATCGCCTCGAGCGTGACGCCCTCCTTGAGCAGGGCGCGGCAGCGGGCCCAGAGCGCCTCGGCGGCGGCCGGCCCGGCGCCCCCCTCGGCGCGCCCCGCCTCGCGGATCGAGGTGAGCAGCGGGTAGAGCGACAGCTCCACGCCGGAGAAGAGCGCGCTCGAGTTGGTCCAGATCTCGGGCGAGTTGAAGACGGTGCAGCGCACCCCCTCGGCCCAGGCCTGCTCGGCGTACTGCTCGAGCCGCTTCTTGGCCCAGCCCTGCAGGTAGGGGGTGTAGCTCTGCCAGGCGAGCCGGCCGCCCATCAGCACCTCGCAGCCGTGGTAGCCGTAGGCCACGTAGCGGACCCGCCGGCCCGGCGTGCGCAGCGGGGCTGTGGCGGCCACCAGCCGCTGGAAGGTGCGCGCCGTCACCTCCTCGAAGCTCGAGGCCCAGTACCGGCCCAGCTCGCTCTCCCAGACCGGTCCGGAGGCGAGGTGCTTCTCGCCGGTGCCGCGGAAGAGGCGGGTCATGAGCGGCAGCAGCGACCGGGCCCGCGGAACCCCGCCGGCCATGGTGTGGACGATGAGCAGGTTGGCCCCGGCCGGCACCAGTTCGGCCAGCGCCTCGGCGAAGGCGGCGGCGTTCCGCTCGAAGCGGGCGGCCCCGGCGGCGCGGGAGGCGGCCAGCGCCGCCTGGTCGAGGGTGAGCTCGCGCCAGCCGTCGCCCTTGAGCTTCTTGAGCTGCTCGACCGGCGAGGGGGCGCCGTCGACCGCCTCGAGGTCGAAGCCGGCCTCGAGCGGGACGTTGATGATCCGGCCGCCGAGGTTCGCCTCGGCCGCCGCCAGCTCCTCGGCGTTGAGCGGGCGCAAGGGGCCGTCGCTCCCGTCACGCCGGCCCACGGTGGCGCCGACCAGCGTCATCCCGACCTGGCGCGCCTCGTCGACGATGCCGTTGGCGTAACCGCGGCCAAAGAGCTCGCCGAAGACCACGAGGACGTCGCCCCGGCCCCAGCCGGCGGTCGGGGGCAGCTCGCGGAGTGGATCGTAGCGCATGGTCGGCTCGCTCTCTGGGGGGGGAGAGGCCACAAGATGCCCGCGACCGCCCTCCCCTGTCGAGGGGCGTCCGCGCCGGCTCGCTGGAACCCTGCCCGCTTTTCTGCTACGTGGCCTGACCATGTCACGCATCTACAAGTCGCTCCCGCCCGTCGGGTCCCCTGTCGGCATCGCCTTCTCCGGCGGCCTCGACACCCGCTGCGCCGTCGCCTGGATGTCCGAGCAGGGCATGGCGGTCCACTGCTACACCGCCGACCTGGCCCAGCCCGACGAGGCCAACCCGGCCGACATCCCGCCCATCGCCATGGGGCACGGCGCGGTGGCGGCCCGGCTCATCGACTGCCGCGAGGCGATGGTGCGCGAGGGGCTGCTGGCCATCCAGTGCGGCGCCTTCCACCTCTCGAGCGGCTCGAAGAAGTACTTCAACACCACGCCGCTCGGGCGCGCCGTCACCACCACCGCCATCGTGCGGGCCATGCGCGAGGACGGCGTCAACGTCTTCGGCGACGGCTCGACGCACAAGGGGAACGACATCCAGCGGTTCTACCGCTACGGGATCCTCGTCAACCCGGCGCTCAAGATCTACAAGCCCTGGCTCGACCAGGCCTTCGTGACCGCCTTCGGCGGGCGCAAGGAGATGAGCGAGTACCTGGAGCGGCGCAAGCTCCCCTACAAGATGGGGACCGAGAAGGCCTACTCCACCGACGCCAACGTGCTGGGGGCCACGCACGAGGCCAAGGATCTCGAGCGGCTCGACACCTCGATGAAGATCGTGGCGCCCATCATGGGCGTGGCCCACTGGAAGCCGGAGGTGGAGGTCAAGGCCGAGGAGGTGGTCATCACCTTCGAGCAGGGGCTGCCGGTCGAGCTCAACGGGCAGCGGTTCGCGTCGCCCTACGCGCTCTTCCTGGAGGCCAACCGGATCGGCGGGCGCCACGGTCTGGGGATGAGCGACCAGATCGAGAACCGGGTCATCGACGCCAAGAGCCGAGGCATCTACGAGGCCCCCGGCATGGCGCTGCTCCACCTCGCCTACGAGCGGCTGCTCTCGGCCATCCACAACGAGAACACCCTCGACATCTACTTCACGCAGGGGCGGCGGCTGGGTCGGCTGCTCTACGAGGGCAAGTGGTACGACCCCGAGGCACTCATGCTGCGCGACGCCCTGACCCGCTGGGTGGCCCCGGCCGTCACCGGCGCGGTCACCGTGGAGCTGCGGCGCGGCGACGACTGGTCGATCCTGAAGACCACGGCGCAGTACATGAGCTACGCGCCGGAGAAGCTCTCGATGGAGCGGGTGGCCGAGCCGGCCTTCACGCCGGAGGACCGGATCGGGGCGCTCGAGCTGCAGAACCTGTCGGTGGGCGACAACCGGGCGCTCCTCATCCACCACCTCGACTCGCTGCGCCGGCTCGGCGCCGGGGCGGGGGGGCCGAGCCTGGCGGCGCTGCTCGGGTCGGGCGAGGACGAGAAGAAGTAGGAGGGGTCAGAGCCGCCCGCACGGGCGCCTGAAGGCGCAGCGGGCGCAGCGGGCCCGGTCCTCGGTCTGCGGGAAGTCCTCCACCCGGGCCGTGTTCTTCTCCCGGTCGAGCAGCGCCGCCCGCATCTCGGCGATCGACCCGCGCATCAGGGTCCGGCAGGCCTCCAGCGTCGCCTCGTCGGCCGCCACGCCGGTCCGCCCCGCCGGCCGCCCCTCGTCCTGGACCAGGTAGACCAGCTCGCCCAGCACCCCGTCCGGCTTCACGTCCCACTTCTGCCGGGCGTAGAGCGCGTAGCTGGCCACCTGGGTCTGGTCGACGCCGCGCTCCTTGCCGGTCTTCCAGTCGAGCAGGCGGACCCGCCCCTCGGCGTCCCGGTAGGCGAAGTCGACCGCCACCCAGATCTTGGTCCCCTCGAAGAACCAGTGGTCGAGCTCGTCGACGCCGAGCCAGCGCTCCCGCGGCGTGCGCCGGATCTCCCCGAGCACCTCCGACTGGAAGAAGGCCTTGAGCGAGCCGTCGATGACCGTCTCGTAGAGCCGCTTCCAGTCGGCGTCGCCGACCGGCTCCCCGTACTCGTGCTCGGTGAGCCCGACGATGCGTGACGACTCGCGCCAGTAGCTCTTCTCGCGCGAGGCGGCGAACTGGGCGCGCGCCTTCTGCCTGGTCTGCTCCTGCAGCCGCTCCAGCGGCCAGAGGTCGCCCGAGGCCCGGGCCCGGGTCAGCAGCTGCTTGATGGCGTCGTGCACCACCGAGCCGGCCCACTGCCAGCGCGAGGAGAGCTTCTTCAGCACGTAGAGCTCGCGCACCGGCGAGCTGGCCGGCGCCGACCAGCCGCCCCAGCTGCCGTAGTAGGTGTTGAAGTAGGCCCGGCGACACTCCCCAAACTTGTCGTGGCGGGACTTGGACCAGCTGAAGTCGTTCTGGAGGTCGGCCATGGGCGGTGGGCCAGAATAGCCCCGCCAAGGACACCGTGGGCGTCACGTTTGCCGACTTTCGACCTCTCTCTCGGACGGGCGCCGAAACATCCACCCCGCCCCGCCGTAGGATGGCCCGGAGTCCCGTGATCGCCCGTCACCGCACCGCGCTGGCCCTGGTCGGCCTGCTCCTCCTCCCGGCGCTGGCCGGGGCCGCCGCGCCGGGAGAGCCGCTCCGGGCCTCGCGCGCCGCTGGGGCGCTCACCATCGACGGCCGGCTCGACGAGGCGAGCTGGGCCGGCGCCGAGCCCTACGACGGCTTCCAGCAGCTCTTCCCCCTGGAGGGGAAGCCGGCCAGCGAGCCGACCGAGGTCCGGGTGCTCTACGACGACCGGGCCATCTACGTCGGCGTCCGCTGCGGCGACGCCCAGGCCGGGGCGCTCGCCCACCCGCTCGGCCGGCGCGACAAGGCGCCCTTCTCCGACCTGGTGGCGGTGATCCTCGACTCCAACCGCGACCGGCGCACCGCCTACTACTTCGAGCTGAACGCCGCCGGCGTGCAGTCGGACGCCCTGCTCTTCGGCGCCGACGAGTCGAACAGCGACTGGGACGCGGTCTGGGACGGCGCCGTCACCACCGACGCCGGCGGCTGGACCGCCGAGTTCATGATCCCGCTCTCGGTCCTCCGCTTCTCGGCCGCCGGCGTCCAGACCTGGGGCATCGGCCTGAAGCGGGTGGTGGCCCGCACCCACGAGGAGTCGGTCAGCATCCCGCTCAAGAAGAGTGACCGCGGCATCGTGGCCCGGCTGGCCGACCTGACCGGCCTGACCGCCCTGCAGCCGGTCCAGGAGTTCTCGATCGCCCCCTACGCCGCCGCCCGCCTGGCCTGGCGCCCGGTCAGCGACGCCGCGCCCCGCCCGCGCCGGCTCGACCCCATGGCCGACCTCGGGGTCGACCTGCGGGCCAGCCTCGGGCGCGGCCTGGCGCTGCAGGCCAGCCTCAACCCCGACTTCGGCCAGGTGGAGGCCGACACCATCCGGCACAACCTCTCCACCTTCGAGCTCTTCGTCCCGGAGAAGCGCCCCTTCTTCACGCAGGGGCTCGACCTCTTCCAGGGGGTGCGGCCCGGCAACCAGGCCTCGCCGCAGCAGCTCTTCTACTCCCGCCGCGTCGGCCTCGACGCCCCCATCCTCGGCGCCGTCAAGCTGACCGGCCGCGTCAGTGACAGCGTGCAGGTCGGCCTCCTCGACGCCGTGGTGGCCGGCGCCGCCGCCCCGGTCCCGGCCGGCCGCGCGCCCCACTGGTCGCCCTGGACGCCACTCACCCTCGCCCCCGGCGACGCCTTCCCCGAGGTGGCGCCGTCGCGGCGCAACCTGCTCGCCGCCACCGCCCGCTGGCAGCCGGTCTCGGCCGTGGCGCTCGGCGGCGCCGTCACCAGCGTGGTGCCGCTGGAGAGGCGCTGCACCGGGGCCGAGGCGGCCCTCCCCGACGGCCAGCGGCCGGCCGGCTGCGACGTGGCCATGGCCAACGCCGCCTCGCTCAGCTGGAGCCTCCACTCGGCCGACGACGCCTGGTACCTGCGCGGCCAGCTGACCGGCTCGCAGCGGCTCGGCGGCCCACCCGTGGAGACGCTGGCCGACGGCACGGTGCTGCGGCGCGGTGACCTCGGCGCGGGCGGCTTCGTCAGCGCCGGGCTGGAGGGCGGCGAGCCCTGGCGCTTCGACCTGGCGTACGAGTACGAGGGCCCCCGCCTCGACCTCAACGCCCTCGGCTACCAGCGCACCCAGAACGAGCAGAAGGGGCGGGCGGTGCTGCGCTACGTGCGGCCCAACGGCGGCGGTCCCTTCCACGAGTGGGGCATCGCCCTCGGCGGCGAGGGGCGCTTCACCACCGACGGCACGCGGCGGCAGCGCGGCAACGCCCTCTTCCTGGCCGCCGAGTTCCAGCTCCGCAGCTTCGACTACTTCGGCATGAACCTGAACGCCTCGGCCGACTACGACGACGTCCGCGAGCTGCGGCGGTCCGGCGTGGCGCTGCGGCGGCCGGGGGACTGGAACGCCGAGCTCTGGTTCGCCTCCGACAAGGGGCGCGCCCTCTGGTTCGTGGCCTGGGCCGCCACCGGCCGGGTGCTGGCGGCGGGGCCGCTCCCGGCCACCGCCTACGGCTGGGTCGGGGGCGAGCTGGCCCTGCGCCCCCACCCGCGCCTCGAGACCGGCCTGGAGTTCTCCTGGGAGAACTCGGCCTGGCCGGCCCGCTACCTCTCCGACGACGGCGCCGGGACCTTCACGCTGGCCGCGCTGCGCTCCCCGACGCTCTCGGTGACGCTGCGCCAGCTGGTGGTGCTGACCACCCGCCTCACCGTGCAGGGCTATGCCCAGCTCTTCACCGATTACGGGCGCCACGGCACCACCTACACCGGCAGGGGGGAGCGCGGCGGGGTGATCGGGTTCTCCAGCCTCACCCCGGTCGGCGCCGTCTCGAGCGGCTCCGACTTCCAGGACTCGGCGCTCAACCTGAGCCTGCTGCTGCGCTGGGAGTACCGGCTCGGCTCGACGCTCTTCCTCGTCTACACCCACGAGGCGCTCGGCCCGCCGGGCCGCTCCCGGGCGCGCCTCTGGCCGCCCGAGTTCGCGCCGGGGCCTGCCCGCGACACCGTGCTCTGCAAGTGGACCTGGTACTGGAGCTCGTGATCCGCGCCGGGGGCGCGCCCCGGTCCTAGGCCGGCTCGACCCGCATCCCCTTGGGGATCACCACGATGCCGCTCTCGGTGACGTGGAAGCGGCGCTTGTCGGCCTCGGCGTCGTAGCCGATGACGGTGCCGGCCGGGATCTCGACGTGCTTGTCGATGATGGCGCGCCGGATCTTGCAGTGCCGGGCGATGGTGACCCGCTCGAAGACGATGCAGTCCTCCAGCGTCGAGTAGCTGTTGAGCCGGACGCCGGTGCCGAGGATGGAGTGGTCGACCGAGGTGCCGGAGATGATGCACCCCTCGGAGATGAGCGAGTCGGTCGCCTTGCCGACCCGGTGCTCCGAGTCGTTGTTGAAGACGAACTTGGCCGGCGGGGCGTTGGTGTGCAGCGTGTAGATGGGCCAGCGGTCGTTGTAGAGCGAGAAGATGGGGTCGACCTCGACGAGGTCCATGTTGGCCTGGAAGTAGGCGTCGAGGTTCCCCACGTCGCGCCAGTAGCCGCGCTCGCGCTCGGTCTGCCCCGGCACCTCGTTGGTCGAGAAGTCGTAGACGAAGACGTTCTTGCGCTTGTACATCCCGGTCACGATCGACTTGCCGAAGTCGTGGGCGCTGGCTGCGTCGCTGGCGTCGTTGACGATCTCCTTCACCAGCTCCCTGGTGGTGAACAGGTAGTTCCCCATCGAGGCCAGGCAGCGGGTCGGATCCCCGGGGATGGTCTTGGGGTCGCTCTTGGGCTTCTCCACGAAGCCGATCATCCGCCCCTCGCCGTCGACCTCGATGATGCCGAAGTCGCTGGCCTCGGCCAGCGGCACCGGGATGGCCGCCACCGTCAGGTCGGCCTTCTTGTCGGTGTGGAAGTCGAGCATCTGCCGCACGTCCATGCGGTAGATGTTGTCGGCCCCGAAGACGAAGGTGTACTCCGGCTCCTCGTCGGTGATGATGTTGAGGTTCTGGTAGATGGCGTCGGCGGAGCCCTCGAACCACTTGGGGCCGTAGCGCATCTGGGCCGGGACGATCTCGACGTACTGGTTGAGGAAGGCCGAGAGCCGCCAGGCGCGCTGCACGTGGGTGTTGAGCGACTCCGACTTGTACTGCACCAGCACCTTCACCTTGAGGATGTTGGAGTTGGCGAAGTTGGAGAGGACGAAGTCGATGATGCGGTAGCGGCCGCCGAAGGGCACGGCCGGCTTGGCGCGGTCGCGGGTGAGCGGGTCGAGCCGCCGCCCTTCGCCGCCGGCCAGGATCATCGCCAGGAGCTTCGCCATGCTCAGGACCCCTCCTCGGGAGTCGTACCGTGAATCTACGGCCGCGCCCGTGGCCGGGCAAGGATCGGGCGGCGCTTCTGGCCCGGGTGCGACCTTCCTGCCGAGGCGCCGCTACGGCGCGGTGGGGCGCAGCAGCGGCCCGTGCCCGGCCTCGTGCGCCAGCAGCCGCCGCTTCACCTCGAGCCCGCCGCTGAAGCCGCCCAGCCGCCCCCCCGCCGCCACCACCCGGTGGCAGGGGACCAGGATCGCCACCGGGTTCCTGCCGTTGGCCGCCCCGACCGCCCGCGCCGCCCCCGGGTGGCCGAGCGCCTCGGCCAGCTCCCCGTAGGTGCGCACCTCGCCGAAGGGGATCTGCAGCAGGGCCCGCCAGACCAGCAGCTGGAAGGGGCTGCCGCGCAGGTCGAGGGCGGGGAGCTGCGGGGCCCGGCCGGCGAAGTAGTCGGCCAGCGCCGCCCGCGCCGCCTCGAGGTGGCCGCGCGCCAGCGCCGAGACGCCCGAGCCGGCGCTCCCCTGCTCGCCGAAGACCAGGCCGAAGACCCCCTGGTCGCTGGCCTCGATGGTGAGCCAGCCGAAGGGCGCGCGGTAGCGGGCCCGGGCGCTCACCGGGTGACCCCGGGCGGTGCGGCGAAGCGGGCCCGCACCTCGGCGATCTCCCGGTTGACCTGCGCCAGCACGTCGGCCTTCTCGCGGAAGGGGAGGAAGGCGCTCTTGAACCCCTGCACGGTGAGGGTGCAGAGGTCGTCGAGCGTGAACCCGAGCTCCTGGTGGGCCAGCAGCAGCTCGCGCGTGCAGGTGGTGTCGGTGATCAGCCGGTTGTCGGTGCTGACCGTCACCCGCAGCCCGAAGTCGAAGTAGAACTTGAGCGGGTGGGCCTTGAGGCCGGTCACCGAGCCGGTCTGGACGTTGGAGGAGATGCACATCTCCAGCGGGATGCGGTGGTCGTTGACGTAGTTGAGCAGGTCGCCGTTCTCGCGCAGCCGCACCCCGTGGCCGATGCGGTGGGCCCCGCAGACGTGGACGGCCTGGGCGATCGACTCGGGCCCGAAGGCCTCGCCGGCGTGGATGGTCAGGTTGACGTTGTTGTCGAGGATGAGCTGCAGCGCCTCGCGGTGGGCGCGGGGCGGGTTGCCCTCCTCGGCGCCGGCCAGGTCGAAGCCGACCACGCCCTTCCCCTTGTAGGCCACCGCCAGCTCGGCCAGCCGCACCGAGGTGGCCGGGTCCATGTGGCGGATGCCGCAGATGATGACGTGGGAGCGGATGCCGGTCTCGCGCTTGGCGCGGCGCAGGCCGTCGAGCACGGCGTCGACGATGGCGGTCGGCTTCAGCCCCTCGCGGGTGTGGAGCACCGGCGAGTAGCGCACCTCCAGGTAGCGCACGTTCTCGGCGGCGCAGTCGATCGCCAGCTCGTAGGCCACCCGCTGCAGCGCCTGCTCGGTCTGCAGCACCGCCAGGGTGACGTCGAACGCCACCAGGTAGTCCTCCAGCGAGCGGCAGACCTGGCCCTGGTGGATGGCGGCGGCCAGCCCCTCGGGCGTCTCGGCCGGGAGCTTCACGCCCTGCTGCGCGGCCAGCTCGAGGATGGTGGTGAGCCGCAGCGAGCCGTCGAGGTGGCAGTGCAGGTCGGTCTTGGGCAGGGCGCGGATCAGCGCCTCGGTGACCGGGGGAGCGGCGGTGCGTCGCGGCGCGGCGTCCATGGCCCCATCTTACGCCTCCTCGCAGGACCCGGCGCATGCCATCATCGGGGCATGACGCGACGCCTCACCGCCTTCGTGGTCCGGCTGGTCCTCTCCGCTGGCGTGGTCTGGCTCGGGGTCGGGCTGGTCTCGCCCGGCAACCCGGACAACACCTTCATGCAGGCGCTGCTCATCTCGGTGGTGCTCTCGATCGCCTACTACCTGACGCTCGCCAAGTTCCTCTGGTTCCTGCTGCTCCCCTGGCTGCTCTACGCGGCGGTCTGGCTGGCCACGGTGATGAGCGCCTACGGGCTCGGCTTCCTGCAGGCCGGCGTGCTGGCGCTCGGCCTGGTCTTCCTCTCCTGGCTGGTGGAGTGGCTGGTGGGGGTCAAGACCTTCCGCTCCGAGTAGCCGCGGTCACCAGGGGGATCAGGCCGCCGCGATCAGCTTCACCATCTCCTCCTCGGTGAGCCGCTCCTTCTGGACCACCTCGAGCGCGTGGCGCAGCGAGTGGACGCCCCGGTCGAGCAGCACCTCGGCGTTGGCGTAGTCGCGGTTGAGGATCGAGACCAGCGCCTCGCGCTCCCAGTCGCCCCAGACCTCGCGGCAGCGGTGGTGGAGGCGCGAGGCGTGGCCGGTGCGGGTGGCGATGACGGCGAGGTGCCGGGCTGCCGACTGGCGCAGCTCCTGGATCAGCGCCCAACGCGCCCCGGCCTGGCCGAGGGTCTGGTGGGTGGAGGGGTCGATGGCCATCATGCCGATCAGACAGGCGACCCGGCCCGATGTGACCGGAGGAATTCGCTTTCGACCCGAGCGGTCCTGCGCTCCACCGGCTCAGTCGACCAGGCGGGCCTCGAAGGGGCCGCGCAGGGCGTTGAAGAGCCAGAGCCGCTCGGCGCGGCGCAGGTCGGCCACGGTCAACGGACGTTCACGCAGCCAGCCGCCTGCCAGCAGCTCGGCGCGCTGCACGCCAGGGAGGAGCCCGGCGTCGAGCGGTGGGGTGGAGCGCACCCCGTCGAGCTCCACCGCCAGGTTGGCGATGGTCGACTCGACCGGCGCCCCGTGCTCGTTGACCAGCAGGACGTCGAAGCAGTCGGGCCGCTCGGCCCGGCGCGACTCGTAGAAGGCGCGGTCGGCGGTCTTGTGGAAGCGGGCCGGGTCGCGCGAGCCGCTGGGGCGGGGCGAGAGCGCCACCCGGACCGGCCCCTCGAGCGGCTCCGGCAGCGGCGCCCGCTCCATCGCCGGCCGGCCGCTGGGCGGGAGGAGCAGCCGCAGCCGCCCGTCACCGCGCTCCTGCTCCACCAGGGCGCGCAGCGCCGCGAGGTCGAACGGCGTGGCGTGGTAGCGCGCCGAGCCGGCCAGCCGAGCCAGGTGGCGGTCGAGCAGCGCCACCCGCCCACCCTCGAGCCGCATGGTCTCGAGCAGGGTCGGACGGGCCGGGTCGAGCGAGAGCACCGCCGCCTTGGCCAGCAGCTCGTCCCACTCGGCGGCCGCCGTCGAGGCGAAGGTGATGCCGCCGCCGGAGCCGTAGCAGGCCGCGCCGGTCGCGAGCGAGACCTCGGCGGTGCGGATGGCGACGTTGAAGGCGCAGTCGCCACCCGGCGCCACCACCCCGGCCGCGCCGCAGTAGACGCCGCGCGGCGAGCGCTCCTCGGCGGCGATCAGCCGCATGGCGCTCACCTTGGGGGCGCCGGTCACCGAGCCGCACGGGAAGGTGGCGGCGAAGAGCGCCTCGAGCGTCACCGAGGGCGCGACCCGGGCCTCGATGGTCGAGGTGAGCTGCCAGACGGTCCGGTAGCGCTCCGGCGCGAAGAGCGCGGTGGCCCGGACCGAGCCGGGCTCGGCCACGCGCCCCAGGTCGTTGCGGACCAGGTCGGCGATCATGACGTTCTCGGCCCGCTCCTTCTCCGAGGCGGCCAGCGCCGCGGCGACCGCCTCGTCCTCCTCGCTCCAGCGGCCGCGCCGCGCCGTCCCCTTCATGGGACGGGCCAGCAGGCGGGTCCCCTGGCGGCAGAGGAAGAGCTCCGGCGAGGCCGAGACCACCGCGCGGTCGCCGGTCCGCAGGTAGACGGTCTGCCCGCCCCCCTGCGCCGCCCGCAGCCGCCGGTAGAGCGCCAGCGGCGAGCCCTCCAGCCTGCCGTGGAGCCGGAGCGTGAGGTTGACCTGGTAGGCGGTGCCGGCCCCGAGCGCGGCCCGCAGCCGCTCCACCGAGGCGGCGTGATCGGCGGCGTCGCGCTCGGGGCGCAGGTCGGTGAGCCGCGCCACGCCTGGCCCGGCGTCGCCACGCTCACCGTCGCCCAGCGCCGCATCGCCCCGCCCACCGGCGGACCTGCCAGGCCACGGCGGCCCCGGCCACGGCGGCCCGGGCAGCGGCGTGCCGAGCGGCCGGTCGTGGAGCCCGAACCAGAGCAGCGGGCCGGGCCCAGGCTCACGGACGGTGAGCGCCGGGTCGAAGGCCGGCGCCGCCTCGGCGCCGACGTAGCCGACCGCCCAGCGCCCGGCACGGGCCGCGGCCTCGACGGCCCGCAGCGCCGGCCGCACCCCGGCCAGGGTGGCCGCCTCGATCACCTCTCGAGGCGGGCCGAAGGCGAGCGGGCCGAAAGGCGCCGCGTCGAGCTCGGCGATGGCGTGGACGTCTTCGGTCACGGCGCGCCACCTTGCCACGACCGCCGCCCGGCCGGCGATGGCCGGCGGCGGGGCCCGGGTCACCAGCGGTCGGTGCCGTGGCAGCCGGTGCAGGTTCGGGTGGCCGGGTTCCAGGCCGTCACCCTGTTGCCGACCTGCCGCTCCCCGTCGAGGTGCGTGGCCAGGTTGACGCTGGTCGCGCTGTAGCCGGGGTGGCAGTCGCTGCAGCTCGCCTCACCGGCGTGGTCGCCGTGCTTGCCGGTCGAGGGGGGCGTCCCGTGGCAGGTGCCGCAGGCGACCTGGGAGGCGCCGCCGATCCAGCTCGGCGCCGTGTTGGAGGCGCCACCGGCCAGCGTCCCGCCGTGGCAGTAGGTGGCGGAGCAGCCGACGCCATTCCAGGCCGGGTTGGCGCCGCCGCGCCTGGCGCCGGCGCCGAAGGTGACCTGCGCCGTGCCGTCGAGGTGGCCGAGATCGGCCGGCACCGCGTGACACTCGACGCAGGCGAGCGCCGGGCCGATGGTGCCGCCCGCGAGGTGCCGGGCGTGGGCCCCGACGGCGACCGTGGTGGTGGCGGTCTCGCCCTGGGTCCCGCGCGGCGGTGCGGCCAGCCTGAGCTGGGCGCTGGTCCAACCGGCGGTCTTGGTGCCGTGGCACCAGGTGCAGTTCGACTGCCAGGCGGCGCCGTGGCAGCTGGCGCAGGAGACGCCGGAGCTGCCGCCGTCGAGGTTGGCGCCGTGGCAGGTCTTGCAGCCGTTCAGCCCCTGGGCGTTGGCGGCGCGGCCGTGCTGGGCCGGGTCGGCCCACCCGGCCGGATGGCCGCCGCCGCCGCTCGCCTCGACGGCGCCGTTGATGTGGGAGCCGCCGGCCACGTCGATGCTCCCGTCCGGCCTGACGGTGCCGGGGTGGCAGCTGGCGCAGCTGGTGCTGCCGGCGGCGTGGCTGGGCGGAGGGGCGCCGTGGCAGGTGCCGCAGGCCGCCTGGCCGGCACCGCCGGTCCAGCTCGGATTCTGGATGCTGCCACCGGCGTTGAGGGTCGAGCCGTGGCAGTAGGTGGTGCTGCAGGAGGCGGTGGCCGGGTCGAAGCGCGGCGTGGCGCCCCCCCGGACCGCGAAGTCGGCGTCGGCGAAGACCACCTCGACCTGGCCGTTGGCGTGCAGGCGGGTGGTCGGCACCAGGTGGCACTCCTTGCAGCCCACCGGTCCGCGCAGCGCACCGCCGTGCAGGTGGGCGAGGTGGGCGCCGACCCCGGGCGACGTCGCCGAGCCGGAGGTGCCGAGCGGCGGGGCGGCGTTGACGAGCGGGTCGGCCTCGGCGCGGGCCGGATCGCCGTGGCAGCCGGTGCAGGCGTTGGCCAGCCGGTTGCCGGCCGAGACGGCGTTGTCGTAAGGACGCTGCCGGCCGCACGCGGCCAGGACGACGCCGAGGAGCAGCGTGGCGAAGGGCGTGAAGCGGCGCATGATAGGGCCCTAACACGCGGCGCGGGGTCATCATCCGTTCAGACCCGTCGGGCCACCTGCCACTTGGGGTCTCAACGAACGGATGAGCGTGACGCCTTGGAGCCAACGTTTGCTCCGGCCCGGGGCCGGAGACGGGCCGGGGCCGCGGCGGCGCGCGCTAGTCGCCGGCGAGGCGCAGGAAGCGGGCCAGCACCCGCTTCTCCCCCGCCTCCCAGAAGTGGACCGTCACCTTGGCGTCGCGGCCACCGGCGTCGCAGGCCAGCACCTTCCCCTCGCCGAGCACCTCGTGGGCCACGGTGTCACCGCGCGTGAAGGGCTTGCCGCCGGCCTCGGGGCGCTGGTCGAAGCTGTAGTCGACGGTCGGCCCCTCGCCGGCCGGCCGGGCCCGCGGGCGGGGCGGCTCCCGCGGCGCCGGCTCCTCCTCCACCTCGATGAAGGGCTCGCCGGGCAGCGCCCCGGGGTGGCGCCGGATCAGCGGGCCGCGCGCCGCCACCGGCGCCGCCGGCGCCGTGGCCAGCCCGAAGAGCGCCGGGGGCAGGTCGGCGAGGAAGCGCGAAGGCTCCATGCTGCGGTAGATGGCGCCGCCCTCGCCGTAGGTCATGCGGCGCCGCGCCAGCGAGAGGGTGAGCCGCTTGCGGGCCCGGGTCATGCCGACGTAGCAGAGCCGCCGCTCCTCGTCCTCGGCCGCCTGGCGCTCGGCGCCGCTCGACTCGTCCCAGGGGCGCTCGTGGGGGAGCGTCCCGTCCTCCATCCCGCAGAGGAGGACCGCGTCGAACTCCAGCCCCTTGGCGGCGTGGAGCGTCATCAGCGCCACCCGCCCCTCCGGCGTCTCGGCGTCGGCCTCGCCGAGCAGGGCGATCTGCTCGAGGAAGCGGGCCAGCGGCGGCGGCGGGACCGGCTCGTCGGGATCGCTCGACGGTTGCTGCTCGGCCAGCTGCTCGTCGAACTCGCGCGCCGCCGCCACCAGCTCCACCAGGTTCTCGCGCCGCTCCTCGGCCTCGTCGGTCCGCTCCGCCTCGAGCCGGCCCAGCAGGCCGGAGCGCTGCAGCGTCGCCTCGACGGCGTCGCCGGCGTCCTGCTCGCCGACCGTGGCGGTGAGCGCGGCGATGGCGTCGTGCAGCTCGGCCAGGGCGCGGCGCGCCTGCGGCTTGACCCCCTCGATGCGGGCGGCGTCGGCCAGCGCCTCGAAGAGCGAGCTGCCCAGCCCGGCGGCGTGGGCCCGCAGCCGCTCCACCGTCTTCTCGCCGATACCGCGCGGCGGCCGGTTGACGATCCGCTCCAGGTCGAGGTCGCTGCGCGGCGAGAGCGCCAGCCGCAGGTAGGCGGCGGCGTCCTTGACCTCGGCGCGGTCGTAGAAGCTGGTGCCGCGCACGATCACGTAGGGGATGCGGGCGGCCCGCAGCTGGGCCTCGATGGCCCGCGACTGGGCGTTGAGCCGGTAGAGCACGGCGATCTGGTCGCCGCGGGTGCCGCGGGCGCGCTCGGCGGCCACCGCCCGGGTGATCCGCTCGGCCTCGTCGTGCTCGTCCTGTCCGACCAGCAGGGCCAGGGGGTCGCCCGGCCCCTCCTCGGTCCAGAGCTTCTTGGCGCGGCGCACCCGCGCCTTCTCGATGACGGCGTGGGCGGCCTCGAGGATGTTGCGGGTGGAGCGGTAGTTGCGCTCCAGCTTGACCACCCTGCAGCCGGAGAAGTCGCCGTCGAAGCCGAGGATGTTGCGCACGTCGGCGCCGCGCCAGCGGTAGATGGCCTGGTCGTCGTCGCCGACCACGCAGATGTTCTGGCCTGGGCCGATCAGGTGGCGGAGCAGCCGGTACTGCACCGGGTTGGTGTCCTGGAACTCGTCGACCAGCACGTGGCGGAAGCGGCCGGACCAGCGGGCCCGCAGCGCCTCGTCCTCCTCCAGCATGCGCAGCGGCCTCACCAGCAGGTCGCCGAAGTCGACGGCGCCGGCCCGGGCCAGCGCCGCCTCGTACTTCTGGTAGAGGTCGCGCGCCGCCGCGCCCGACAGGTCGTGGTGCGCCACCTTCACCTGGGCCGGCGTGGTGGCCTCGTTCTTCCAGGCGTCGATGCGCCAGAGGATCTTGCGCGGGGTGAGCTGGTCGTCCTCGTCGAGGCGGGCCTCGGCGAAGAGCCGCTTCATGAGCCGGAGCTGGTCGTCGGTGTCGTAGATGGCGAAGCTGGGAGGCAGCCCGGCCCGGGCCGCCTCGCGCCGCAGGAAGCGGGCCACGAAGGCGTGGAATGTCTGGACCCAGAGCTCCTGCGCCGCCAGGCCGAGCAGGTTGGCGAGGCGCGCCTTCATCTCGCCGGCCGCCTTGTTGGTGAAGGTGACGGCGAGGATGTGCCAGGGGAGCACGCGCTCCTCGGTCACCAGCCGGGCGATGCGGCTGACGATGACCCGGGTCTTGCCCGAGCCGGCGCCGGCCAGCACCAGCAGCGGCCCGGCGCCGTGGAGCACCGCCTCGCGCTGCGGTTCGTTGAGGCCGTCGAGCAGGTCGGACATCGGGGTGGGGGACCATAGCGCAAGGGCTCGCCCGACGGCTCACCCGACCGCGGCTCACCCGACGGCTCACCCGACCGGGAGGTCCGGCGCGCGGACCCCCCGGCCGCGGCACGGCCGGCAGGCAGCGGCGGGAGGCCGGAGGCGCCCCTCGGGACTACTGCGCGCGGAGCAGCTTGAAGGCGTGGCCCCAGCGGTTCTGGCGGAAGCCAGGGATGCACCAGAGCATGCAGAGCGGCTCGATCGCCCGGGCCGCCTCGGCGGCGCCGAGGTCTTCGATCTCCCAGCCCAGCTGCTCCACCAGCGCGGCCGCCTGGCGCCTGGCGGACTCGTCGTTGCCGCAGATGAACATGGTGGGCGGGCCGCCGGGCAGCTTCGGGTCGACCATCAGCGCGCTGCCTACGCAGGAGAAGGCCTTGACGAAGCGGGCCGCCGGGAGGCGCGCCTGGAGCCGCTCGAGGAGCGAGTCGCCCGGACCGGTGAAGAACTGCAGGACGCCGTTCACCGGAGGCGCCTCGGCGATGGGGTTGGTGGTGTCGAGCACCACCTTCCCGGCCAGGGCAGCGCCGCAGGCCTCGACCACGGCCAGCGCCGCCGTCCCCTTCACCGCCAGGACCACCACCGGGCCGAAGGCCGCGGCATCGCCGAAGGAGCCGGCCTGGGCGCGAGGGCCGGCGCCGGCGCGCCAGCCATGCAGCTTGGCCGGGTCGCGGGAGCCGCGCATCACCTCGTGCCCGTGCTTCAGAAGCCCGTCGGCAAGGACCTGCCCGACCACGCCAGACCCCAGGACCCCGATCTTCATGGTGACCTCCTTCAGACGACCTCCCCGGAAGGGGGCGCCTTGCCCGGTGATCTAGTCGGGTGGCGAGGCCAGCGCAGCCCGCCGGGTCCGCACGGGGCGGCCCGCCGGCTCCCGGGTTAAGGTGCGCGCCGTGGCGGCCCCAGTCCATATCGTCCCGCTCGGCGGCCTCGGCGAGGTCGGCATGAACTGCCTCGCCGTCGAGGCGGCCGGTCGCATCGCCGTCATCGACTGCGGCGTGCTCTTCACCGACGAGCCCTTCGGCGTCGACGTGCTGGTCCCGGACCTCTCCTGGCTCCTCGAGCGGCGCGAGCAGGTCGCCGCCGTGTTCCTCACCCACGGCCACGAGGACCACGTCGGCGCCCTCCCCTTCCTGCTGCGCCACCTCCCGGTGCCGGTCCATGGCACCCGCTTCACGCTGGCGATGGTGGAGGGACGGCTCGCCGAGGCGGGAGTGAAGGCCGACCTGCGCGAGGTCGCCCCCGGCGACGTGGTCTCGGCCGGCGAGGGCGCCCCGCTCAGCGCCGAGTTCATCGCCGTCACCCACTCGATCCCCGACGCCTGCGCCCTGGCGCTGACCACGCCGCAGGGGGTGGTCCTGCACAGCGGCGACTTCAAGATCGACGAGCACCCGGTGCGCGGGCCGGGCATGGACCTCGACCGGCTCGCCGCGCTCGGCAAGGCCGGGGTGCGGCTGCTGCTCTCCGACTCGACCAACGCCGAGCGGCCCGGCTGGTCGCGCTCCGAGTCGGCGGTCGGCCCCGGGCTGCAGGACGTCATGGCCGAGGCGAAGGGGCGCGTCTTCGTCGCCACCTTCTCCTCCAACGCCCACCGGCTGCAGCAGGTGGTGGAGGCGGCGGCCGGCAGCGGGCGGCGGCTGGCGCTGCTGGGGCGCGGCATGGTGCAGAACTTCGACATCGCCCGTTCGCTCGGCCAGCTCACCGAGCCGGGCTGGATGCCGGTCAACGCCGACGAGGCCCGCCGGCTGCCGCCCCGCGAGCTGGCGGTGCTCACCACCGGCTCGCAGGGCGAGGCCCGGGCGGCGCTCGGCCGGCTGGCCCGCGGCGAGCACCCCGACCTCAAGGTCCACGCCGGCGACACCGTGGTCCTCTCCTCCCGCCAGATCCCGGGCAACGAGCTGGCGGTCGGCCGGCTGGTCAACGAGCTCTGCGCCCGCGGCGCGCTGGTGCGCTGGGACGGCCACCCGCCGCTCCACGCCACCGGCCACGCCCAGCAGGACGAGCAGCGCCGGCTGCTGCAGCTGACCCGCCCCGAGCGCTTCATGCCCATCCACGGGGAGTACCGGCAGCTGGCCCGCCACGCCGCCACCGCCGCCGCCGAGGGCGTGGCGCCGGCGCGCTGCCACCTGCTCACCGACGGCCAGGTGCTGGAGCTCTCCGACGGCGGGGCCCGGATCCTGCCCGACCGGGTCCGCAGCGGCCGTGTCGCCCTCAGCCGCGACGAGGGCGGCGCCGTGGAGATCCCGGACCAGGTGGTGGAGGACCGGCGGCGGCTCGCCGAGCTCGGCCTGCTGGTGGCGGTGGTGCAGGTCGACGGCGAGAGCGGCGCCCTGGTCGGCGAGCCCGAGTTCCTGGCCCGCGGCGTGGCCGGCTTCGAAGGCCACGAGGCCGAGCTCCGCGGCGAGCTGCGGCGGGCGCTGGCCGAGCTGCCGGGCGAGGGGCGGGCTCTCGGCGAGGCGCGCTGGCGCGAGGCCCGGGCCGAGGCGGTGCGGGTGGCGCTGCGGCGCTGGTTCCGGCGTGCCACCGGGCGGCGCCCGCTGGTGGAGCCGGTGGTGGTGGTGCGGTAGGGATCACGAACAGCTGGAGCGAGCGGAGGGCGCGATGCCGAGCTTCGACGTGGTGAGCGAGCTGGACATGATGGAGGTCGAGAACGCCTGGAACCAGGCCTGCAAGGAGCTGGCGCAGCGCTTCGACTTCAAGGGGACCTCGACGGCCATCGAGCGCGACAAGGCGCTCGACTTCGTGGTCCGCGCCAACTCGGAGGGGCGGGCCGAGGCGGCGGTCTCGGTGCTGCGCGAGAAGCTGGCCAAGCGCGGCGTGCCTCAGGAGGGGCTCGACCCGCAGGCGCTCGAGCCGGCCGCCGGCGGCCACGTCCGCCAGGTGATCAAGCTGCGGCGCGGCCTGAAGAGCGAGGACGCCAAGAAGATCGTCGCCCTGCTCAAGGCGAGCGGCCTCAAGGTGCAGGCGGCCATCCAGGGCGAGGCGGTGCGGGTCACCGGCAAGAAGCGCGACGACCTGCAGGCCTGCATGCAGGCGATCCGCACCGGCGGGCTCGGCATCCCGCTGCTGTTCCAGAACTTCAGGGAGTAGGGTGCAGACCGGACGGCCGGCGCGCTCAGGCCGGCGTCGTCTCGGCGCGGGCCGCCACCGCCGCGGCCCGCTCGGCCAGCAGGTCGATGAAGAGCCGGACCCGCGGGGGCAGGCCGCTGCGACTCGGGAAGACCACCCGCAGGTCGAGCGGTGGCGGCGACCAGTCCGGGAGCACCGGCACCACCTCGCCCGACGCCAGCGCCGCGGCCACCGCCACGCGCGGGGCGCTCAGCAGCCCCGCCCCCGACTGGAGCGCCACCACCAGCGGGCGCAGGTCGTTGGCCTGGAGCCGCGGCGTGACCGGCACCGCCACCTCGCGCCTGCCGCGCCGCAGCCGCCACTCGCGCGGCGCCAGCGGGTCGACCGACAGGTAGAGGCTGGACTGGTCGGCCAGCGCCTCGGGCGTGGCGGGCGTGCCGCGCCGGGCCAGGTAGGCGCGAGAGGCGTAGAGGCCGGTCGGGAGCGCCGCCAGCAGCCGGGTCACCTGCGAGGAGTCGGCCTGTGGGGCGTGGGTGACGGCCAGGTCGGCGCCGCGCCCCACCAGCCGCATCGGCTCGCCGCTCGAGACCAGCTCGATCCGGACCTCGGGATGACGAGCGAGGAACTGGGCCGCCAGCGGCGCGATCCACTCGGTGAGCAGCGTCGGGGAGGCGGCCACCCGCAGCAGCCCGCGCGGCGTCCCGCGCAGCCGGCCGACCGCGGCGTCGGCGTCGGCCAGCTGCTCCTCGATGAGCCGCCAGCGGGCCAGCAGCGCCTCCCCCGCCTCGGTCAGCGTCACCTTGCGGGTGGTGCGCTGCAGCAGCCGGACGTCGAAGCGGGCCTCCAGGGCGCGAATCTTCCGGCTCACGGTCGCCTTGGGGACCCGCAGGGCGCGGGCCCCGCCGGTGAAGCTGCGCCGGGTGGCCACGGCGCCGAAGATCGCCAGTTCATTCAAGTCTATGGTTGTTTCAGCCATGAGACAGTCTATCTACTCTTTAGGCCTTAATCTCGTCATTGGCACCAAGTAGCTTCCCTCTCGACGCGACCCTGTCGGCCGCAGAGAGGGGGCACCGTGACTCCGAACGAGCTGAAGTGGAGGCAGGTCGAGGACCGGCTGCAGGGTTGGGCCGCCGAGCTGGTGCGGGGGCTGTCGCAGGCCGAGCAGCGCCAGGCCTGGCTCGGCGCCAAGGCGCTGATGCGCCGCCCGACCGGCCGGCCGCCCTCGTCACCCCTTGCGGTGGAGTCGGCCTTCGAGGCCTCGATCCAGCGGCTGCGAGCCGCCAAGGCGGGCGACGAACTGGCCAGGACGGCCTTCAGCCGGCTGGTGCGGGAAGGCCACCTGATCGACCGGGAGGAGAGCCTGGCCAGCTTCACGGCCGACCTCGAACCCTCGACCCGGCTCGAGGTGGCGGCGCTGGCCTGCTTCGCCCACCGGCAGCGCCACGCCGAGCCGCGCGAGGCGGTGCTGCAGGCGCTCCGGCTCGCCTACGACTGCCGCCACCACCCCGAGGAGGCCCGCCGCGCCGAGTCGGCCAGCGCGCTGCGCGCGGTGCTGGCGCAGGTGGAGGAGTCGCCGGTGCTGCGCCACGCCGTGGCCGGGTTCGTCGCCAGCCACATGCGGACGCTCGACGGGCTGCTCGGGCCGTAAGGGGGGCGCGGGGCCGTTCGGTTTGCCCCGGCCCCGCCCCCCTGCTAGATCGGGCCGCGATGTCCACCCGCGTCTACCTGCACACCCTCGGCTGCCCGAAGAACCGGGTCGACTCCGAGGTCATGCTCGGCACCCTCACCGAGGCCGGCTACCGGCTCGAGCAGGATCCGGCCCGCGCCGAGATCATCGTCGTCAACACCTGCGGCTTCATCGAGAGCGCCAAGGTCGAGTCGATCGAGGCCATCTGCGAGCTGGCCGAGCAGAAGCGGACCGGCCGCTGCAAGAAGCTGGTGGTGACCGGCTGCCTGGTGCAGCGCCACCCCGAGGAGCTGGCGCGCGAGCTGCCCGAGGTCGACCACTTCCTCGGGACCGGCGCCTACCAGGAGATCGCCGAGGTGGTGGCCGACGCGCAGGCGGCCCGGCTGGTGGTCCCCGACCCCGACTTCGTCCACTCGGCGAAGAGCCCGCGCATCAACTCGATGGCGGCGCAGACCGCCTACCTGAAGATCTCCGAGGGCTGCGACAACGCCTGCGCCTTCTGCATCATCCCGAAGCTGCGCGGCGGGCAGCGCTCGCGCACCGTCGACGACCTGGTGGCCGAGGCCGAGCAGCTCGCTTCGCAAGGGACCGTGGAGCTCTGCCTGGTGGCGCAGGACCTGACCGCCTACGGCCAGGACCTGCCCGGCAAGGTCCGGCTCGTCGACCTGCTGCCCGAGCTCTGCGCCGTCGACGGCATCCGCTGGCTGCGGCTCCACTACGCCTACCCGCGCGACTTCCCCGTGAAGCTGATGCAGGTGATCGCCCGCCAGCCCAAGATCGTGAAGTACCTCGACATGCCGCTGCAGCACTCCAGCGACCGGCTGCTCCGCTCCATGAAGCGCGGGCGCGACTCGGCCTTCCTGCGCGACCTGCTGGCCCGGCTGCGCGGCGAGATCCCCGGCCTGGCGCTGCGCACCTCGCTCATCGTCGGCCTGCCCGGCGAGACCGAGGCCGACTTCAAGGACCTGCTGCAGTTCGTCGAGGCCGAGCGCTTCGAGCGGCTCGGGGTCTTCGAGTACTCGCCCGAGGAGGGGACGCCTGCCGCCACCATGGGCAGCCAGCTCTCGGCCGCGGTGAAGCGGCGCCGCTTCGAGCGGGTGATGGAGCTGCAGCGCGACATCTCCCGCGACCACCAGCGGGCGCTGGTGGGGCGCACCCTCGAGGTGCTGGTGGAGGGGCGCGCCGAGGAGACCGAGCACCTGCTGGCCGGCCGCCACGCCCAGCAGGCACCGGAGATCGACGGCCTCACCTACGTCAACGACGGGGTCGCCTACCCGGGCGAGATCGTCCAGCTCGAGATCACCGACGCCAGCGACTACGACCTGGTCGGCCGGGTGGTGGGGCGGGACGAGACCCGGGCCCGGCAGAAGCTGCCGGCGCCGAAGCGCCCGCCCGCTCCGAAGAAGCGCGGCCTGACCATCCTGAACTGAGCTGCGCCGGCCGCACCCTGGCGGGTCCTCGACCTGGACACCTCAGCCGAGGCCGCGCTCCAGCCGATCGAAGGCGTGGTCGACTGCATCCTCGAAGGCGTGGTCCCCCTCCGCGACGAGCGGCGGCTGGGGGAGCTCGCCCACGGGCGGGCGAGGCTGGGACGTCGGGCCCTTGGAGTCAGCCACGATGGCGGCGAAATGGCGTTCGCGTCGGGTGGCGACCGAGCGGACCAGGTAGGCGGCTTCGAGAAGCGTGAGCGGCTGAGGCTGGGGCACGGTGCTCCTGGGGCAGGTCGGGTGGGATCGTGGGGGTAGCGGTGGTGGCCTTGTTGCCCTTCAGGGGTGACCCAGAGCATTTCTCGGGCCATCGGGCCGGCGCCCCTGTTGACGGCAGCTTGTCTCCGAAGCAGCCTCCGAACAGCGCTGCGCAATCCGTCAAGATGACTCGTCAAGATGATTGGCGGCCCCCGCCGCTGATGGCCTCCCGTCATGGCCTCCCGTCATGGCCTGCCGTCATGGCCTGCCGGACTCGCCTGGCGTCGGTCCGCGACATCGGGGCCCGCGGGGCGGCGGGGGAGAGACCGAAGCGGCCGCCCCGGCGCCCGCGGTCTGGCGTAGACTCCGCGGCCGATGCGCCAGCGACTCGCCCTCCACTCGGCCCTCGCCACCGGCGGCGCCCTCCTGCTCGCCGCGCTCCTCTTCGCGCTGGCGCGGGCCTCCTAGCCACCCGCCATGCCGACCCTTCGCGACCTGACGCGGGCCGGGCTCTGGCTGGGGCTCTACGTGCTGCTGGCGCTCTGGCCGCTCCTGCTCTTGCTGGCGGCGCCGGCCCCGCGCGGCGGCGGCCTCGCCGACGAGTTCGGCTCGGCGCTCGGTTTCCTCACCATCTCGCTGATGGCGATGCAGTTCCTGCTCACCGCCCGCTTCGAGTGGGTGGCGCCGCCCTTCGGCACCGATCTCGTCTACGCCTTCCACCGCCACATCACCATCGCCGTGGTGGTCATGGCGCTGCTCCACCCGGTGGTGCTGCTCTGGTCCTCGCTCGGCATGGCGCTCGGCTGGCTCATCCCCGGCGCCGCCCCCTGGGAGATCGCCTCGGGCATCTGGGCCACCTGGGCGCTGCTGGCGCTGGGCGTCACCTCCTGGCTGCGGCACCGGCTAAAGCTCCCCTACGAGGCCTGGCGCTGGGGCCACGGCCCGCTCGCCGCCGCCGCGGTGCTGCTCGGCATCTGGCACGCGCTGCTGGCCGGCCGGCTCCTCTCCAGGCCGGTGGTGCGGTGGCTCTGGCTGGCCTGGACGCTCGGCTGGGTCGGGCTGCTGCTCCGGGTCCGGGTCTTCAAGCCGCTGACGCTGCGCCGCCGCCCCTGGAAGGTGAGCGAGGTGCGGCGCGAGGCCGGCGAGGCGGTCACCCTGGTGCTGGAGCCGGTCGGGCACGAGGGCTTCCGCTTCCGCTGCGGCCAGTTCGCCTGGCTCACCGTCGGCGCCTCCCCCTTCGCGGCCCGCGAGCACCCCTTCTCGATCGCCTCCTCGGCGCTGGCGGCGCCGCGGGTCGAGCTGACCGTGAAGGCGGTCGGCGACTTCACGCGGGGCCTGCTGGCGCTGCAGCCGGGCCAGCCGGCCTTCCTCGACGGCCCCTTCGGCACCATGTCGGTCGACGCCCTCCCCGACGCCGACGGCTACGTCTTCATCGCCGGGGGCAGCGGCATCGTCCCCTGCATGTCGATGCTGCGCACCCTGGCCGACCGCGGCGACCGCCGGCCCCACCTGCTGCTCTACGGCAGCGCCGTACTGGAGCGGACCATCTTCCGAGAGGCGCTGGCCGCCCTCTCCACCCGGCTCGACCTGCGGGTGGTCCACGTGCTGGAGCGGCCGCCCGCGGGCTGGCGCGGCGAGCAGGGCTACCTCACCCAGGCCATGCTCGATCGCTGGCTGCCGCACGGCGGCCGCCACGCCTACTTCGTCTGCGGGCCGGGGCCGATGATGGACGTGGCCGAGGAGGCGCTGGCGCGGCTCGGCGTGCCGCTCTCCGACCTCCACGCCGAGCGGTTCGATCTGGTATGAGGGCGAAATGAGCGAGCAGCGCTTCCAGGTCGGCCTGGTCCAGATGGCCATGTCGGCGGACCCGGCCGAGAACACCAGCCGGGCCGCGGCCAAGGTGGCCGAGGCGGCCGGGCGCGGCGCGCAGGTCATCTGCCTGCCGGAGCTGTTCCGCACCCCCTACTTCTGCCAGACCGAGACCCACGCCCACTTCGCGCTGGCCGAGGCGGTCGACGGCCCCTCGGTGCAGGCATTGGCGCCGGTGGCCAGGCGGCACGGCGTGGCGGTGGTGATCCCCATCTTCGAGAAGCGGGCGCCGGGGCTCTACCACAACAGCGCCGTCATCCTCGACGCCGACGGCAGCGTGGCCGGGCTCTACCGCAAGATGCACATCCCCGACGACCCGGCCTTCTACGAGAAGTTCTACTTCACCCCGGGTGACCTCGGCTTCAAGGCCATCGACACCCGCCACGGCCGCATCGGGACCCTGATCTGCTGGGACCAGTGGTACCCGGAGGCGGCGCGGCTCACCGCGCTGGCCGGGGCCGCGGTGCTCTTCTACCCGACCGCCATCGGCTGGCACCCGGCCGAGAAGGCCCAGTACGGCGCCGCCCAGCGCGACGCCTGGAAGACGGCGCAGCGGGCCCACGCCATCGCCAACGGCTGCTACGTGGCGGCGGTCAACCGGGTGGGCCACGAGCGCGATCGGCCCGGCGAGGCCGGCCTGGAGTTCTGGGGCACCTCGTTCGTCTGCGATCCCTCCGGCGTGGTGGTGGCCGAGGCCTCCACCGACCGGGAGGAGATCCTGGTGGCGACCGTCGACCTCGGCAAGATCGACGAGACCCGCACCCACTGGCCCTTCCTGCGGGACCGGCGCGTCGACGCCTACGGCGACATCACCCGCCGCTTCCGCGACTGAGGCGCCATGGCCCCGAAGACCCCGGCCTCGCAGGGCTTCGCCATGCCGGCGGAGTGGGCGCGCCACCAGGCCACCTGGCTGGCCTGGCCGCACAACGTCCGGGACTGGCCCGGCAAGTTCGCGCCCATCCCCTGGGTCTACGCCGAGATCGTCAGGGTCATCGCCCGCGGCGAGCTGGTCCGGCTGCTGGTCGAGGACGCCGCCGCCGAGCGCAAGGTGCGGGCGCTGCTGGCCCGCGTCGGGGCGCCGCTCGAGGCGGTGGAGTTCCACCGCTTTCCGACCGACCGGATCTGGTGCCGCGACGCCGGCCCCATCTGGCTGGCTCGCGGCGGGCGGCAGCCAGCCCGCGCCATCGCCGGCTTCAAGTTCAACGCCTGGGCCAAGTATGACGACTGGAAGAAGGACGCCCGCACCCCGTCGCGCGCCGCCAGGGCGCTGGGCGTTCCGCTGCTCCCCATGGTCCACGGGGGGCGGGAGGTGGTGCTCGAGGGGGGCGCCATCGACGTCAACGGCGCCGGGAGCATCCTCACCACCGAGGAGTGCCTGCTCGACCCGGCGGTGCAGGTGCGCAACCCCGGCTTCACGCGGGCCGACTACCAGCGGCTCTTTGGAGACCTGCTGGGCGCACCCAACACCATCTGGCTGGGGCGGGGGATCGCGGGAGACGACACCCACGGCCACGTCGACGACCTCTGCCGCTTCGTCGACGCCCGCACCATCGTGCTCTGCCGCGAGCCGGACGGCGGCGATGCGAACCACGCCCTGCTCGAGGAGAACCGCGAACGGCTCGAGGGGGCGAGGCTGCAGGACGGATCGCGGCCGGAGGTGGTGGCGCTGCCCATGCCGGCGCCGCTCACGCTCGACGGCCAGCGGCTGCCGGCCAGCTACGCCAACTTCTACATCGCCACCGGGGCGGTGCTGGTGCCGACCTTCAACGATCCGAACGACCGGGTGGCGCTCGGCATCCTCGGCGAGCTCTTCCGCGACCGACCGGTGGTCGGGATCCACGCCGTCGACCTGGTCTGGGGGCTCGGGACCCTCCACTGCCTCTCGCAGCAGGAGCCGTCGACCCCGACCGAGAGGTCCGGGGAACGGACGGGGGTCCGCGGTTCGGACGGGTCGCTCTGAGGAAACCCGAAGGATGACGCGGGATCGGCGCGGGCACGGATCCTGCCCTTGCCGTGCTGCATGACCGCCCCGCGCCAGGTTCTGCCCGGCACCACCTACCTCGTCTCCAACCGCTGCTCGGAGCGCCGCTTCTTCCTGCGCCCCTCCAAGCTCTGCACAGACGTCTTCCGCTTCGTGCTCGC
>JANMRY010000148.1:0-13503 GCA_031388695.1 Anaeromyxobacter sp. | reverse complement strand
GGCTTCGCGCTGGTCAACTACGCCAACCCGGACATGGTCGGCCACACCGGCATCATGGAGGCGGCCGTCAAGGCGGTGCGGGTGGTCGACGAGTGCATCGGGCGGCTCTGGCAGGCGGCGCGGCAGCAGGGGATGGCGATGATGATCACCGCCGACCACGGCAACTGCGAGCTGATGACCGACCCGGTGACCGGCCAGCCGCACACCGCCCACACCCTCAACCCGGTGCCGTTCATCCTCGCCGACCCCGACTACCGCGGCGCCAGGCTGCGGTCGAAGGGCGTGCTGGCCGACGTGGCGCCGACCGCGCTGCAGGTGATGGGGCTGCCGCAGCCGAAGGAGATGAAGGGGCTGGGGCTGGTGCAGCGGTAGCGCGCAGGGGCCGGGGGGAGGGACCCCGGTGACTCGGCTCTGCTGGTTCAGCATAGGACGTGACCTGCGGGTGGACGTCCTACCCGCTCAATATGGGTACTGGTGGGTGTCCCGAGTACAGGTTGAGTCGCCTCGACAAGGAACAGGTCGAGACACTCGAGACCGGGCCGCCCATCGTCGCCTGATGGTGTTGTGGCCGGCCCGAAGGTGAAACGCCCGGCCCCCGCGGAGGGGAGCCGGGCGCGGGCCGGGCGGGGTCGGATGGGCCTGGCTAGGGCGGCGTGACCACCACGCCGCAGAGCGGCACGTTGATGGAGCGCTCCGTGGAGATGCTGCTGATGATGTTGGTGGTCCGGAGCGTCGCCGTCACCCTGGTGCAGACCGACTCAGGCAAGCTGCCGCCGGTGACGGTGATCTGACCGAAGGAGCCGTACTGGAACGAGCCCAGGTCGGCGCGCCGCACGCACGGCGTCCAGTTGCAGGTGGTGTCGCAGACGGTGGGATCGCCGCCCAGCGAACCGTCGCAGTAGAGCTGGCGGAAGAGCATCCCCAGCCCGTCGGCCGTGTTGGGGACGGCGTTGAACGCCGAGGTGAAGCTGGAGCCGGCATCCTTGGAGAGGCCGTAGGTGGTCCTCGGGTTCGGCAGGTTGAAGTTGAGGTCGGTCATGTACAGGCCGCGGGTCACCGACCCGGCCGCCCGGGGCGGCGTGGTTGTGGAGTGATAGACGCTGAAGTCGGGCGCGGTCCACGTGGTCGCCGTGGGGAGGAACGGGCTGGGGATGGCGAGGTAGAACCGCGAGGCCTCATCGCTCCCGCTCCCGTTCCGCACCTCCACGTAGCCGGTGTAGAGGATGCGGGTCTCGGCCCAGATGGTGGTGCTGGCATCACGGACGCCGTTCGGGCCATCCCACCCCGTGTTGTTGTTGGCGTCGAAGTAGGGCTCGTCGAACTCGCCGCCGTCGACGATGCTGTCGCGCACGCCGTTGTCGTTGATGTCCACGAACGGCTCGCCGAGGTCGACGAAGCGCTCGCCGTTGAGGCAGCCGGGGCTGCCGGGCGGTTCGTAGAGGCCGTTGGCCGGGCAGCCGGCGGAGCCGTCGAAGAAGCCCTCCTCGCCCTGGGCCACCGCGATGACGGTGACCAGGCCGTCGCGCGGGTTGTGGTCGCGGGTCGAGCCGACCGGCGAGCAGCCGTCCCAGTCGTGCGGGAAGACGAACTCGTTGGGCTGGGGGCGCACGTCCTCAGGCAGCTTGGCGCCGCTTGCCCGGAAGCTGCCGGTGGCGATCCCCAGGCCCGCGTTGCCGGCGCCGCTCGGGTTGTAGGGCGGGGTGGTGGCCGAGGCGCCCATCGAGCCGGCCTCGGAGAAGAACTGCACCAGCGCCGGGACCCCCAGCGAGTTCTTGTAGCGGTCGTTGATGGTCACTCGGCAGGCGACGGTCGCGTCGGCGCCGAAGTAGGTGGAGTTGGTGCAGTCGTGGGAGATCAGCGCCGGGATGTTCTGCGGCGAGCAGGTGATGGTGATCTCGTTGCCGCTGGCCTTGGCGCCGACGATGGCGATGTTGCCGGCCGAGAGCGTCTTCAGCCCGGTCCCGCCGGCCGAGGCCTCGGCCGAGACCGCCACGGTGCCGGCCACCGAGCCGGAGTGGAGCATGACCCGCACCTTGCCGGCCGAGTCGGTGACGGCGGTGGCGGTGCAGGCGTTGTTGGCGCAGGTGCCGACGCCCCCCACCTCGATGAAGGAGCCGCCGGAGGGGGTGTGCCTGAAGGTCACCAGCAGGCCGGGCGGGTAGGGCAGGCCGTCGGCGTCGGTGAGCAGGAAGGTGAGCTCGTTGAGCTCCTGGTAGCCGGAGTCACGCGCCCCCATGACCGCGTAGTCCTGGCTGGCGAGCGAGATGGAGGAGAGCGCCGGAGTGGAGATGTCGAGCGCCTGGGTCACGGTGACGGGTCCGACCGTGTAGGAGGCGGTGACGCGGGCCACCTGGCCCACCGTCGAGGCGGTGAAGACGGTGCTGGTGCGGCCGTCGGCGCCGGTGGAGTTGCTGGCTGGGGCCACCCCGCCGCCCACCGCCGAGAAGGCGATGCTGGCGCCGGCGATGGGGGTGGGCGTGGTGGTGGAGGCGTTCTGCAGGAAGGCGGTCACCGTGCTGGTGGCCGAGCCGTTGGCCGGGAGGCGAATCGAGGTGGCCGACAGCGTGAGGATGTAGTTGCTGGTGTCCTTGCAGAAGAAGGCGGTCCCGGAGGGGCCGCAGCGGTAGGCGGGGTCGCCGCCCAGATCGCAGAGGCTGCCGCCGGGGTTGGTCGCCGCCGGCTGGCAGTCAGGGTCGTTGCAGTCGACCTTGCCGTCGCAGTCGTTGTCGTCGCCGTCGTTGCAGGTGGTCTCGTTGGCCTGGCTGCCGAGGCAGCCGCAGCCGGTGGAGGAGACCGCCAGGCAGACGGTTCCCACGCTGTTGCTGGCCCCGGGCTGGGGCCGCGGCGAGGGGACGCAGGCCTTGGAGGCGCAGTCGGAGTCGGCGCAGTCGATCTTGCCGTCGCAGTCGTTGTCGGAGCCGTCAGTGCAGCTGGTCTCGAGGGACTGGCCGCCGGGGCAGACGCACTGGCCGAAGGCGTCGCACTTGCCTCCGAAGGGGACGGGGGTGCTGTGGCAGGCGTTGGCGAGCGTGCCCACGACGGTCGGCTGGCAGTCGGGATCGCCGCAGTCGAAGAGTCCGTCGCAGTCGTTGTCGAAGCCGTCGTTGCAGGTGGTCTCCCTGGCCTGCGGGGTGCCGCCGTTGCCGGTGCAGGCGCAGGCGCCGGCGGCGCTGCAGGCCAGCCCCAGGCCATCCGGGCCGCATCTCTTGCCAGGCGTGATCCCGGAGGGCTGGCAGTTGGTGTCGGCGCAGTCGACCTTGCCGTCGCAGTCATTGTCCTGTCCGTCGTGGCAGATGGCCTCGGTGCCGGAGGCGTCCGGGCAGCGGCAGACCAGGGACGCGGTGCACTGCTTGCCGGTGGCGTCGCAGGTGAGGGTGCCTGAGGCGCAGTTGGCGTCCTGGCAGTCGACCTTGCCGTCGCAGTCGTTGTCGAGGTTGTCGGCGCACTTGGTCTCGGCGCCGCGCGGCTGGGCGTTGATGGGGTCGCCGCCGGGGGCGCAGACCGAGCAGGCGGAGACGCCGGCAAGCACCGGCGAGCAGCGGGTGCCGTTGGCGTCGCAGGTCTGGCCGAGGGCGTTGCCCACGGGATGGCAGTTGGGGTCGGCGCAGTCGGCCAGGCCGTCGCAGTCGTTGTCCTTGCCGTCGGCGCAGAGGGCGCCGGTCTCGGCCACCGTGGTGCAGGCGCAGATCCTGGTGGTGGTGCTGCAGACGCCCGGTGTCGAGCGCGCCGGCACGGCGCCGGCCACGGCGAAGCTGCAGGTCCTGGCGCCGCAGTCGGGGTCGGCACAGTCGGCGAGGCCGTCGCAGTCGTTGTCGAAGCCGTCGCCGCAGCTGGTCTCGGCGGCCTCGACGGCGCCGCCGTTGCCTGAGCAGGCGCAGGCGCCAGCGACGCACTGCGTGCCGCTGGTGCCGCCGTTGAGCGCGAGGCGGCAGGTGACGCCGTTGCAGGTCGGATCGGCGCAGTCGATCAGCCCGCTGCAGTTGTTGTCCTTGCCATCAGAGCAGATCAACTCCGGACCTGATCCGCCGCTGCAGGCGCAGGTTCCGGCGGTGGGGCCGGTCCCGCAGGTCAGGGCGGTGATGCTCGGGTCGCAGGCGGTATTCGCAGGGCACCTGACGGTGTCTTCGCAGTCGACCAGGCCGTCGCAGTTGTTGTCGAGGCCATCGGTGCAGGAGGTCTCGAGCTTGTTGGCGACGCCGCCGCACACCTTGCAGCCACCCGCCGCGGCCGGCGACGCGCAGGTCATTCCGAAGGCGTTGCACTGCTGGCTGATGCAGTCCGGATCGACGCAATCGACGAGTCCGTCACAGTCGTTGTCCCTGCCGTCGCCGCAGGACGTCTCGACCGCCTCGGGAGCGCCGTCGCCAGTGCAGACGTTGCAGCCGGCCTGCAGCGGGTTCGAATTGCACTGCCAGTTGGTGGCTGCCGGCTTGCCGGTGTTCCGGCAGGCGTGCGGTGTCTGGTAGCAGTCGGGGTCGGCGCAGTTGGCGAGGCCGTCGCAATCGTTGTCGCCGCCGTCGTCGCAGATCGACTCGACCGCCTGGTAGGTGGGGGCGGGCGAGCCGCTGGGGATGCAGACCGAGCAGCGCGGTGACGGCGCCGCCGCGAGGCCGCAGTGGAGCCCCTTCCCGGCGTCGCAGATGCCGCCGCCGCCGCCGACGTCGACGCAGTTCGGGTCGTCGCAGTCGATGAGGCCGTCGCAGTTGTTGTCCTTGCCATCGCCGCAGGTGCCGGCGGTGGCGCGGCTCTCGACGCCTACCGTGCAGACGCAGAGCTTCGACGTGGAGTTGCAGGCGCCGATGGTCGTGCCGCCGCCCGTGGCCGGCGCGCTGAGGCAGGCCCTGGTGCCGCAGTCGGTGTCGGCGCAGTCGACGAGGCCGTCGCAGTCGTTGTCGCGGCCGTCACCGCAGGAGGCCTCGGCCACCTCCGACGGGATGGCCGGCGAGCCAAGCGGCGAGCAGACCGCGCAGGTGTTGGTCACGCCGGGCAGGTTGGTGCAGGTCTTGCCGAAGCCGTTGCAGGTGCGCGAGGCGCAGTCGGGATCGGCGCAGTCGGCGAGGCCGTCGCAGTCGTTGTCCCGGCCGTCCCCGCAGCTCTGCTCGAACGGCTCCGGCGTGCCGCCGTTGCCGGTGCAGGCGCACTGGCCGAGGCCGTCGCAGCTCAGGAGGTTGGTGGCGGTGCCGGCGCACTGGACGCCGAAGGTGTTGCCGAGGGTGGGGCCGCAGTCGGGGTCGGCGCAGTCGACGAGGCCGTCGCAGTCGTTGTCCCGGCCGTCTCTGCAGGTGGTCTCCTTGCCCTGCTGGGGCACGCCGCCGTTGCCGTTGCAGGTGCAGACCCCCACCACGGTGGGGGAGCAGACCGATCCGAAGGCGGTGCAAGCCACGCTGGCGCAGTCGCTGTCGGCGCAGTCGATCTTGCCGTCGCAGTCGTTGTCCTGGCCGTCGCCGCAGCTGAGCTCCCTGGCCGCCTCCGGCCCCTGGCAGACGCAGGAGGCGGTGATCGGGCTGCAGGTCTTGCCGGCGGCGGTGCAGATCGCGAAGGCCGAGGCGCAGTCAGGGTCGGCGCAGTCGACGAGGCCGTCGCAGTCGTTGTCCTTGCCTTCGGCGCAGTTGGTCTCCACCGCCTGGGCGGCGCCGCCGTTGCCGGCGCAGACCGAGCAGCTGGAGGCCCCGGCGATGGCGGCCGAGCAGGTGTGGCCGCGCCCGTCGCAGGCCTGCCCGCCCGAGCCCCTGTCCTGGCAGTCGGGATCCTCGCAGTCGATCAGGCCGTCGCAGTCGTTGTCGAGGCCGTCGCCGCACTTGGCGCCGGTCTCCGCCGTGGGCGTGCAGGTGCAGAGCTTGGTGGTGGCGACGCAGACGCCGGTGGTGAAGCCGCCGCCGTTGGAGGGGGCGCTGGCGCAGATGTCGCCGGCGCAGTCGGTGTCGGCGCAGTCGACCAGGCCGTCGCAGTCGTTGTCGAAGCCGTCGCCGCAGCTCACCTCGGCCACCTCGGGGGCGCCGCCCTTGCCGGTGCAGACGCTGCAGGACCCGCCGCCGCAGGTCTTGCCGCCGGCGTCGCAGGTGGTGCCGGCCGGGCAGGTGGCGACGTCCTGGCAGTCGGTCAGGCCGTCGGCGTTGTTGTCGCTGGCGTCGTTGCAGATCTCGACGGCCACGAACCGCACCTGGTGCTGGCCGGTGGCCAGGTTGCCGTCGGAGGCCCTCAGCTGAGCCATGCCGACGCAGCCGGGACCCGGGGTGACCCGCGAGTCGCAGGTGACCAGCGTGACGTCGAAGGGGGTGGTCGGGTTGGTGGCGCTGAGGGCGCCGCCGGCCTCGAGGAAGCCACCGCGGTCGGTGCGGATGACCACCGGACCCTTCTGGCTGCCGGTGACATGGACCAGCACCTGGTTGACGCCGTTGGCCAGCACCTGGGTCTGGTCGGCGGTGATGGTGAGGGCGCCGCCGCCGGAGGAGCCCGCGTCCTTTGCGCCGCCGCAGGCCAGCAGGGCGGACGTCGCGATTGACGCCAGGTAGATTCTCCAGGTCATGTGGTACTCCTCCCGAGTGGGCGGCCAGAAGCAGAGGCCAAGCGCAATGTACCAAAGTTTGACCCCCACCGACGGCGGGTAAAGAGCCGGTGTGGGTGCAGGTGGGAGGGCAGCGGAAGTGACCGGCCTGGGGGCCATGGGGGGGGCGCTGTCGCTGGCGCGCCGGGCGGCCGCCGCCGGCGGTCTACCGGATGATCGACGAGGGAAGGCTGCCGGCCGTCCTCCACCTCGTCGATCACTCCAGTCTGGGACGGGTTCCCAGGACCTCCCTCGATCACCTTGCGCCGCAAGGGTGTCCGCGAAGGCCTGCCGTCGGCCACGAGGCAGCGCGGCGCCTCGGCCGCCCCGCAGGATGGCCTCGTCACTCGTCCCAGGTGGAGTCGGCGCCGTCGTACCCGGGCCCGGGTTCGAACCGGCACGCCTCCTGCTCCTCCACCGCAGGATGCCCAGCCGACTCCTCGCCGCCCTCCTCGACCTGCTCTACCCGCCGCGCTGCGCCGCCTGCGGCGCACCGGGCGAACCGTTCTGCCCCGCCTGCGCCGAGGCCCTGCTCCCGGTCGACTCCGGGTGTCCGCGCTGCGGCCGCCCCGGCCGCGCCGCGACCTGCGGCCCCTGCACCCTCAACCCCCCGGCCTACGACCGGCTCCAGGCCGGCGGCCTCTTCGGCGGCCCGCTGGCCGACGCCATCCACGCCCTCAAGTACGGCGACCGGCCGGCCCTGGCCCGGCCGCTGGGGCGCTGGCTGGCCGGGCGCGTGGCGCTGCCGCCCGGCGCTCGGCTGGTGGCGGTGCCGCTCGGCCGCCGTCGCCGCCTCGACCGCGGCTACGACCAGGCGGCCCGGCTCACCGAGCAGCTGGCCCGGGCCTCCGGCACCCGCCGGCTCGTCGGCGCCCTGCGCCGCGTCCGCGAGACCCCGCCGCAGGTCGGCCGCTCCCGCGCCGCCCGCGCCGCCAACGTGGCCGGCGCCTTCACCGCCGACCCGGTCCGGGTCGCCGGCCTGGAGCTGCTGCTGGTCGACGACGTGGTGACCACCGGGGCCACCGCCGACGCCGCCGCCCGGGCCCTGCTGGCGGCCGGGGCCCGCCGGGTCACGGTGGTGGCGCTGGCCCGGGCCGAGTGACCGCACCCCCCCCCGCAGGCCCGCGCAGCCCGGCCGGCCACCCGTGACCGCCGCCGGGAGAAGTGGTCTACTCACCTCCGCCCCGCGCGCAAGCGGGCCGACCAGCCCGGAGAACACGATGAAGCGCTTCGCCCTGCTCCTCGCCCTCACCGCCCCGCTGACCGCCCTCGCCGGCGAGTCGGGGCTGGTGGTCTTCCACGGCAAGTGCGTGCGCTGCCACGGCGCCGACGGGAAGGGCAAGGCGATCTTCAACACGCCGAGCATGGTCACCTCCAGGCTGACCGCCGCCGAGATGGAGCAGGTGATCGCCAACGGGCGGGCCAAGATGCCGCCCTTCAAGGCCACCCTCGGCGCCGACGAGATCAAGGCCGTGGCCACCTTCATCAAGGCCGAGCTCAAGCCGTAGGCCGGCCGCCGCCGCGCCGCCGCCGATCCCGGGCGAAGCATGATCGCCCCGCTCCTCGCGCTGGCCGCCCTGCTCCTGGCCGCCCCGGCTGCGCAGGCCGCCCCGGCCGCCCTGGCAACTCCGGCCACGCCGACCGCCCCGGCCGCGCCGCCCCGGTCGCCTGCCCCGCGCGACCTGGCCGCCGAGCGCCAGGCCGCCGCGCTCAACGCCCTCGACCGCGACCACGGGCCCCGCGCCGTGGTCCCGCTCACGGTGCTGCGCGAGCTGGCCGACCAGGTGCCGGACCGGACCCGCGCCATGCTGGCCCTCTCCCGCCTGCTCGACGACCCGGCCGCCGACCCCGAGCTCCGGGCGCTGGCCAGGGTCCGGCTGGCGAGGGAGGAGCGGGCCCGGGGCAACCTGCAGCGCGCCGCCGCCCAGCTCGGGCGGCTCGGCTTCGTCACCCGCTGGCTGGTGGCCGGCCCACTCGACGACGAGGGGCAACGGGCCCACGACCGCGTCGATCCGCCGGAGCAGCAGCTCGACCTCGGCGCCCGCCTGCCTGGCAAGGGGCGCGAGGTCGGCTGGCGCCCGGTGCCGCCCGAGGCGGTCGTCGACGGCGAGGTGGCGCTCGGCGTGGTCTTGCGCCCGGCCGAGGAGGTGGCCGCCTTCGCGGTGGCGGTGGTCGACAGCCCGCGCGACCAGCCGGCCCGGCTCTGGTTCGGGGCCAGCGGCCGCAGCAAGGTCTGGCTCAACGGCGCGCTCGCCCTGGAGGACCGGGTCGATCACCCGGCGCGGCTCGACCAGCGCGGCGCCCTGGTGGCGCTGAGGCATGGGCCCAACCGGCTGGTGGTGAAGCTCTCGCACGCCACCGGCTGGCTCGGCTTCACGCTCCGTCTCGCCGACGCCCACGGCGACGGCCTGCCGCTCCTGGCCCGCGAGCCGGCGGCGCTGCTCTCGGCGCTGCCGCCGCTGCCGGTCCCCGGCGCCCCCCCCCGGCCCCTCGAAGGGCTGGTGGAGCGGCTCGGCCGGCAGGCCGAGGCGCTGGCCGGGGGGAAGGGCGAGGCGGGGAGGAGGGCCCACGCCGAGGCGCTCCTCGCCCAGGTCTCGGCGCTGGCGCTGCGGCGCAGCTTCGACCCGCGCACCCAGGAGGCGGCGGTGCTGGCGCGGCGGGTGGTGGAGCTGGCGCCGCGCTGGCTGGAGGCGCGCCTGCTGGCCGCCGCCCAGGAGCCGGACCGGAGCCGGCGGCTCGCCCTGCTGAAGGCGGCCGAGGCGCTCGCGCCCGGCGACCCGCTGGTGCTGCGCCGGCTGGCCGAGGAGCAGCTCCGGCTCGACCGGCCCCACCAGGCGGTGCGGCTGGCGGAGCGGGCGGTGGCGGCCGCGCCCGGCTGGGTCGAGGCCCGGCTCACCCTGGCCGACGCCCGCGACCGGGCCGGGCAGGGGGCGCGGGCCCGGCGCGAGCGGCTGGCCCTGGCCGACCTGGTGCCCCCCACCGCCCCGGCGCTGGAGGGGGCCGGGGGCGCGGCGCGCGACGCCGGCGAGCTGAAGCGGGCGGCGGGGCTCTTGCGCACGGCGGTGGCGCTCGCCTTCGACCAGCCCGGGCCGCGCGGCCAGCTGGTCGGGCTGCTGGTCCAGCTCGGCGACCTCGACGGCGCGGTCGGCCTGCTGCAGGAGTCGCTCCGGCTCGATCCCGGCGACGCCCCGCTGCGGCTGCGGCTCGGCGACCTGCTGGCGGCCAACGGCCGCGGCGCCGAGGCCGAGGCCCAGTACGGCGCGGCGCTGGCCCTCTGCGAGGAGGACGCCGAGGCCTGGGAGCGGCGCGGGCGGGCCGGGCTGCGGGCCGGCCGGCGCGGCGAGGCGCTGGCCGACCTGCGCCGCTCGCTGGAGCTGCGCCCCCAGCAGCCGGCGCTCAAGGAGCTGGTGGCCGGGCTGGAGCCGCGGCGCGAGCCCTTCGAGGCCCCCTACCTGCAGGACGGCGCGGCGCTGGCGCGGCGTCCGCCGCGGGCCGGCGACGACGGCGACGCGGTGGTGCTGGCCGACCTCGAGGTGGTGCGGGTGCAGCGGACCGGCCTCACCTCGCGCTACCAGCAGTCGATCATCCGGGTGCTCACGCCGCGCGGCGCCGACCAGGTGCGCCGCCAGTCGGTCTCCTACACGCCGGGCCGCCAGGAGCTGCGGGTGGAGCGCGGGCGCGTCCACAAGCCGGACGGGACGGTGATCGAGGCCTGGGACGATCGCGAGTCGAGCGGCAGCGAGCCCTGGTACCGCCTGTACTACGACACCCAGGTTCGCACCCTGACCTTCCAGGCGCTCCAGCCCGGCGACGTGCTGGAGGTCGCCTGGCGGCTCGACGACGTGGCCGACGCCAACCTGCTCTCCGACTCCTTCAACGACCTCGTGGCCCTCGACGGCGGGGCGGCGCGCCACCGCTTCGACTACGTGCTGCTGCTGCCGAGCGGGCGGGCCATCCACGCCAACCGGCCGCCCGGGGTGGCCCACGCCGAGCGCGAGCTCCCCGGCGGGATCACCGAGCACCGCTGGAGCGCCACCGACCTGCCGCGCCTCAGCGGCGAGCCGCGCATGCCCGGCTGGTCGGAGGTCGCCCGCTTCCTCCACGTCTCCACCTTCAAGAGCTGGGACCAGGTCAACCGCTACTACTGGGGGCTGGTGCGGGAGCAGCTGCGCCCCGGCGCCGAGCTGCGCGCACTGGCCAGGGGCCTGGCCGGGGAGGCGCTCAAGGCCCGCGGGCTCCCGGCGGCGCTGCCGCCCGGCGGCGGCGACGCGCTCGAGCCGGGGGCGCGCCGCGCCGTGGTGGCGGCCCTCCACGCCTTCGTGGTGACCCAGACCCGCTACGTGGCCCTCGAGTTCGGCATCCACGGCTACAAGCCCTACGCCGTCGACCAGGTGCTGGAGCGCCGCTTCGGCGATTGCAAGGACAAGGCCTCGCTCACCCACGCGCTGCTCGAGGCGGTCGGGATCGACTCGCGCCTGGTGCTGCTGCGGATGAGCAACCTCGGCGTCATGCCCGAGGCGCCCGCCTCGCTGGCCATCTTCAACCACGCCATCCTGCGCGTCCCTTCCCTCGACCTCTGGCTCGACGGCACCTCCGACCTCTCCGGCACCGGCGACATCCCGGGCGCCGACCGCGGCGCCACCGTGCTGGTGATCAACCCGGACGGCCCGCCCAGCTTCGGGACGCTGCCGCAGGCCCGCCCCGAGGAGAACCGCTCCGAGACCACCATGACCTTCACGCTGGCGGCCGACGGCTCGGCCCGGGTCGAGGCGAGCTACCTGCAGGCCGGGGCGCGGGCCCCGGCGCTGCGCCGCGCCTACCAGGCCGAGGCCGACCGGCGCACCACGCTGGAGCGCTCGCTGGGGCGGCTCTACCCGGGGCTGCAGGTCGAGCAGGTGAGCTTCGCGGAGCTGGGGCGGCTCGAGGACCCGGTGCGGCAGCGCTACACCGCCACCGTGCCGCGCCTGGCCCGCGTCGAAGGCGGCACGCTCAGCCTCAACCCCTTCGGCGAGTCGCCCAGCATGACCGACGGCTGGGCCCCTGCCTCGTCGAGGCGGCTGCCGCTGGCGCTCGAGGAGCCGTCGGCCAGCCGGGCCAGCTACCGGGTGCTGCTCCCGCCCGGCGCCAGCCCCGGACCCCTGCCGCCGCCGGCCGGCAGCGACGGCCCGCACCTGGCCTGGTCGCTCGGCTGGAGCGTAGAGCCCGGCGCGCTCGAGGTGGAGCTCTCGCTCACCTGGAAGAGCGCCACCATCCCGGCCGCCGACTACGCCGCCTTCCGCGCCCAGCTCATCGCCCTCGACCGGGCGGTGGGGCGGCGGGTGACGGTCCGGCTCGCTCCGGCTGGCGGCCCGGCCGGCGCCGCGGGAGGCGCGCCGTGAGAGTGGCCACGCTGGCACCGGCGCTCCTGCTGCTGGCCGCCTGCGCCGGGCCGGCCGGCCTCTCCGGCGCCGGTCGCGGCCCCGCCTCGGCCACGCGCGCCGCGCTCGACGGCTGGCTCGGCGGCCAGCCGGGCGCAGCCCCGGTCCAGCTCGAGGCGCTGGCGGCGGCGAGGCCGGAGGATCCCTGGGCGCGGCTCGGGGCGGCGCTGCAGGCCGAGCGCTCCCTCCAGCCGGAGCGGGCCGTACCCCACCTGGTGGCGCTGCTCGAGTCGAGCCCCGACCACCCGCTGGCGCTGGTGGCGCTGCGGTCCCTGGCCCGGCTCTCCGTCGACGCCCCCGACCAGGCCGAGGCGATCGGCGTCGCGCTCGGCGGGCTGCGACCCCGCCGCCCGCTCACCGGGCTGGCCGCCTACCGGCTCCGGGTGGCGCGCATCGCCGTGGCCGAGCGGCGCGGCGAGCTCACGCAGGTGGCGGCGCAGCGGGCCGAGAACGGCGCCATCACCGGGTGGACCGTGGCCGGCCCGTTCGGCACCTTCGCCGCGCTCGAGCTGGAGCGCCCCTTCCCGCCCGAGCAGGGCACGCTCCCCGCCTCGGTGGACGGACCGCTGCTGGCGCCGGCCCGGCCCACCCGCCCGCTCGAGGCGCCGCTCGGCGAGCTGTCGCTGAACGGCGAGCCGTTCGACGGCGCCTTCCACTACCTGGCCGCCGACGTCGAGGTGCTGGAGGGGGGCGCCCACCTGGCCATGGTCCGCGCCGAGGGGAGCTGGCGCGCCTGGCTCGACGGCGCCCCGCTGGCCGAGCGGCGCGGCTGGACCGGCGCCGATCCGCTGCAGCGCTTCGTCGCCGTGGAGCTGTCGCCGGGGGCGCACCAGCTGCTGGTCAAGCTGGGGCGCGAGGCCGGTCCGGTCTCGCTGCTCATGGGGCTCTCCCGCGCCGACGGGCGGCCGGCCCGGCTGCTCACCCGCCCGCGCCCACCCGGTCCGCTGCTGCCGGTCCGGGCCGGTCCCTTCCCGGCGCCGGCCTGGCACCCCGAGGCGCTGGCCGCTGCGCTGGCGCCGGGCGGGGCCGCCACCGCGCAGCTGCTGGCGGCGCTCGACGCCGCCAACGACCTCGAGACCGCCAAGGGGCTGGCCGACGAGGGGCTGCGGCTGGCGCCGCGCTCGGCGCCGCTGCTGGCCCTGCGCGGCCGGTTGCTGCAGGCCGATGGCTCGCTCGACGAGCAGGTGCGCCGCAGCCGGGCCGAGGACTCGCTGCGGCGAGCCCTCGAGCTCGATCCGGGTGACGGCCCGGCGCGCCTGGAGCTGGCGCGGCTGCTGACCGCGATGGACCGGCCGGCCGACGCCGAGGCGCTGCTCGCCGAGATCCCGGCGCCGCTGGCCGCTCGCGGGCCGGCGCTGCTGGCGCAGGCCCAGGTGGCGCTGGCGCGCGGGCAGGCCGAGGCGGCCGGCGCGCTGCTGCAGCGGGCGGCGGCTGCCGGGAGCCGCTGCGGGGCGGCGTCGCTGCGGCTCACGCAGGCGGCCCAGCGCGAGGAGGTGGCGAGCGAGGAGGCCCTGGCGCTGGAGGGGCGCGGCTGCCCGGGCG
>JANMRY010000123.1:0-1890 GCA_031388695.1 Anaeromyxobacter sp. | reverse complement strand
CCCGAGCGGTGCGCCGCTCAGCGATACGCGGCGATCCCGGTGATCTCCTCGCCGACGATCAGCAGGTGCATGTCGTGCGTCCCCTCGTAGGTGTAGACCGACTCGAGGTTGGCCATGTGGCGCATGATCGGGTAGGCGCCGGCGATGCCGTTGGCCCCAAGCACGGTGCGCGCCTTGCTGGCGATCTCCCGCGCCGCGTTGACGTTGTTCAGCTTGGCCATCGAGATGCGGGCCGGGGTGGCCTTGCCCTGGTCCTTGAGCCGGCCGAGCTGCAGCGCCAGGAGCTGCCCCTTGGTCAGCTCGGTCACCATCAGCGCCAGCTTCTCCTGCTGCAGCTGGAAGCCGGCGATGGGCCGGTCGAACTGCACCCGCGCCAGCGCGTAGTCGAGCGCGCACTGGTAGCAGGCGTCGGCGGCGCCGAGCACGCCCCAGGCGATGCCGAAGCGGGCCTGCGAGAGGCAGGAGAGCGGACCCTTCAACCCCTTCACTCCCGGCAGCAGGCTGGCCTGCTCGTCGACCAGCACGTCCTCCAGCACCAGCTCCGAGGTGACCGAGGCGCGCAGCGACCACTTGCCCTTCAGCTCCGGCGCCGAGAAGCCGGGGGTGCCCTTCTCGACCAGGAAGCCGCGGACGCCGTCCTCGGTCTGGGCCCAGACCAGCGCCACGTCGGCCAGCGAGCCGTTGGTGATCCAGGCCTTGCTGCCGTTGAGCCGCCACTTCCCGCCCGGCTCGCGCACCGCGCGCGTGCGCATGCCGGCCGGGTTGGAGCCGAAGTCGGGCTCGGTGAGGCCGAAGCAGCCGACCGCCTCGCCGCGCGCCAGCCGCGGCAGCCAGCGATCCTTCTGGGCTTCGCTGCCGAAGGCGAAGATCGGGTACATCACCAGCGAGCCCTGCACCGAGGCGAAGCTGCGCATGCCCGAGTCGCCCCGCTCCAGCTCGTACATCAGGAGGCCGTAGGCGACGCTGGAGAGGCCGGCGCAGCCGTACGTGGCGGGGAGCGTCGGGCCGTAGAACCCTTGCGCGCCCATCTTGAGGATGAGCGCTCGCGGGAAGGTGGCGGCCTGGGCGTGCTGCTCGATGATGGGGAGGATCTCGGCGTTGACGAAGGCGCGGGCCTGCTGGCGCACCAGCCGCTCCTCGTCGGTGAGCAGCTCCTGGAACCCCATGTAGTCGGTCAGCTCGGTGGTTGAGGACATCTGCGGACTCCTTGAAGCGAGTGCCCCGCCGTCTCAGGTCGAGCGCTGGTCGAGGGCGAGGCGGAGCGGCGGGGCGGCGGAGCGGCGGGGCGGGGCGGCGCTGACCGTGTCAGAGGGCAGATTGGGCGTCAACGGCGACGGAGCGGCGGACTTAGCGGCTCGGTCGGCGCGGGCCAGCAGTGTCGTCCCTGCGCGCGGTTGGCCTCGCCTCAGCGTCACGCGTATGATGCTGCGGTGAGCGCGAGCGCCGCCTACTTCAAGGAACAGACCAGGCTGGCCGCCCTCCGAATGACCGTCGAGGAGCGCGTGCTTCGAGCGCTGGCGCTCGGCCAGGCCGATCTCGAGCTCTTCGCCTCGACGAGCGGAAAGTCCGTCGACGAGGCTCGCGCCATCCTCCGCGAGCGCAGGGCGCAGGAGCGCGCCCGGGCCCAGCGGAGGCCGGAGCGGTGATGTTCGCGAGGCCTGGCGCGGGCTGAAGGCCTCTCCGGGGCCGGCTCGGTAGGGCTCGGTAGTGTGATCGCGGCGGGAGCCGACCTACGGGGGGTTCACCGGAGGCTTGGGCCCCTTGGCAGTGGCCGCGGCGCGACCCACCCAGCGGCGCATCGTCGCCATCGTCTCCTCGAGCCAGCGGAGCCGCTCGGCCGGCGTGAGCCGCGCCGCGAGCGCGCGGGCCTGCTCGCTGCGGTGCTCGGCC
>JANMRY010000102.1:0-22075 GCA_031388695.1 Anaeromyxobacter sp. | reverse complement strand
CGCCGAGCAGGTGGCCCGGCTGGCGCGCCGCCTGGCCGCTGCCGGCTCGCCGCCCCTGGCCGCCGACCTCGACGGGCCACCCGGCCTCTCGGTGGTCAAGGTGCTCGCCCCCGGCCTGCTCCGCTCGGAGCTGCTCGGATGAGCCCCCGCCTGCGCCGCGGCGACGTGGTCGCCTTCCTCGGACCGTCCCTGCCACGCCCCGAGGCGCTCGCCCTCGGCCCGCTCACGCTCCACCCGCCGGCCCGGGCCGGCGACGTCCACGGCCTGCTGGCGGCCCGGCCGCTCGCCATCGCCCTGGTCGACGGGCTCTTCGACGCCGCGCCGTCGGTCTGGCACCACGAGCTGCTGGCGGCCCAGGCGGCCGGCGTGCAGGTCTTCGGCGGCGGGTCGATGGGGGCGCTGCGGGCCGCCGAGCTCGCTGCCCACGGGGTGGTCGGCGTGGGGCGGATCTTCGCCGGCTACCGCGACGGCGCGCTGGTGGGCGACGACGAGGTGGCGCTGCTCCACGCCCCGGCGGCGCAGGGCTGGCGCCCGCTCACCGTGCCGCTGGTCGACGCCCGGTTCGCCCTCGAGGCGGCCCGCGCCGCCGGGCTCATCACCGCGCGTGAAGCCGGCCGCCTGCTGCGCGCCGCCGCCGCGCTCTTCTACCAGGAGCGGAGCTGGGGCCGGGTGGTCGAGGCGGCCCGGCTGGCGCCCGCCGCCGCCGCGGCGCTGCGCCGCTTCCTGGCGCGCGCCCCCTCGCAGAAGCGGGAGGACGCGGTCGCCACGCTGCAGGCGGCGCTCGACTACGCCAGGGCCCGCCGCGCCGGGGCCCCGCCGCCTCCGCCGCCGCTGCGCCCTCCCGCGCCGACGCAGGCGCGCCGGCTGGCGCTCGACGCCACCCGGGCCCGGACCGGCGGCGAGGGCGAGGTGGCCGGGCGCGAGGTGCTGGCGGCGCTGGCGGCCCGCCCCGACGCCGGGCGGCTGGCGGCCGACGGCCTGGGGCGGCTGCTGCTCTCGGCCCAGGCCCGCGCCCTCGGGCTCTCCGTCGACGGCGCCGAGGTGGCCGACGCCGAGCGGCGCTGGCTGTCGGCGCTCGGCGTGCCGGCCTCGCGTCGCGACGCCTTCCTGGCCGCCTGCGCCCTCGACGAGGGGGAGGCGCGCCGGCTGGCCGAGGGGCTGGCGCTCGAGGCGCGGCTGCGCGCCGAGGCGGCCCGGGCCATCCCCGACGGGCCGGGCTGGCTGGAGGGGCTGGCGCTCGGGGCCCGGCTCAGCGGGGCGTGGGCGTCGGCGGCGGCGCGGCTGGCTTCAGCGTCTTCTGGAAGAACTCGAGCTGCCGGCCGATCGTCTGCACCACGTTCTCGCGCTTCTGCGCGCCGTGCCCCTCGTCGGCGAAGATGAGGAGCTCGGCCGGCACCCCGCGGGCGGTGAGCGCGTCGAAGACCTGGATCGCCTCGCCGGCCGGCACCCGCGGGTCGCTCGCCCCCTGGATGATCAGCAGCGGCCCCTTGACCCGGTCGACGTAGCTCGACGGCGAGAGCTTGAGGTAGAGCTGGTCACCCGGGCTGAAGCCGGGCGTGGCCTGTCCTTCCGGCCCCCCGTGGAAGTCCACCAGCACCGGGCAGGTCACCGCAGCGCAGGCCGGCGGGCGCCGCACCAGGACCGTTCCGAGCTTAATCGGCCTGCTCCCCGAGCGCTCCGGTCTTCCAGCCGAGCCGGATCGAGCCGAAGCGGAGCAGCAGCGTCACCGCCACCCCGGCCACCGCCGCGACCGTGGTGGTGCGGCCGGCCACGTCGTCGATGACCACGAAGGCGGCGGCGCCGGCCATGGAGGCGAGCGCGTAGAAGCCGCCGGGGCGGAAGAGCAGCGGCTCCTCGCGCACCAGCACGTCGCGCATCAGCCCGCCGCCGACGGCGTTGACGGTCCCGACCAGCACCGCCGAGAGCAGCGGCAGCCCGGCCAGCATCGCCTTCTGCGCGCCGTAGACGGCGTAGAGCCCGAGCCCGAGCGCGTCGACGATGGCCACCACCAGCCGCAGCCGGTGGAAGCCGCGGGCGAAGACCACCCCGAGGGCGGCCCCGCCCAGCACCGCCAGCAGGTAGCGCCCGTCCTGCAGCGCCGCCGGCGGGCCGGCCTGCAGGAAGATGCCGTCGCGCAGCAGGCCGCCCCCCAGCCCGGTCACCAGCGCCATCACCGAGACTCCGAAGAGATCGTAGTGCTTGCGCATCCCCTCGATGGCCCCGGTGGCGGCCAGCAGGACCACGGCGCCGAGATCGACGAGGAGCGGAAGCTGGAAGGGGTTGTCCGACATCGGCCCCCGATACCACGCAAACTTCACCCGGCCAACCGGGCGTGGCAGGCTCTCTCCATGGTCCTGACGCGCACCGCCCTGCTCGCCCCGCTCCTGCTGTCGCTCGCCCTCCCCGACCTCGCCCGGTCCGAGGAGACGCTGGCCCCGCCCAGCCCGCCGGCCGAGCTGCGCGCCGCCGAGCCGCTGTTGCTGGCGGCGCCGCTCCCGCCACGCCTCACCCTCGACCTCCCGACCCACGCCATCATCACCGGCGCCGAGCTGGCCCTGGTCGGCCTCTCCATCGGCATCAAGGACCAGCTGGTCGCCCCGGCCTGCCGCTGGTGCGAGCCGCCCCAGCTCGACCGCTGGGCCCGCGGCGCGCTGCGCTGGGAGGACGGCAAGGTGGCCGGGACCGGCTCCGACCTCCTGCAGCTGCTCATCCCGGCCGGCGCCGCCGCCACGCTCTGGGTGCAGGCCGCGCCCCACGGCCAGCGCGAGGTGCTGGCGGACCTGCTGGTGCTGGCCGAGTCGGCCAGCAGCGCCATGCTGCTGACCCAGTCGGTGAAGTACGCCGCCGGCCGGCTGCGCCCCGACGCCCGGGCGCGCGGCGGCAGCGCCTCGCCCGACGACAAGCTCTCCTTCTGGTCCGGCCACACCGCCTTCGCCTTCAGCGCGGCGGCCGGCGCCACCCAGGTGGCCCGGCTGCGCGGCCGGAGCGGCTGGAAGGTGCTGGCAGCGGCCAGCTTCGGGGCGGCGCTCCTGACCGGCTACCTGCGGGTGGCGGCCGACCGCCACTGGCTCACCGACGTGGCCACCGGCGCGGTGATCGGCACCGCCACCGGCCTGGTGGTCCCGCTGCTCGCCTTCCAGCCGGCCGACGGCCGCCAGCCGGCGGTGGTGCTGGCCCCTGCGCCGGGCGGGCTGGCGGTGCTATTCTGAGCGAGAGCCCTCGATGAGCCCGGCCTCCAGATCGCTGCTGCAGGTGATCCACGCCGCCGACGCGGCGCTGCAGGACAAGTCCTACCCGCTCGACGGCGAGGTGAGCCTGGGGCGCGGCGACGAGAACACCATCGTCATCAGCTCCGACCAGGCCTCGCGCCGCCACGCCACCATCCGGCCCGACGGCGGCGGCCACCAGCTGGAGGATCTCGGCTCGACCAACGGGACCTTCGTCAACTCGAAGCAGGTGACCCACCGGCGGCTGGTCCACGGCGACGTGGTCCGCATCGCCTCGACGGTCCTGAAGTACGTGGTCGGCTGAGCCGGCTCGCGGCCCCGGCATGCGCGGCCTCGAGCAGATCCCCTGGCTCTACGACCTCGGCCTCTGGATCGCCGAGTGGCTCGGCTTCCTCCGCTGGCGCCGCTGGCTGGCCGAGGGGGCCACCGGCCCGACCCTCGACCTCGGGACCGGCACCGGGCGCAACCTGCCCTGGCTGACCGCCGCCACCACCGTGGTCGCCGTCGACCCGAGCCCGGACAACCTGCGGGCCGCGCGGGCCCGCCAACCCGGCGCGCTGCTGGTGCGCGCCCGCGCCGAGGCCCTCCCCTTCCGCCCGGGCAGCTTCGAGACGGTGGTCTCCGGCCTGGTCTTCTGCTCGGTCGACGACCCGCTGGCCGGCCTCGCCGAGGTGCGGCGCCTGCTCCGGCCGGGCGGGACGCTCCGCATGATCGAGCACGTCCGCTCCACCCGGCCGCTGAAGGGCTGGCTCCAGGACCTGGTCCAGCCGGCCTGGACCTGGGCGGCGGGTGGCTGCCGCAACAACCGCCAGACCGAGCGGACCGTCGCCGAGGCCGGGTTCGTCGTCGACCCGACCACGCGCCGCGAGAGCGGCACCATGCGCCGCTGGGTGGCGCGGCCGGACCGAAGCGGCCGTTGACGGCGCCGCCGGTCACGGATTCGCCTCCCGACCCTCCCCTCTCCAGCACGTCATGGCCACGCCTCCGCCGCGCCGATCCGAAGCCGCCACCCTCCAGCCGGGCCGGTGGTCCTCCCTGGCCGACCTGCGCGCCGGCGAGGGCCGGGCCACGGCGCTCGCCTTCGCCTACTTCGCCGCGCTGCTGGGCGGCTACTACATCCTCCGGTCGGTGCGCGAGGAGATGGGGATCCGGGGCGGTGTGGCCCGGCTCCACGAGTCCTTCCTGGCCACCTTCCTGGTGATGCTGGTGGCGGTGCCGCTCTACTCGACCCTGGTGGCGAAGGTGCCGCGTGCCCGCGCCATCCCGACCGTCTACCGGGTCTTCCTGCTGGCCCTGCTCGGCTTCGCGGCGCTGGTGGCCAGCGGCGTGGCGCCGGCGCTGGTGGCCAGGAGCTTCTTCGTCTGGGTCAGCGTCTACGGCCTCTTCGTGGTCTCGGTCTTCTGGAGCTACCTGGCCGACCTCTTCGACAGCGACCAGGGCAAGCGGCTCTTCGGCCTGGTGGCCGCCGGGGGCAGCGCCGGCGCCATCGTCGGCCCGGCGCTGGCCGCCCTGCTGGCCGGCCCCCTGGGGGTGACCGGCCTGCTCCTGCTGGCGGCGCTCCTGCTCGAGGTGGCGACCCGCCTGGCCGGCGCGTTGGAGCGGTCGCTGCGCTCGACCCGGACCACCTCGAACCTGGCCGGGAGCGCCCTGGGCGGCAGCCCGTGGAGCGGCCTCACGCTCACGGTCGGCTCGCCCTACCTGCTGGCCCTGGCCGGCCTCACCCTCCTCGGCACGCTCACGGCCACCCTCCTCTACTTCCAGCAGGCCCGCCTGGTGAGCGAGCTGATCACCGACTCGGCGACCCGGCTCCGGCTCTTCGCCTCGGTCGACCTGGGGGTCAACCTGCTGGCGCTGCTGCTCCAGTCGGCCGTCTACTCCCGCCTGGTGGCCCGGGGTGGCCTGGGCGCGGCCCTGGCCCTCCACCCGCTGCTGGCCCTGGTCGGGCTGGTGGCCGTGGCCGCCTCGCCCAGCCTGCTGGTGGTGGCGGGCATCCAGGGGCTGCGGCGGGCGGTCCATTACGCCATCGAGAAGCCGGCCCGCGAGGTGCTCTTCACGGTGGTGCCCCGCGCCGAGAAGTACCAGGCCAAGGGGTTCATCGACACGCTGGTCTACCGGGGCGGCGACGCGCTCTCGGCGCAGGGGGCCGCCGCGCTGGCCGGGAGCGGCCTGGCCGGGCTCTCGCTGGCGGCCGCCCCGCTCTGCCTGGCCTGGCTCGGGCTGGTCGCCTGGTTGCGGCGGCGCCACGCCAGGCTGGAGGCCACGGCGAAGTCGATCGAAGCGGTGGGATGAGCGGGGCGCGCCGGCGCCCCTTGACGAGGAGGACAACATGGCGATGACGCGCAGGGAGTTCCTGGAGTGCACGGCGGTCGCCGCGGCGGCCGCCTGGGCCGGCCCGGCCGCCGCGAAGCCGGCGCCGCTCAAGCTGCTCATCCTCGGCGGGACCGTCTTCCTCGGCCCCGAGCTGGTCGAGGCCGCCCGGGCCCGCGGCCACCAGGTGACGCTCTTCAACCGCGGCAAGACGCGCCCCGGCCTCTTCCCCGACCTGGAGAAGCTCCACGGCGATCGTGACGGGAAGCTCGACGCCCTCAAGGGGCGGCGCTGGGATGGCGTCCTCGACACCTCCGGGTACGCCCCGCGCATCGTGCGCCTGTCGGCCGAGCTGCTGGCCCCCTCGGTGGAGCGCTACGTCTTCATCTCCTCGATCTCGGCCTACGCCGAGGGGCTCAAGGCCCCGGTCACCGAGGAGGCGGCCGTGGCCCCGCTCGCCGACCCGGCCAGCGAGGACGTCAAGCGCGACTACGGCGCGCTCAAGGCAGCCTGCGAGCGGGCCGTCGAGGCGGCCATGCCGGGGCGCGCCCTCTCGATCCGGCCCGGCCTGATCGTCGGCCCGGGCGACCCGACCGACCGCTTCACCTACTGGCCGGTCCGGCTGGCGCGCGGCGGCGAGGTGCTGGCCCCGGGCGAGGGGAGTGACGCGGTGCAGGTCATCGACGCCCGGGACCTGGCGGCCCTCGCCATCCGCTGCGTCGAGGACCGCCGGTCCGGGGTGATGAACGCCGTCGGCCCCGCCACGCCGCTCACCATGCGCGCGATGCTGGCCGCGATCGCCGCCGGCGTCGGGGCCTCGCCCCGGCTCACCTGGGTCGACGAGTCCTTCCTGGAGCAGGCCAAGGTCGCGCCCTGGTCCGACCTGCCGGTCTGGATGGGGAAGGACGATCCGCTCTCGCGCTGCTCCAACGCCAGGGCCCTGGCCGCCGGGCTGGCCTGCCGACCCCTGGCCGAGACCGCCCGGGAGACGCTGGCCTGGTGGCGGAGCCAGTCCGCCGAGCGCCAGGCCGCTCCGCGCGCCGGCCTCGGCGCGGCCCGCGAAGCCGAGGTGCTGGCCGCCTGGGCGGCCAGGGCCAGGAAGTAGCCCGGTCGCCGCGGTCCGGCCCGGCCCCGACCTCAGGCCGAGTAGACCTCGAGCGCCGCGCTGACCGCCGCGCCGGGCCGCTGCACCATGCCGGCCCGCTTCAAGACCACCTCGAGGGCGGAGAGCACCGCGACCACGCTGTCCTGGCGCGAGGACTCGCCCATCAGGCCGATGCGCCAGACCTTGCCGGCCAGCGGCCCGAGGCCTGGGCCGAGCAGCAGCCGCTGCGGAGGGTTGAGCTCGGTCCATCGGGCCACTTCCCGCCGCCGGCCCGACCGGGTAGCTTGCCGCTCCCATGACCGCCCTCGCCCGCTACGTCGCCTTCTGCGACGGCTCCGCCCTCGTCAACCCCGGCGGCCCCGGCGGCACCGGCTTCGTGGTGCTCGACCGGACCGGCGCCACGCTCCGCTTCGGCGGGAGCCGCTGGGTCGTGGACGGCCCCCACCCGATCACCAACAACCGCATGGAGCTGCGGGCCGTGCTCGAGGCGCTCGACGGCCTCCCGGCCGGCGGGCAGGTCGAGGTGGTGAGCGACTCCCGCTACGTGGTCGACGCGCTCTCGAAGTGGATCGCCGGCTGGCGGCGCAAGGGCTGGCGGACCGCGGCCGGGGCGCCGGTCCTCAACCGGGAGCTGATCGAGGCGATCGACGGCCGCGCCGCGGCGCTGCGGGTCCGCTGGGCCTGGGTGCGCGGGCACGACGGCCACGCCGTCAACGAGGTGGTCGACCAGCTGGCCCAGGCGGCGGCGCGCGGCCTCCCCGGGCCGGACCAGGCGGCGGTCGAGGCGGCGCTGCGCTCGGAAGGCTACCTCGGCGCTGGGAGCCCGGTGGCGCTCTCGACGCTGCCCGGACCGGGGCCGGTGTCGGCCACCCCGGCCACCCCGTCCACCCCGTCCACCCCGTCCACCCCGGCCGGCCCAGGCGGCGCCCAGTCGGCCTTCAGCTTCAAGTAGACGCTACCGGCGCTTCTGCAGCTGGCCGCCGACGGCCACCCCGGCCACCAGCCCGACCACGGCACCGGCCATGCACTTCCAGAAGGTGCTGGAGTTGAGCAGGCTGTCGCTGGAGAAGAAGTGGCCCTGCTTGGCCGCGGCCCAGGCCAGCTCGAAGGCGATCGCCTCGAAGGTGTCGAGGAAGGCCGCCTTGACGATGGCGAAGCCGATCGCCGCCCCCGCCAGCCCGCCGATCAGTCTCATGTTCATGGCTGCTCCGTCCTTTCCTACCCTCTATCACGGGGACGGGGACGCTGGCCGGGACCGGGACCGGGACCGGCGCTCCCTCACGGGCCCGGGCGCGGCGGGCGCAGCCGCGGCCAGAGCAGCCCGGTGCGGGACCGGTAGGCGGCCCAGCCGGGGTGGCGCGAGAGCGAGGCGTCCTTGAGCAGCATGTTCGGGACGAAGACCGCCCCCCAGACCCAGGCCAGCACCAGCCAGGGGAGCCAGTGGCGGGTGAGCAGGGCGTAGCTGCCGTAGATCATCATCTCCCCGAGGTAGTTCGGGTTGCGGGTGCGGGCGAAGAGCCCGCCGGTGAGCAGCCGCGAGCCGGCCTCGAGCTGGAAGTGCTTCTGGGCGTCGGCGCCGAGCATGGCGGCCAGCCCGAGGGTGTGGAGCGCGACGGCGGCGGCCAGCAGCGGCGCGCCGGCCTCGGGGCGCGGGCCGAGCACGCCCGAGACGAGCAGCCAGGGGGCGAGCCAGTAGGGGCCGAGCACCGCCGCCACGGTGAGGAGCGCGCCGCCGATGGTGACCCGGGCGTCGAAGCGCCGGTCGCGGAAGGCGGCGTGCTTCAGGAGCCAGCAGAGCCCGTAGCTGCCGTGCAGGGCCAGGTAGACCCAGGCCTCGGTCGAGCCGTTCCGGTAGAGCAGCATCAGCCCGCCGACGAAGAGCGCGGTTCCGCCCTTCTGCAGGTTGATGACGGTGGAGAGCCGCAGCGGGCGGGGGCCGCCGAGGAGGTCCTGGCTCAGCCCGCGGGCCAGGTCGGCCAGCCAGCGGGCGGCGGCCGGGGCCTCCTCCCGGTGGGGCGCGGGGTCCACCGCTAGAGCATACCGAGTTGCAGCCGGGCCGCCTCGCTCATCCGCGAGGTGTCCCAGGGCGGGTCGAAGACCAGCTCGACGTCGGCCTGCTTCACCCCCGGCACCGAGAGGCACTTGCGGCGGACGTCGTCGACCAGCATGGGGCCGACGCCGCAGCCGGGGGCGGTCAGGGTCATGTGGACCAGCACCCGGTGGCCCCCCTCGACCGGCTCGCTGGCCACCGAGTAGACCAGCCCGAGCTCGACGATCGAGGCCGGGATCTCCGGGTCGAAGACGTCCTTCAGGGCGGTCCAGATCTTCTGCTCGTCGAAGGGCCCCTCCAGCGAGGCGGCCCGCGCCGCCGCGGTGGCCTGGGCCTCGGCGACGTACTGCGCGCCGAGCGCGTCGGCGTCCTGCTCGTCGACGCGCAGCAGCTGGCCGCGCTCGGTCATGAGCGTGAAGCTGCCGCCCAGCGACTGCTGCATCACCAGCCAGGTGCCCGACGGCACCACCGCCACCCCGCCCTGCGGGATGAAGGTGGCCTCGACGTCGCGGATGAGGATGATCGGTTCGCGGGCCATCTGGTGTCCCTCCCCAGGCGAGAAGTCTGCCCCTTACTCGGTGCTGGCGACCGGCTGGCCCTGCAGCGCCGACCGGAGGGTGTGCCATGCCAGGCTGGCGCACTTCACGCGGGTGGGGAACTCGTGGACGCCGCCGAAGACGGCCAGCTTGCCGAGCGCCTCGAGGTCGGGGTGGGCCCCGGGCCCCTCCATGACCAGGGCGTGGAAGACCTGGAACATCGCCTCGACCTCGGCCTGGGTCTTGCCCTTGACGAGGCCGGTCATCACCGAGGCGGAGGCCCGGGAGATGGCGCAGCCGGTGCCGGTGAAGCGGGCCTCCTGCACCGTGCCGTCGGCCACCTTCACCTGCAGCACCAGGTGGTCGCCGCAGAGGGGGTTGAGCCCCTCGGCCGAGGCGGTCGCCCCCTCGAGCGGGCCGAAGTTCCGCGGCTTCTTGCCGTGGTCGAGGATCACTTCCTGGTACAGGTCGGTCAGTTCGTTCATGTCAGGAGAAGAGCTTGATGGCGGCGTGGAGGGCGTTGCCCAGCGCGGCGACGTCGGCGCTGGTGGAGTAGAGGCCGAAGGAGGCGCGGGCGGTGGCGGCCAGCCCGAAGCGCTGCATGATGGGCTGGGCGCAGTGGTGGCCGGCCCGGATGGCCACGCCCTGCCGGTCGACGATGGTGGCGAGGTCGTGGGGGTGGATGTCGCCCACCAGGAAGGAGAGCACCCCGGCCCGCCGGCGCGGCGTGCCGACCAGGCGCACCCCGGGGATCTCCCGCAGCGCCGCCTCGGCCTCGCGCAGCAGCGCCGCCTCGTGGGCGGCGATGGCCGGCAGGCCGATGGCCTGCACGTAGTCGAGCGCCGCCGCCAGCCCGACGGCGCCGGCGATGTCGGGCGTGCCGGCCTCGAACTTGTAGGGGACCTCGTTCCAGGTGGTCTTCTCGAAGGAGACCGAGCGGATCATGTCGCCGCCGCCCTGCCAGGGCGGCATCGCCTCGAGGTGCTCGCGCCGCGCCCAGAGCACGCCGATGCCGGTCGGCCCGTAGACCTTGTGGCCGCTGAAGACGTAGAAGTCGGCCTGGAGCGCCTTGACGTCGACGCCGAGGTGCGGCGCCCCCTGCGCGCCGTCGACCAGCACCGGGATGCCCCGGGCTCTTGCCATGGCGATGACGGCGTCGAGCGGGGTCACGGTGCCGAGCGCGTTGGAGACCTGGGTCACCGCCAGCAGCTTGACGCGGGGCCCGAGCAGCCGGTCGAGGGCGGCGAGGTCGAGGTCGCCGGCGTCGTCGATGGGGGCCGGCACCACCTTGGCGCCGCGCTCCGCCGCCAGCAGCTGCCAGGGGACGATGTTGGAGTGGTGCTCCAGCGTGGTGACCACGATCTCGTCGCCGGCTCCGACCCGCTGCCGCCCGAAGCTCTGCGCCACCAGGTTGACCGCCTCGGTGGCGCCGCGCACGAAGACCACCTCGCGCGGATCGGCCTGGAGGAAGCGGGCCACGGTGGCCCGGGCCCCCTCGAAGGCCTTGGTGGCCCGCTCCGAGAGGGCGTGGACGCCGCGGTGGACGTTGGCGTTGTCCCGCTCGTAGAAGCGCGAGATGGCGTCGATGACCGCTCGCGGCTTCTGCGTGGTGGCGGCGCTGTCGAGGTAGACCAGCGGCTTGCCGTGGACCTGCTGGTGCAGGGCCGGGAACTCGGCGCGCCGCGCCGCCACGTCGAAGGGGGCCACGTCGAAGGGGGCCGGGGCGAGGGCGGTGGGCGCCGGCGAGGTGGCGGTGCTCACGCCGCCTCCCCGAGCCGGGCCGCGTCGGGCAGGCGCGCCGTGACCAGCGCCCGGGCGTGGGCCCGCAGCGGCTCGGGCCGGAGCAGCTCCACCATGCCGGCCGCGAAGGCGTAGATCAGCAGGCTGCGCGCCGCCGGCTCGGAGAGGCCGCGAGAGCGCAGGTAGAAGAGCGAGGTCGGATCGAGCTGCCCCACCGTGCCGCCGTGGCTGCACTTGACGTCGTCGGCGAGGATCTCGAGCTGCGGCCGGGTGTCGACGGTGGCGTCGTCGGAGAGCAGCAGGTTGGAGCTGGTCTGCTGCGCCGAGGTCTTCTGCGCGCCGGGCGCCACCCGGACGCGGCCGGTGAAGACGCCGCGGGCCCGCCCGTCGAGGACGGTCTTGAAGGTCTGGGTGCTGGTGCAGTGCGGGGCGACGTGCTCCACCTGCACGAAGGCGTCGGTGATGCGGGTGCCGCCGGCCATGCCGAGCCCCGAGGCGGTCAGCTCGCAGCGCTCGCCGAGCAGCCGGGCGTGGAGCTCGGCGCGGGCCACCTGCCCGCCCAGCGCCAGCCCGTGGGAGGTGAAGCGGCTCTCGGCCCCCTGCTCGACGTGGAGCGAGGCCAGCTCGAAGGTCTCCAGCCCCTCCTCCTGGAAGCGGTAGTGGTTCACCTGCGCGCCGGGCGCCAGCACGATCTCGGCCACCGGGGCCACCAGCGCCCGGGACCCCTCCGCCGAGAGCGAGTGCTCCACCAGCGTCACCAGCGAGCCCTCGCCGGCCACCAGCAGCAGCCGCGGGAAGGAGGCCACCACCCGGCCGGGGAGCGCCGTGAGGTGGAGGACGCGGATGGGCGGCGCCACCGCCCCGCCCACCGGGAGGTGGAGCAGCACGCCGTCCTCGAAGAGCGCGGTGTTGGCCGCCACCAGCGAGTGGCGATCGCCCCGGGCCAGCCGGCCGAGGTGGGGGTGGACGAGATCCGGCACCTCGCGGAGCGCCTCGCCGAGCGAGATGAGCACGGCGCCGGGCGGCAGGCCGGTGACCCGGGAGAGGTCGGAGCGGTAGCGGCCGTTGGCGAAGACCAGCTGCGGCCCGTTCCAGACCCCGGCCTGCTCCAGCAGCGCCACCGCGGCGTCGCCCTGGTCGGGGCGGGCCCGCTCCAGGCGCAGGGCCGCCAGCGGGGCCAGGTTGGTGTAGCGCCAGTCCTCGTGGCGCGTGGTCGGCAGGCCGAGCGAGCGCAGGCCGGACAGCCCCTCCTCGCGAAGGTCGCCGAGCCAGGCCGGATCGTCCGGCCCGATGCGGAAGCCTGCGGCCAAACTCTCGGCCGCCGGCGTGACGGTGGCGGCGAGGGTCACGAGCGGGCCTCGGTGAGCGGCATGGGGGCCTTGTCGCCGGCCCAGGCGTAGCCGGTCTTCTCCAGCTCCAGCGCCAGCTCCCGCCCGCCGGTCTTGACGATGCGCCCGCCGGCCATGACGTGGACCACGTCGGGGACGACGTAGTCGAGCAGCCGCTGGTAGTGGGTCACCATCAGGAAGGCCCGCCCGGCGCTGCGCAGGGCGTTGACCCCGCCCGAGATCACCCGCAGCGCGTCGATGTCGAGCCCCGAGTCGATCTCGTCGAGGATGGCCAGGCGGGGCTCCAGCACCGCCATCTGGAAGACCTCGTTCCGCTTCTTCTCGCCGCCGCTGAACCCCTCGTTGACCGAGCGCGAGCCGAAGGCCGGGTCGAGCTCGACCAGCTTCATCTTCTCCTTGGCCATGGCCAGGAAGTCCATGGCGTCGAGCTCCTCCTCGCCGCGGGCCTTGCGGACCGCGTTGAGGGCGGTGCGCAGGAAGTAGAGGTTGCCGACGCCCGGGATCTCGACCGGGTACTGGAAGCCGAGGAAGACGCCGGCCGCGGCCCGCGCCTCCGGGGCCAGGCCCAGCAGGTCCTGGCCGGCGAAGCGGACGCTGCCGGCCGTCACCTCGTAGGCGTCGCGGCCGGCCAGCACGCTGGCCAGCGTCGACTTGCCCGAGCCGTTGGGCCCCATGATGGCGTGGACCTCGCCCTCGCGGATGGTCAGGTCGAGCCCCTTCAGGATCTCCTTCTCACCGACCCGGGCCCGCAGCCCCTTGATCTCCAGCAGCACCGCCCCGCTCATCCGACGCTCCCTTCCAGCGAAAGTCCCAGCAGCTTCTGCGCCTCGACGGCGAACTCCATGGGCAGTTCCTTCAAGACCTGCTTGGCGAACCCGTTGACGATCATCGAGACCGCGTCCTCGTCCGAGAGGCCGCGCTGCCGGCAGTAGAAGAGCTGGTCCTCGGAGATCTTCGAGGTGGTGGCCTCGTGCTCCACCGTGGCGGTCGGGTTCTTGACCTCGATGTACGGGAAGGTGTGGGCGCCGCAGCGGTCGCCGATCAGCAGCGAGTCGCACTGCGAGTGGTTGCGGGCCCCGACCGCCCCCTTCTGCATCTTGACCAGGCCGCGGTAGGTGTTCTGCCCGCGGCCGGCGCTGATGCCCTTGGAGACGATGGTGGAGCGGGTGTTGCGCCCGATGTGGATCATCTTGGTGCCGGTGTCGGCCTGCTGCCGGTGGTTGGCCAGCGCCACCGAGTAGAACTCCCCCACCGAGTCGTCGCCCAGCAGGATCACCGACGGGTACTTCCAGGTCACGGCGCTGCCGGTCTCCACCTGGGTCCAGCTGATGCGGGCGCCGCGGTGGGCCACCCCGCGCTTGGTGACGAAGTTGTAGATGCCGCCCTTGCCCTCGGCGTCGCCGGGGTACCAGTTCTGCACCGTCGAGTACTTGATCTGGGCGCCGTCGCGGGCCACCAGCTCGACCACCGCGGCGTGGAGCTGGTTCTCGTCGCGCATGGGGGCGGTGCAGCCCTCCAGGTAGCTGACGTGCGACCCCTCGTCGGCCACGATCAGGGTGCGCTCGAACTGGCCGGTGTCCTTGGCGTTGATGCGGAAGTAGGTGGAGAGCTCCATGGGGCAGCGCACCCCCTTGGGGATGTAGACGAAGCTGCCGTCGGAGAAGACCGCGCTGTTGAGGGCGGCGAAGAAGTTGTCGGTGGTCGGCACCACCGAGCCGAGGTGCTCCTCGATGAGCGCCGGGTGCTCCTTCACGGCGTCGGAGAAGGAGCAGAAGATGATCCCCTTCTCGGCCAGCTTGGCCTTGTAGGTGGTGGCCACCGAGACCGAGTCGAAGACGGCGTCGACGGCGATGCCGGCCAGCCGCATCTGCTCCTCGAGCGGGATGCCGAGCTTGGAGAAGGCCCGCTTCAGCTCCGGGTCGACCTCCTCCATGGAGCTCGGCCCCTTCTTCTGCTTCGGGGCCGAGTAGTAGACGATCTTCTGGTAGTCGGGCTTGTGGTAGCTGACGTTGGCCCAGTCCGGCTCCTGCATGGTGAGCCAGTGGCGGTAGGCCTTGAGCCGCCAGTCGAGCATGAACTGCGGCTCCCCCTTCTTGCGGGAGATGACGCGGATGATCTCCTCGGAGAGCCCGGCCGGGAGGGCGTCGGCCTCGATGTCGGTGACGAACCCGTAGCGGTACTTCTGCTCGGTCAGGTCCTTGAGCTGCTCGGCGGTGCTCATGGCGTGTGCACCAGCGGGAGGGCGCTGGCGTGCAGGGCCGGGACCACCGCCGACGGGGCGCCGGTGCCGAGCCGGAACGGGCCGATCTCGGAGAGCGGCAGGGCGCGCAGCGCCGACCGCACGGCGCGGGAGACCGGGTCCCAGGTCCCCTTGGCGATGCAGGAGGGGGCGATGCCGCACGGCTCGGCGCCGGGCGAGCCGCAGTCGGTCAGGGCGATGGGCCCCTCGAGCGCCTCGACCACCTCCGCCACCGAGATCTGGTCGGGGGGGCGGGTCAGCGAGTAGCCGCCGTGGCGGCCGCGGTGGGACTGCAGCAGCCCGGCGCGCGAGAGCTCCTTGCAGAGCTTGGAGACGGTCGGCAGCGGCACGCGCGATCGGGTCGCCAGCGACTGCGCGGTCAGGGTCCGCTCGCCCCTCGCCAGGTGGGCGAGGATGACGATGGCGTAGTCGGTCAGCTTGCTCATCCGGATCATGGCGCGGCCTCGGTCCTGCCGGCTTGCGGATCGCTCCGTCGCCGAGCAGCCATCATGGACCGAAACGGTCCAGATACACCGTGATCTAATGGGTCGTCCGGCGCTGTCATCAAAAAGTGGCGGTCTATTCGCCCCCCGTAAGGGCCAGGTGGCGGATCGGCGGCCCCTGGACGACGGCCCTTAGACGGTGGCCCGGACCAGCGGGGCGTCGACCTGCTCCTTGCCGAGGTCGAGGTAGAGGTGGTCGGCGACGATGGTCAGGCCGAGCTTCTGCCGCCGCTCGTCGCGCTGGGAGAGCGTCGCGAGGAGGGCCGACGGCACCGCCGCCAGCTCCGCCTTCGCCAGCCGCTCCGGCCGCCCGGCGCGGGCCTCCCGGGCCTCCGTCAGGAAGGCCTCGAGCCGCCGCTCCCCCTCGAAGAGGACGGCGACGCGGGCGCCGCCGTTGCGGGCCAGGTCCTTCTCGATCCGCGAGACCTCGGGCCGACCGACCCTGACCAGCAGGGTCCGGGTGCTCCCGTCCGGCCCGAGCGCCAGCAGGTCGGGCTCCTCCGGCTCGCTGCTGAGGCCGGCGCCGAAGGCGATGGTCTCCTCCCACTGCCAGCAGAAGGCGAGCAGCCTGAGCCAGAGCCGCTCAGCCGTCTCGGATGGGTGGCGCGCCGCCTTGACGCCGAGCTGAAGGTCGAGCCCTCGGTCGACGTGGGAGAGGGCGACCTCGAAGTGGTGGAGCGTGGATGGGAGCGCCATGTGGGGTGGTCTATCGCAGAAACAGGGGCTTTTCTCCACCCTGCCGCGGACGCGGGACTTGGCGTTGGGTGAAAGGAGTCCTAGGATCTAAGGGTCGATGGTCAGGGCGACCCTTCGCCCCGGAGGCTCGATGCGCCAGCTGCCCTTGCTCCTGCTCCTGTTGGCCACGCCGGCGTTGGCCGACGACGCGCCGGCCGCCGCCCCGCCCCAGCCCGAGGCGACCGCGACCGCGGCCAGCGCTCCGGCCGCCCCGGAGGCGACGCCGGCAGCGCCTGCCGCCGCCGAGCCGGTCGCCGCGACGGCCGAGGCCACGCCGCCTCCCGTCCCGACCGACCCGCCCGTCCCGACCGTCCCGACCGTCCCGACCGACCCGGCCGCCCCGGCCGCAGCGGACGCGGCCGCCACCCCGGAGTCGGGCGCCCCGCCGGCCGCTGAGCCGGTCGCCGCCGCGCCCGAAGCCAGGCCCGAGCCGAAGGCCGACCCCTACCCGCGCTTCGGGATGCGGCTCGGCATCGGGTTCCCCGAGGCGGCCACCGCCGCCTTCGTCTTCCGCCCCATCCCGCTGGTGCGGCTCTCGGCCGGGCCGGCCTGGAACTACTACGCTTGGGGACTTCAGGCCGGCATCGGCATCACGCCGATCCGCTGGTACATCTCGCCGGTCTTCGAGGTGAGCTACGGCCACTTCTTCCCGGCCAACCTCTCCAAGCTCCATACGCCCTCGGCCGACGACAACATCGACCTCGGCACGCTGCTGGAGAAGGTCAACTACGACTACTTCAACGGGCAGGTCAGCTTCGAGTTCGGGTCGCCGCGCGGCTTCACCTTCGCCCTCGGCGTGGGGCTCAGTTACTTCTGGACCAACCTGCACGGCACGGCCACCTCGTCGCCCGACCCGGGCGCCACCCAGCCCGCCACCGTCACCATGACCGACCCGAGCCTCCGGATGGTGGTCCCGTCCCTGCGGCTCGGGATGCTCTACTACTTCTAGCGAGGCGACCATGCGCAAACTCCTCATCGCCCTCCCCGCCCTCGCCCTCCTCTCCAGCTGCGGCCTCTTCTTCGCCGAGGTCGAGATCCCGAACATCAGCATGACCCTGGCCAACACCGCCTTCGACCCGATCCTGATCCCCGGCGGGACCATGGCCAAGGAGATCGACTTCGACCTCGGCAATGACATCACGCTCATCACCGAGAAGGGGGTCACCTTCGAACTGCGGCTGCTGGCCATGAGCCTGGTGCTGACCGCCACCTCCGGCCTCGGAGACTTCGGCGACATCGAGTCGATCACCGTCACGGTCCTGACGCCCACCGGCCAGACCATGCCCGAGGAGGCGCTGCTCGCCACCTACGTGAAGGCGCCGCCGCCGGCCGACCAGAACCCGACCAGCATCGCCGTGGTGGCCAGTTCCAACGTCGACCTCTCCCCCTACCTGCTGGCCGGATCGCTCAAGCTGCGCTTCCAGGCCACCTCGTCGGCCACCGGCGTCATCCCGGCCTGGACCGGCGACGTCGGCTCCGAGTTCTACCTGCGGCTGCGCTCCGAGTACCTGAAGCTGCTCTAGCGGCGCCGGCCCGCGGCTCCGCCACCAGCGGCTCGAGCCCGCAGGCGTCGCAGGCGTCGCCGCAGGCCGAGGCCACCTCGCCGAAGTGGCCCACCAGCCGCTCGTGGCGGCAGCCCGGCTCGTCGGCGAAGCGGAACATGGCGCGCGACTGGCGCCGCTGCATGGCGGCGAACTGCTCGTCGTCACCCGACATGCGGTCGAGCGCCGCCACGTCGGCCCAGGAGTAGAAGAGGACGCAGTCGGAGTCCTCGCCGTCGCGGCCGGCCCGGCCGATCTCCTGGTAGTAGGCCTCCAGCGAGCGCGGCATGTCGCGGTGGATCACGTAGCGGATGTCGGCCTTGTCGATCCCCATGCCGAAGGCGATGGTGGCCACCACCACCTCGGCGGCCCCGGCGGCGAAGGCGTCCTGGACCCGCTCGCGCTCGGCCGGCTCGAGCCCGGCGTGGTAGGCGGCGGCCCGGATGCCGTGATCGGCGAGGAACTCGGCCAGCCCGTCGACGGTCTTGCGCCCCAGCGCGTAGACGATGCCGCTCTGGCGGCGCCGCCCCTTGATGAGCCTGAGGATGGCGTCGCGCGAGGAGGGGGCGTCGCCCCCCTTCTTGACGGCGTGCAGCTTCAGGTTGGTGCGCAGGAAGGAGCCGGTCACCAGCAGCGGCTCGACCATGCCGAGCTGCCCGGCGATGTCCCGGGTCACCTCGCGGGTGGCGGTGGCGGTCAGCGCCAGCACCGGGGCGCCGAAGCGGTCCTTGAGGCCGGCCAGGTTTCGGTAGGCGGGGCGGAAGTCGTGACCCCAGGCGCTGATGCAGTGGGCCTCGTCGACCGCCAGCAGCGAGAGCCCGAGGCCGGAGAGGGCGCTCCCCACCGAGGCCTCCAGCCCCTCGGGCGCGGCGTAGAGCAGCTCCACCTCGCCGCGGCGCAGGGCGGCGACGCGGGCGCGCCGCTCCTCGGGCGGGAGCGTGGAGTTGAGGAAGGTGGCGCGCAGCCCGGCCCGGGCCATGGCGTCGACCTGGTCCTTCATCAGCGCGATGAGCGGCGAGATCACCAGCGTGGTCCCGCCCAGCAGCCGGGCCGGGAGCTGGTAGGTGAGCGACTTGCCGGCCCCGGTCGGCATGACCCCGACGCAGTCGCGGCCGGCCAGCACCGCCTCGATGATCTTGGCCTGGCCGGGCCGGAAGTCGCGGTGGCTGAAGAGCTCGCGCAGCACCGCCCGGGCCGCGTCGAGCGTCGGGACGGTACGCTGCGGGGGGCGGCGCAGCGACTCGGCCAGCACCCTCAGCCGGTCGACCAGCGCGGGGTTGAAGCCGGCCGGGTCGGCGCGGTAGCGGGCCCGCAGCCCGGTGAGCAGGGCCGCCGCCTCGCCGCGGCCGGCGCCGCCCGGGACCTCGAGGGCGCGGGCCACGGCCGCCACCTCGTCCTCGATCACCGCCGCCCTCGCGCCGCCCTTCATGCGGCGCACTCTATACCTCGACCCCGACCGTCCCGTCTTCCGGGCCCTGACATGAAACGGGCGCCGGCCCGGAGGCCAGCGCCCGTCGAGAGCACGGAGCCGAGAGGTTACTTGGAGAGCTTGGCGTCCTCGACGATGACCGGGTAGGCGTAGCCGGCGCCAAAGTCCTTGTCGATGCGGACCATCCCCTTGACCAGCACGGTGTCGCCGACCGAGGTCATGTCCTGGGTGGTGACGGTGATGTCGTTGTCGCCCTTGTCGGCCTTGCCGCTGCCGTCCTGCAGGTGGACCCAGTTCTTGCCCATGATGCCGGGGTTGAACTTGACGACCTTGCCGCGGATCGAGACCGCCTTCTCCTTGAGCGTGCCCTTCTGGGCGTAGACCTCGGCCACGGTGCGGGCGTCGGCGCCGGTGGCCTTGGCCACCTTGACGTCACCGACGTTGCTCGGGCCCTGCGCGGCCTTGGCGTGCTGCTGGGCCATGCCGGCCGGGCTGTTGTCCATGCCCGGGGGGGGCACTCCGGGCATCCCGGGCGCGCCAGGCGCGGCGGCGGCGGCCGGGGCGGAGCCCTCCAGCGTGCCGAAGTAGACCACCTCGAACTTCCGCTTCAGCGTCTTCGACTCGAAGTTGGCCATGGGCATGGCGTTGAGGACGTTGACCTCGGACCCCTTGGCGACCTCGGCCTTGGGGACGGCGGCCCAGACTTCGTCCTTGCCCGACTGGATCCTCAAGTAGCTGTAGGGCGGGGCGTCGAGCCGCTCCAGCACCTTGCCCTTGAGGCTGGCCGCCGGGGGTGCGGCCTGGGCGGCCTCCATGGCGTTGGGGGCGGCGACCGGCGGCGAGACGGCGGCCGGGTCGCTCTTCTTGCAGCCCGCCATGGCGACGGCGACGAACAGGACGGCACTGAGACGGCGCATCGGTGAGACCTCCATGAAGTCGTGAAGCGGTTGGTGATCGGGAAGGGCCTTACACTAAACCAGACCGACCCCGGAGCGATTCCCGGAGTTCGGACAAGAAGTCGCGGAGGAGCCCCCTCTACCACCTTTAGGCGCGGAGCCGCCAGCCAGACCGTAGGAGCATGTAGGCCCCTGTCAGGGAGCCGGCCGCCAGCAGCCCGACCAGGGCGAAGCCGGCCAGCGGCGAGGCGTCGCTCGCCCCCAGCACCGCGAAGCGCAGGGCGTCGACCAGGTAAAAAATCGGATTGGCGCGGGCCACCGCCGCCAGGGCCGGCGGCAGCATGGCGACCGAGAAGAAGACCCCGCCCAGGAAAGTGAGCGGCAGGATGAAGAAGGTAGGGAAGAAGTTCACCTGCTCGAAGCTCTCGGCCCAGATGGCGCTGGCCACCCCGACGGCCCCGAAGGCCACCGCAGCGAGGACCACGCCCGCCAGCGCCAGCAGCGGGTGGGCCACCTCGAAGCCGGTGAAGATCCCGGCCACCGCCCAGGTGATCCCCCCCACCAGCAGGCCCCGCACCACCGCGGCCAGCACGAAGGCCCCGAGGATCTCGGCGTAGGAGAGCGGCGAGACCAGCACGTCGACGATGGTCCCCTGCAGCTTCATGACGAAGAGCGAGGAGGCGCTGTTGAGGTAGGCGTTCTGGATCACCCCCATCAGCACCAGCCCGGGGACGATGAAGCGGGCGTAGGGGACGCCTCCCACCTCGCGCAGCTGGTGGCCGATGGAGACCCCGAAGACCAGGAAGTAGAGGGTGGTGGTCAGGAGCGGCGTGGCCAGGGTCTGGCCGGGGACGCGCAGGAAGCGCCGGATCTCCTTGACCAGCAGGGTGCGGAAGCCGAGCGAGTTCATGGCTGGACCGCCTCCTTGCGCCCCACCAGCTCCACGTAGATCTGCTCGAGCGAGCGCCCCGCGGAGCGGGCCAGCAGCGCCGACTTCTCCTCGACCAGCCGCAGCCGGCCCCGGTCGATGATGCCGATCCGGTCGGCCAGCGCCTCGGCCTCCTCGAGGTAGTGGGTGGTGAGCACCACGGTGGTCCCGCGGTCGCGCAGGGTGCGCACGTAGGCCCAGAGGGCGCGGCGCAGCTCGACGTCGACGCCGGCGGTCGGCTCGTCGAGGAAGAGGACGCGCGGCTCGTGCACCAGGGCCTTGGCGATCAGCAGCCGCCGCCGCATGCCGCCGGAGAGGGCGCGGGCGCTGGCGCCCCGCTTGGCGGTCAGGTCGAGGGCGGTGAGCAGCTCGGTGAGGCGGGCCTCGGTCAGCCGGACGCCGAAGTAGCCGGCCTGGAAGCGGAGCGACTCCTCGACCGTGAAGAAGGGGTCGAAGTTGATCTCCTGGGGCACCAGGCCGACGTTGCGGCGGGTGAAGCGGTAGTCCTCGACGACGTCGCGGCCCAGCACCCGGACCTGGCCGGAGGTGGCGCGGGCCAGCCCGGTCACCACCTGGATCAGCGTGGTCTTGCCGGCGCCGTTGGGGCCGAGCAGGCCGAAGATCTCGCCGGCCTGGATCTCGAGATCGACGCCGTCGAGCGCCAGCAGCGCGCCGTAGCGCTTGGTGAGCCCCTTGATCTGGACGACCGGTTCGGTCACGGGGCGCGAACTTAACCCGGGTGGCGGCCGCTGGCACGCCGGTACCCGCGGCGGCGCCGGTCTCTGGTGGCGCCGGTACCCGAGGCGACGCCGGTCTCTGATGGCGCCGTCGCAAGACATGTCCCTTCCAGCGAAGCATGCGGAGCGACGATCGTCACCGTCCATCGGCCGGGAGGCGTAGAGAGGGTCTGCGGGGCCGGCCGGATCCGCGAGGATGCGGACGCCTTCGGCGGGCGGCGGTGGCGGTGGCTAGCCGTGGCGGGGCCGGCCTCTGGTGGCCCCGCCGCAAGACATCTCCTTCCGGCGAGCCGGCGAGGTGAGATCGAGCAGCGCGAACGCCGTGGGTCATCCCGCGGCGTTCGGCGTTTTGGGGGCACTCTCACGGAACCACCGTCCCTATTGGGTTCCATGCGTTCCGGCACGCCCGGAAATGTCAGACCCGCGTGAGACGCTGCGTGAATGAACAACGCGCAACCGACCCCATTCTCGGCCGCGGCTCCGACGCACGGAGCGGACACTTCGTCCCTCGAACTTCTGGAAGCACGGCAGCTCCGCGACGCCCTCAGACTTCTGCTCCGCAAGGAGCGGACCGCCATGGCCGAGTTCCTGGTGGCGCTCGCCGACTTCGATCGGCGGCGCGGCTGGGAGCCGCTCGGCCACGCCCACCTCTTCGCGTTCCTGCTCGTCGAGTTCCAGCTCTCCCGCAGCGCCACCTTCTGGCGCTTCAGCGCCGCCCGGCTTCTCCAGCGCTTCCCGCAGGTCATCGAGCCC
>JANMRY010000096.1:0-3834 GCA_031388695.1 Anaeromyxobacter sp. | reverse complement strand
CAGCGCGGCTGCACCCGCGGCTGCCGCTTCTGCCAGGTGGGGATGATCACCCGCCCCACCCGGCAGCGCAGCCCGCGGAAGGTGCTGGAGCTGGCCGAGACCGGCCTCAAGGCCTCGGGCTACGAGGAGGTGGGGCTGCTCTCGCTCTCCTCGGGCGACTACGCCTGCCTCGACCCGCTGCTCGACGACTTCATCGGCCGCTACGAGGGCGACAAGATCGCCATGTCGCTCCCCTCGCTGCGCACCGAGACCATGTCCGACTCGCTGGCCGAGAAGATCGGCCGCGTCCGCAAGACCGGCTTCACGCTGGCGCCGGAGGCGGCCACCGAGCGGATGCGCGCCGTCATCAACAAGGGGAACCACGAGGCCGACCTGCTCAACGCGGTCGAGTCGATCTTCAAGAACGGCTGGTCGCTGCTCAAGCTCTACTTCATGATCGGCCTGCCCGAGGAGCGCGACGAGGACGTGGTGGCCATCGCCACCCTGGCGCAGAAGTCGCTGGCGGCGGCCCGCCGGGCGCTCCCCAAGGGGCAGGGCTCGGCCGCCATCTCGCTGGGGGCCTCGACCTTCGTCCCCAAGCCCTTCACGCCGTTCCAGTGGGAGCCGATGATCTCGCCGGAGGAGACCCGGCGGCGCCAGGCGCTGATCACCGCGGCGCTGGGCGGCCGCGGCGGCGCCATCCAGTTCAAGCCGCACGACTCGCGCCAGTCCTCCATCGAGGGGGCGCTGGCGCTCGGCGACCGGCGGGTCGGCACCGCGGTGCTGGCCGCCTACCGGGCCGGGCAGCGGCTCGACAGCTGGACCGAGTGGTTCGACGAGGGGCGCTGGCTGGCCGCCTTCGCCGAGTGCGAGCGGGTCCACGGCGTCGGCATCGACTTCTTCGCCCACCGCCGCCGCGCCCTCGACGAGGTCCTCCCCTGGGACCGGATCGACTGCGGCGTCACCAAGGCCTACCTCGTGGAGCAGCTGGAGGCGTCGCGCCGCCAGGCCGAGGTGCCCGACTGCGTGATCGCCCCCTGCACCGCCTGCGGGGCCTGCGACTTCAAGGTGGTGAAGACCCGGGTCTACGAGCCGGCCGACTACGTCAAGGCGCCGCCGCCGCCGCCCCGGCCGCCGGAGTCGCCGCTGCGCTGCCACGTCCGCATCCGTTACGCCAAGCTGGGGCGGCTGGTGGCGCTCTCGCACCTCGAGACCATGCACTCGCTGCTGCGGGCCTTCCGGCGCGCCGGCCTGCCCATGGCCTACTCGCAGGGCTACCACCCGAAGCCGAAGCTCTCCTTCGGGCCGGCCCTGCCGGTCGGCGTCGAGAGCCGGGCCGAGCTCTGCGACCTCGAGCTGGTCGGTCCGGCCGACGCGGCCGATATCGCCGCCCGGGTGGCGAGGGCCCTGCCCGACGGGCTCCAGCTGCTCTCGGTCGACCCGCTCGAGGCGGGGGCCGTCTCGATCGGTGAGTCGCTCCGCGCCATCCACTACCTGGCTGAATTCACGGATGATTCCTGGACCGAGGCGCTGCTCTCGGAGCGGGTCGAGGCCTTCCTGGCGGCCGAGTCGGCGGTGATCCAGCGGGTCAAGCCGGTCAAGAACAAGGACCGGCGCCGTCACCAGCGAGTTGCGGGGAGCGGGCAAAGAGAGATAAACCTGAGGGAAATCGTGACCCACCTCGGCGTCGAAGCGCCGAACCGGGTCGCGTTCAGTTTGCGGGCGGACCAGTCCGGGAGCGCGCGACCAGCCGAGGTGCTGGCGGCGGTCTTCGGCGAGGCAGGGGTTCCGCCCTCGGGAGTGAGGCTTCTGAAGGAGGGCGTGAGCCTGGCGAAGACCGAGCGGACCGGGCCCACGGGCCAGCCGCGCGCTCCTCGCTACCTCGACGCCTGAAGGGTTCGAGTTTTTTTGTAGACGATTCATGCCCCGGGACCGGGCCGCGGAACGCGCGGCCGCCCGGCGCGAAGGGTGCGTATTCGTGAGCTCCTGCTCCGAACAAGATGCGAAGGCCCCGGCCCCGCCGGGGATGCTTCGATCGTGGTTGGCCGATCCGGCTGACCTCGCTCCGTTCGCGCCACCGGCCCGGGCTCACCGGAGTCCGCCATGGCAGAGAACAAGAGCAGCCTCGTAATCAACGCCGCAGGCGCGGAGACGCGCGTCGCGCTGATCGAGAACGGGACGATCCACGAGTACTACCTCGAGCGGAAGCGCGAGAAGGGGATCGTCGGCAACATCTACAAGGGGCGCGTGGTCCGGGTGCTCCCGGGCATGCAGGCCGCCTTCGTCGACATCGGCCTGGAGAAGGCGGCGTTCCTCTACGTCGGCGACGTCTACGGCGATCCCGACTTCTCCGAGGAGTTCGAGCTCACCGAGGGTGAGCACGCCACCGCCGCCACCGAGGTGCCGACCGAGGAGGAGGCCGAGCAGCAGGAGCTTCGCGTCCAGGAGGCGGCCAGCGCGCCGCCGGTCGAGGGCGCGGCGCTGACCCCGGTCGATCCGCTCGCCCCCGTCGGCCTCGAGCCGGCCGGTGAGCCGTCCGGTGAGCCGTCCATTGAGGGTGTGGCCGAGCGCGTGGCCGAGGGCGATGACGCCGAGGAAGAGGCCGGCCTGGAGGCCGAAGCCGCCCCGGTGACCGAGGCCGTCGACCCGCCGCAGGCGGCGCCCGTCGAGCCGCCCGTCCTCTTCGAGCCGCCCGTCCCCGCCGCCGCGTCGAGCCCGGTCTTCTCCTCCGAGCTGCCGCCGCCGCTGCCGCCGCTGCCGCCGCTCGCCCCGGGCGCCGTCCGCGAGCCGCTGCCGCCGCTCTCGCCCGATGAGCTGGCGCTGATCGGCGTGCCCGCGGCCGCCGCGGCCGAGCCGGCGCCGATCCTGCTGCTGCCGGCCGTGACCGGTCCGGCCGCCACGACCGAGTCGGTGCCGGTCCCGGGCGAGCCGCCCGTCGCCGGCGCCATCGCCGCGCCGGGCCGCGAGGCGGCGCGCGAGGCCCGTGAGCCGCGCGGTGATCGCGAGGGCAAGGGCGACCGCGAGGGCAAGGGTGACCGCAAGGGTCGCGACCGCGATCGCGGCGGCAACGGCAAGGACCGCCCCCGCGGCGGCCACGGCGGCCACCGCGAGGAGCGCAAGCCGAAGGAGCTGAAGAACATCCAGGACCTGCTCAAGGAGGGGCAGGAGGTGATCGTCCAGGTCGCCAAGGATCCCATCGGCACCAAGGGCGCCCGCATCACCAGCCACATCTCGCTGCCGGGGCGCCACCTGGTCTTCATGCCGACCGTCGACCACATCGGCATCTCCCGTCGCATCGAGCGCGACGGCGAGCGGCGCCGGCTCCGCGAGATCGTCGACCGGATGCGCCCCGAGGGGACCGGCTTCATCGTCCGCACCGTGGCCGACGGCGTCGACGCCGAGAAGCTCGAGGCCGACATCCGCTTCCTCATCCAGGTCTGGAACGAGATCATCCGGACCAAGGACAAGGTGGGCGCGCCGGCGCTGCTGCACGGCGACCTCGACCTGATCCTGCGCGCCACCCGCGACCTCTTCACCTCCGAGGTCGGCAAGATGGTGATCGACGACCGCGACGAGCACGAGCGCATCCTGCGCTTCGTGCGCGAGCAGGCGCCGCACCTGGAGTCGTCGATCGAGTGCTACGCCGGCGAGGAGCCCATCTTCGACGCCTTCGGCATCGAGCAGGAGCTGAAGCGGGCGGCCGGCCGCAAGGTCTGGCTCAAGAGCGGCGGCTACATCATCATCGACCAGGCCGAGGCGCTCACCGCGGTGGACGTCAACTCGGGGCGCTACGTCGGCAAGAAGAGCCTCGAGGAGACGATCACCAAGATCAACACCGAGGCGGCCAAGGAGATC
>JANMRY010000080.1:0-18980 GCA_031388695.1 Anaeromyxobacter sp. | reverse complement strand
GTCGATCCCCTGGCGGCGCAGCCAAGCCGCCCACCTTCGTACCCTGGCCGCGCGACGCAGGCCGATCAGGACCTCGTGGCGCGGCGCAGCACAGCGGCCGAAGCGGACCCGTACCGCCGGGACCGCGGCGGCGCCGACGGGAGAAAAGGCGCGCCGAACCGACGGGCCTCCGGCCCGCTGTTTCCGAATCGCGGTCGCTTAGAGCAGCTTGGCCAGCGCGGCGTGGCGCGGGCCGGTCCCCTCGAGGGTGAGGCGGCGCGCCCGCGGCCGGCCGGGCAGCTCCTCAAGCCGGATCAGCAGGCGGTCGGCCGGTGCCCAGCCGTCCACCCGGTCGGCCCACTCGACCAGCAGCGCCCCGTCGGCCCCCACCAGGTCCATGAAGCCGGTGGCGTAGAGCTCGTCGAGGTCGCCGAGCCGGTAGAGGTCGGCGTGGTGGACCGGCAGCCGCCCCCCGTAGGTCTGGACGATGCCGAAGGTGGGCGAGGAGACGTCGGCCTCGTCGACGCCGGCCCCGGCGCAGGCGCCTCGGACCAGCTGCGTCTTGCCGGCCCCGAGATCGCCCACCAGCAGCACCACGTCGCCGGGCAGGAGCGCCGCGCCGAGCCGCTCGCCGAGCCGCCAGGTGGCGCGGGCCGAGCGGGTGGTGAGCCGCCGCACCAGGCCGGGCGCCGCCACGCTCATCGTCCCCATCGCGCCCAGACCTGGCCGATCGCCTCGCCGAGATCGCCGGCCAGCAGGCCGCGCTGCCCGAGCCGCTCGGCGAGCAGGTCGCCGGCGGCGCCGTGGACCCAGGCGGCGGCGCAGGCCGCCTCGAAAGGCCCGAGCCGGCCGGCCAGCAGCGCGCCGCAGAGACCTGCCAGCACGTCACCGGTGCCACCGGTCGCCAGCCCCGGGTTGCCGGTCGGGATGACCGCGGCCGGCCGGCCCGGTGCCGCCACCACGGTGCGGGCCCCCTTGAGCACCAGCACCACCCCCCAGGCCTCCGCCCGCGCCTGCGCCAGGCCGATCCGGTCGGCCTGGACCGCCTCGATGGTGAGGCCGCAGAGCCGGGCCAGCTCGCCCGGGTGCGGGGTCAGGATCACCGGGGCCCCGAGCGCCCCGAGCCAGGCCGGCTCCGGCGCCAGCGCGTTGAGCGCGTCGGCGTCGAGCACCGCCGGCCGCTCGACGGTGAGGAGCAGGTCGCGCAGCAGCGGGCCGGTCTCGGCCCCGCGGTGGAGCCCCGGGCCGATCACCAGGGCATCGGCGGCGCGCGCCAGGGGGACCAGCGCCGCCAGGTCGCCCGGCCCGAGCGGCCCCTCGCCCGGCAGCGCCACGCTCATCGCCTCGGGGCGCCCGGAGAGCGCCAGCGGCAGCACCTCCTGGCGGGCCGCCAGCGTCACCAGCCCGGCGCCGCCGCGCAGCCCGCCGGTGAGCGCCAGGTGGGCCGCCCCGGTCTTCCCCGGCGATCCGGCCAGCACCAGCACCCGGCCCGCCTGCCCCTTGTGCGCCTCGGGGTGGCGTGCCGGCACCAGCAGGCGAGCCTCCGGCTCCTCCAGCAGGCGACACTGCCCGGGCACGCCGTCGACCGCGGCGGCCGGCAGGCCGAGGTCGGCCACGGTCACCGCGCCGGCCAGGCCGACGCCCGGGTGGAGCGCCAGGCCGCGCTTCATCAGGCCGAAGGTGACGGTGGCGTCGGCCTCGACGCAGGGGCCGAGCGGCCGCCCGGTGTCGGAGGAGAGGCCGGAGGGAAGGTCGGCCGCGAGCACGCGGGCCCCGCCCCGACGGGCCTCGGCGATGGCGGCGATGGCGGCGGCGAAGCGCCCATCGGCCGGGCGAGAGAGGCCGGTGCCGAGCAGCGCGTCGATGACCAGGTCGGCCGGCGCGGCCGCCAGCCTTCCCGCCGCGTCGAAGGGCTCCACCGGGACGCCGGCTGCCAGCGCCCGGGCGGCGTTGACGGCGGCGTCGCCGCCCAGCGCCTCGGGCGACACCAGGGCGAGGACCCGCACCCGGCCCGAGGGCTGGAGCAGCCGCGCCGCCACCCAGCCGTCGCCGCCGTTGTTGCCGGCACCGCAGAGCACCAGGAAGCGCCCCCCGGGGCGCGCCATCCGGGCGGCCGCCTCGGCCAGGGCCCGGCCGGCCCGCTCCATCAGGTCGAGCGACGGGATCCCGAGCCGCGCGATGGCGACCTGCTCGATGGCCCGCATCTCGCTGGCCGCGACCAGCCTCATGGCCCGCCCCCCCGGGCCGACCTCACGGCGCCCCCCGCCTGGCGGAGCGTGCCATCAGGACTCCAGCACCACCACGGCGGCGGCCACGCCGCCGTCATGCGTGATCGAGAGGTGGATGCGCGCCACGCCGAGCCGCTTGCCGGCCGCGGCCGCCTTGGCCGAGATGGCCAGCGTCGGGGCCCGCCCCTCGGCCCTGGTCACCTCGAGGTCCTGCCAGCTCACGCCGCGGGGGGCGCCCAGCGCCTTGACGGCCGCCTCCTTGGCGGCGAAGCGGGCGGCGTAGGCGGAGGAGCGGTCGCGGCGGGCCTCGCAGAAGGCCCGCTCCGCCGGCGTGAAGCAGCGGGCCAGGAAGCGCCCGGCCATCCCCGCCGGCCCCTCCAGCAGCCGGGCGATCCGCCCCACCTCGACCACGTCGATGCCGAGGCCGACGATCATGGCCGGGCCTGCTTGATCAGCTCCTTCATCTCGCGCACCGCCCGCTCCAGCCCGACCAGCACGGCCCGGGCCACGATGGCGTGGCCGATGTTGAGCTCCTCGATCTCGGGGATGGCGGCCACCGGCAGCACGTTCTGGTAGTTGAGTCCGTGCCCGGCCGCCACCTGCAGGCCGAGCTTCGCCGCGGTCTTGCAGGCGTCGACCAGCCGGGCCAGCTCGCGGCGGCGATCGCTGGCGAGCCGGGCGTCGCAGTAGCGGCCGGTGTGGAACTCGACGGTCTGGGCCTCGGCCCGGTGGGCCGCCTTGACCTGGTCGATCTCGGCGTCGATGAAGAGCGAGACCTCGATGTCGGCGTCGCGCAGCGTCTTGACGACGCGGCGCACGTGGTCGCGCGCCCCCACCGCGTCGAGGCCGCCCTCGGTGGTCAGCTCCTCGCGCCGCTCCGGCACCAGCGTGACGGTGTCGGGCTTCACCTCCCAGGCGATCTTGACCATCTCCTGGGCCGCGGCCATCTCCAGGTTGAGCCGGGTGGCGACGGTCTTGCGCAGCACCAGCAGGTCGCGGTCCTGGATGTGCCGCCGGTCCTCGCGCAGGTGGATGGTGATCTGGTCGGCGCCGGCCAGCTCGGCCAGGGCCGCGGCGGTGGCCGGATCGGGGTAGGTGGCGCGGCGCGCCTGGCGCAGCGTGGCCACGTGATCGACGTTGACTCCGAGACGTGCGGGCATGGCCGGCATCCTAGTGCCCCGCCCCGGGCCTGTCGACGTGACGAGAGAGCCGAGACCGAAGCGAGGCTGGCGCCCGAGGAGGGAGCAGCAGAAGCGTAGCAGGGCTACGCTGAGCAGCGGACCGACGAGGCCGCCTGCCGCAGCGAGAGGATCGGCTCTCGCAGTAGGCGACAGGCCCGGGGCGAGGCACTGGCCACCCGCTCAGCCGAGCGCGCGCCTGATCTCGTCGGCGATCTGCTCGGCGTAGGCGCGGACCTTCTTCTGCTCCGGCCCCTCCACCAGCACCCGCAGCTTGTTCTCGGTCCCGGAGGCGCGCACCAGCACCCGGCCGGCCTTGCCGAGCGCCCTCTCCACGGCGGCGACGGCGGCGGTCACGCCGGGCAGCGCCGAGACCGGCCGCTTCTCGCGTACCGCCACGTTGATCAGCACCTGCGGGAAGGGCTTGAAGCAGGCGGCCAGCTCGGAGAGCGACCGGCCCTCGCGCCTCATCACCGCCAGCACGTTGAGCGCCGCCGCCACGCCGTCACCGGTGGTGACGTGGTCGAGGAAGATCAGGTGGCCAGACTGCTCGCCGCCGAAGTTGTAGCCGTGGCGGCGCATGGCCTCGACCACGGCCCGGTCGCCGACGGCGGTCCGCACCACCTTGCCGCCGGCCGGGGCGAGCGCCGCCTCGAGGCCGAGGTTGGACATGACGGTGGCCACCACCGTCTTCTTGGCCAGCTGCCTGCTCGCCAGCATGGCCCGCCCCACCAGCGCCATGATGGCGTCGCCGTCGACCACCCGCCCCTGCTCGTCGGCGAGGATGACGCGATCGGCGTCGCCGTCGAGGGCCAGGCCGAGCTGGGCCCGGTGGCGCTGGATGACCTTGGACATCCCCTCGGGGTGGACCGCCCCGCCCTTGTGGTTGATGTTCTTGCCGTCGGGGGCGACGTTCATCGCCACCACCCTGGCCCCCAGCTCCTCGAAGACCGCCGGGGCCACCTTGTGGGCGGCGCCGTGGCCGCAGTCGACCACCACGGTCATGCCGTCGAGGGTAAGGTCGCGCGGGAAGAGCGACTTCAGGAAGACCACGTAGCGGCCGATGGCGTCGTCGACCCGCTTGGCCTTGCCGATCCGGTTGGCGGTGGGGCGCAGGCCATGGAAGTCGGCGGCGCCGGGGGCGGAGCCGTCGAGCACCAGCGACTCGATGCGCATCTCGGTCTCATCGGGCAGCTTGAAGCCGTCGCGGGCGAAGAACTTGATGCCGTTGTCCTGGTAGGGGTTGTGGCTGGCGCTGATCACCACCCCGGCGTCGGCGCGCATCGACTCGGTGAGGAAGGCGATGCCCGGCGTCGGCAGCGGCCCGGTCAGCATGACGTCGACGCCCATCGAGCAGATGCCCGAGGCGATGGCCTGCTCCAGCATGTAGCCGGAGAGCCGGGTGTCCTTGCCGATGACGATGCGGTGACGGTGCGGCCCGGAGCGGACCACGTGGGCCAGGGCCCGGCCGAGCTGCAGCGCCATCTCGGCGGTCATGGGGTAGACGTTGGCGACGCCCCGGACACCGTCGGTGCCGAAGAGGAGCCGGGGCTGGGGCGCTGCGGGCGGGGGCTTGGAGGTCATGAAGGGCGGATGCTACCGCAGGCCCGGCGAACCGCCAGCGTCCCGCAGGGCCTTGGCCACCTGGGACGCCTGGCGGGCCGCCGCCACGTCGTGCACCCGGATCAGCTCCACCCCGGCGAGGACGCAGGCGGTCACCGCCGCCAGCGTGCCTGGCAGGCGCGCCTCGGTGGTCGCCCCGGTCAGCTCGCCGATGAACCGCTTGCGCGAGGGGCCGACCAGCAGCGGCCGCCCCAGCGCCTTGAGCTCGCCCACCCTGGCCAGCAGCTCCACCGTCTGGGCCGGCGTCTTGGCGAAGCCGAGGCCCGGGTCGAGGATGGTCCGGTCGGCGGCGATCCCGGCGGCGGCGGCCCGGCCGAGCGCCGCCCGCAGCTCCTCGGCCACCTCCCCGAGCAGGTCGGCGTAGTAGGTCCGGGTGGCCATCTCCCGGGGCGTGCCCCGGGTGTGCATCAAGACCACCGGGACCCCGGCCCGGGCCACCAGCTCGGCCAGCAGGGGGTCTCGCAGCCCGGTCACGTCGTTGACCAGGTCGGCGCCGGCCTCGAGCGCGGCCCGGGCCACCTCGACCTTGCTGGTGTCGACCGAGATGGGGAGCGCGAAGCCGGTGGCGCGGAGCCGCTCGATGACCGGCACCACCCGCCGCCGCTCCTCGGCGGCGTCGACCGGTTCGGCCCCGGGGCGCGTCGACTCCCCGCCGAGATCGACGAGGTCGGCCCCCTCCCCGGCCAGCCGCTCGGCCTGGGCCACGGCGCGCTCCGGCTCGAGGTACCGGCCCCCGTCGGAGAAGGAGTCGGGGGTGGCGTTGATCACCCCCATGAGAAAGGGGCCGGCCCCGTCGAAGAGCCTGGCCCCGATCTGCATCCGCACGTCGGTCTCCCCCGGGTCGCGGCCCTTAGGCCTTGCCCGCGGCCGGCACGGCCTCCGGGGAGAGCAGGGACGGCTTGCCCTTCTCGACCACCTGGGTGGTGGCCATGGGCTTGACCGGCGGCGTGCGGGTGAGCGCCGCGCCGGTCATCAGCACCTCGATGTCGGCGGTGTCGATGGTCTCGTACTCCATCAGCGCGTCGGCGATCTTCTGCAGCGTGACCCGGTGCTCCTCGAGGATGCCGCGGGCCCGGGCGTACTGCCCCATGACGATGCGGTGGACCTCGGCGTCGATGGCCCGCGCCGTCTCCTCGGAGAAGGCGGCCACCTGGGTCATCTCCTTGCCGAGGAAGACCTCGCCCTCCTTCTTGCCGTAGGCGAGCGGCCCGAGCTCGCTCATGCCCCACTCGCAGACCATGCTGCGCGCCATGTTGGTGGCCACCTCGATGTCGTTGCCGGCGCCGGTGGTCTTCTGGTTGAAGGTCAGCTCCTCGGCGATGCGGCCGCCCATGAGGATGGCGATCTGGTTGAGGGCGAACTCCTGGTTGATGTTGAGCCGGTCCTCGGTGGGGAGCTGCTGGGTGAGCCCCAGGGCCCGGCCGCGCGGGATGATGGTGACCTTGTGGACCGGGTCGGTGCCCGGGATGATCCGGGCCACCAGGGCGTGGCCGGCCTCGTGCACCGCGGTGGTCAGCTTCTCGCGCTCGGAGATGACCATGGAGCGGCGCTCCGAGCCCATCATCACCTTGTCCTTGGCGAACTCGAAGTCGCGGCCGGTCACCTTCTCCTGGTTGAGCCGGGCGGCGTAGAGGGCCGCCTCGTTGACCAGGTTCTCGATGTCGGCGCCGGAGAAGCCGGGCATCCCCTTGGCCAGCGTCAGCATGTCGACGGTGCCGTCGATGGGGACCTTCTTGGTGTGGACCTTGAGGATGCCGAGCCGGCCGTTCAGGTCGGGGCGCGGCACCACGATGCGCCGGTCGAAGCGGCCGGGGCGGAGCAGGGCCGGGTCGAGCACGTCGGGCCGGTTGGTGGCGGCCACCAGGATGACCCCCTCGTTCGACTCGAAGCCGTCCATCTCCACCAGCAGCTGGTTGAGGGTCTGCTCGCGCTCGTCGTGGCCGCCGCCCAGGCCGGCGCCGCGGTGGCGGCCGACGGCGTCGATCTCGTCGATGAAGATGATGCAGGGGGCGTTCTTCTTGCCCTGCTCGAAGAGATCGCGGACCCGGCTGGCGCCGACGCCGACGAACATCTCCACGAAGTCGGACCCGGAGATGGAGAAGAAGGGGACGCCGGCCTCGCCGGCCACGGCCCGGGCCAGCAGGGTCTTGCCGGTGCCGGGCGAGCCCATCAGCAGCACGCCCTTGGGGATGCGGCCGCCCAGCCTGGTGAACTTCTTCGGGTCCTTGAGGAAGGAGATGATCTCCTCAAGCTCGTCCTTCGACTCGTCGATGCCGGCCACGTCGGCGAAGGTGACCTTGTTGTGGTGCTCGGTCATCAGCTTGGCGCGTGACTTGCCGAAGCTCATGGCCTTGCCGCCGCCCGACTGGAGCTGCCGCATGAAGAAGAAGAAGAGCAGGAAGATGAAGACCAGCGGCAGCCACTGGAAGGCGGCCTGCACCCAGAACGAGGCCTGCTCCGGCTTCTCGTAGCGGAGCGTCACCTCCTTGGAGATGAGCTTCTGCGCCACCACGGCCGAGGCGTCGAGCGGGCCGGTGGTGGTGAACTCCGAGCCGTCCCGCATGTGGCCGGTGTAGTCGAGCTCCTTGACCGAGACGTCCTTCACCTCGCCCGACTCGACCTTGGCCATGAACTGCGACCAGTTGAGCGGCTTCACCGGCGTGCTCTTCTGGTCGAAGACCTTCCAGAGCGCGACGAACATGACGATCAGGAAGACCCAGAGCAGCGCTGTCTTGTAGGACTGTTTCAAGGCGTGGTGGCTCCAGCCGGCGAGGGTAGGCCAGCCCCGTGGTTATAGCAGCCCGGGCCCCCGTGCGCAGCGGGGCTTCAGGGGAGCGGCTCGACCCGGATGGTCAGCCCCGCCGCACCCTCGGCGAGGACGCCCAGCGCCGGGATGGCCAGGACCCGGTCGGTGCCGTCGGTGAGCAGCAGCAGCCGGTCGCGCCCAGCTCGCGCCACCTTCCTGTCGATGAGCCAGGCCTTGAGCGTCTTGCTGCCCCTGCCCCCGGCGGGGCGGAAGCGGTCTCCGGCCCGGCGGGACCGGGCCACCAGCGGGAAGGCGACCGAGCAGCCCGGCCCGGCGCGCACCACCAGGGAGACGCCGAGCGACGGGATGTGGTGGCGGCCGGGACCGGGGATGACCACCTCGGCTGGCGCGGCCTTCCCGGCACGCTTCGCCCCCCGCGCCCGGCGCGGCCCCGAGGGCTCGACCGTGATCCGCCCGGCACGCCGGCGTGCCACCAGCCCGGCGCGCAGCTCGACCTGGCGATCGCCCTCACCCTCCAGCAGCGCCAGCGCCCGCTCCACGTGGGCCGCCTCCGGCCCGGCCCCTCGGCCACCGGCCCCGGCGGCGAGCCGGCGGACCACCCGCCGGGCCACGGCGCGCGGCGCCCGGCGCAGCCGCTCGACCGTGAGCCCGTCGGCGCCGGAGAGCAAGGCGCGGGCCCGGGCGGCGAGCGCCCGCTCGTCGTCGCGCAGCAGGTCGGCGGTGCGTGCCAGCGCCACCTCGAGGGCCGGGTTGAGCTCCAGCAGCCGCGGCCAGAGCTCGAGCCGCAGCCGGTTGCGCAGGTAGCGCGGGCTGGCGTTGCTCGGATCGTCGCACCAGTCGAGCCCGCAGCGGGAGAGCCATGCGAGCCCCTCGGCACGGGACCGGTCGATGAGCGGCCGCACGATCGGGCCGCGCCGCGGCGGGATGGCCGAGAGACCTCGGGCCCCGGCGCCGCGCAGGAGGCGCAGCAGCACCGTCTCGGCCTGGTCGGTGCGGGTGTGGCCGGTGGCGATGCGCGTGGCCCCGGTGCGGACCGCCTCCAGCCGCAGCGCGGCGTAGCGGGCCCGGCGCGCCTCGGCCTGGACGTTGCCGGGCCCCACCACCACCCGGACCTGCCGCAGCGCCACCCCGAGCCGCTCGCAGGTGGCGCGGGCCGTGGCCTCCTCCAGCTCGACGCCGGCCCGGAGCCCGTGATCGACGAAGAGCGCCTGGACCGGCCCGCACTCGCCGCGCGCACGCAGCGCCGCCAGCGCCGCCAGCAGCGCCGTCGAGTCGGGCCCGGCCGAGAGCGCCACCAGCACCGGCTCCCCGGGTCGCAGCAGGCCGCGGCGGCGGATGGTCTCGCGGACCGCCGCCGGGTAGGGGTCGAGGGGCCGGCGGACGTCCGGCTGATTGCGGCGGGAATCTTCACTGGCCATTGGAGTGAAACCCCCTGAAAGGACGAGTAAAAAAGGACGGGTTGTACCGCGGACATGGCAGGGATAGATTACCCGCCGTTGGGCTTGGAGGTCCCCCCCCTCCCCCTCCAGGCCCACGGAGAGCCGGCTTCACCGCCGGCTCTCTTTTTTTGGCGCACAGCGCCCAACTGGCCGGCCTGCCATTCTTGACCATGCTGGGTTGCCATCGTACAAGGTCCTCTCTTTCCCCACAGTCCCAGATGGAGCGACGATGTCAGGCACCGACAAGCGCAAGCAGTCACTCTACTTCCCCGAGGACATGCTCAACGAGATCCAGATCGAGGCCAACCGGCAGGACCGGTCCCTCTCCTGGATCGTCCAGCAGGCCTGGCGGATCGCACGCGGGGAGATCATGCGGTTCCCCTCTGTGAACGACGTCCTCTCCGGCGTCGCCCGCGAGGACGAGCGGGAAGAGAAGCCCTAGCCGGGCTCACCCGGCGTCGCAGTCTTCAGCGTCGCAGTCTTCAGCGCCCGGCCGGGTCTCCCGCCGGGCGTTGCCATTGGTCCTGGGCACTAAGCTAGACTGCCTCCACGATGCCCAAGAACGACCCCGACCGCCGGTCCCCGCCCCCGGCCGACTCGACCGCGGGCCCGGACGACCCGAGCGCCTACGATCCGCCTCCCGGGCTGGATGACGATCGCCCGGTCCGCGCCCACGCCACCGCCGGCGATCTCTCCGCGGCGGGCGACCGGGCCCGGCCCCCCGGGCGGGCCCCTGGGCTCAAGCTCCTCGGCGCCCTGGTGCTGCTGGTGCTGGTCGGCGCCGCCCTGCTCGGCTACCGCGCCTGGCACCGCAAGAAGGTGCTGGGCGAGGGGATGGCCATCGCCGACACCGCGCTCCGGCTCGACACCGCCGCCGGGTTCCGCAAGGCGGCCGACACCCTCGAGCCGCTCTCGAAGCTCGACCCGCAGGAGGCCGCCTCGATGCGCGCCTTCGCGCTCGCCATGCTGGCCAGCGACTACCGCCAGGCGGCGCTGGCCGGCGAGGCCGAGGCGCTCATCGCGGCGCCGGGGCGGGCGGAGAACGTCCCGGTCTGGGCCGACCTGGCCGCGGCCGCGCTCTACCTCGGGCGCGGCGAGGTGGGGGACGCCGCCACCTACGCCGGCCGCGCCAGCGCCAGCCCCTGGTCGGGCGCCCTCCTGGCGCGCCTGGCGCTCCAGGCTGGCAACCCCGAGGCGGCCTTCGAGCCGGTGCAGCGCTCGCTGGCGGCCGACCCGAGGCTGGCCGCGTCGCTGGCGATGCAGGGCGACCTGGCCCGCCGCATCCGGCGTGACGTCCACGCTTCGCGCACCGCCTACGCCGCCGCCCTGGCCTCCTCCCGGGTCCATCCCCGAGCCGTCTACGGCCTCGCCAAGCTGGCGCTCGCCTCCCAGGTCCCGCTCAACGAGGCGATCCCGCCGCTCCGCGCCCTGCTCGGCGACAGCCCGGCGACGCCCCCCAACGAGCGGGCTCGCGCCGCGCTCCACCTCGCCGCCCTCGAGCTGCGGGCCGGCGACAGGGCCGCCTCCCGGGCCGCCCTCGACCAGGTACCGGGGCTCGACAAGGCGGGCCGGGCCTGGGCCGAGGTGGCGGTGCTCATCGCCGCCACCGACGCGAGGCGCTACCGGGCCGTGAAGGACCCGCCGCCCCTCCTCATCACCGCCAGCGACGACGACCCGCTCGAGGCCGCGGCGGTCGACCCGACGCCGCCCCCCGCCCCGCCTCCGCCCAAGGCCGTGCCCCGCCTCAAGCAGAAGCCGGCCGCCAGGCCCCCGGCCAGGCCCGGGGTGAAGCCGGCCAAGGCACCGGCCAAGGCACCGGCCAAGGCACCGGCCAAGGCACCGGCCAAGGCACCGGCCAAGGCACCGGCCAAGCCACAGGCCGGCAAGGCACCGCGCAAGGCTCCGTAGGGCCAGCCCAGGAGATCGCAGGCGGCGCACGACGCCGCACGGGGCGCGGGGCGCGCGATGGGGCGCCCTGCTGCTGCTCGTTCGGCTGGCACCCGGTTGCCGCCGACCCGTGCAGCGCCGCCCCCCGGCCAGCGCAACTGCCCGGAAGGACGACACCCGGCTGCCCGGCACACGGGCTGCACTTCCGCCGCGCAGGTGCACAACGCCCGCTCATCTGGAGGTCTCGTGAGACTGTTCGCCGCCCTGCTGGCCACCCTCGCTCCCGCCCTGGCCGCCGCCGCCGACGGCATCGACGCAGGCGACACAGCCTTCGTGCTCTTCAGCGCCGCCCTGGTGCTGCTGATGACCCCGGGGCTGGCCTTCTTCTACGGCGGCCTGGTCCGCGCCAAGAACGTGGTCCACACCATGAACATGTCGCTCCTCTGCATGGCCTTCGTCGGCGTGCTCTGGGCGCTGGTCGGCTACAGCCTGGCCTTCTCGCCAGGGGGCGACCTCGACCGGTTCATCGGCGGCCTCGGCTGGAGCGGCCTGGTGGGCGTCGGCGGCAAGCCGGAGCCGACCCTCTCCGCGACCATCCCCCACGGCGCCTTCATGCTCTTCCAGGCGATGTTCGCCATCATCACCCCGGCCCTCATCTCCGGCGCGCTGGTCGAGCGGGTCCGGCTCAAGGCCTTCACGCTCTTCGCCGTGCTCTGGAGCGTGGCGGTCTACTCGCCGGTGGCCCACTGGGTCTGGGCGCCGGGTGGCTGGCTGCGCGGGCTCGGGGCGCTCGACTTCGCCGGCGGCACCGTGGTCCACATCAACGCCGCCGCCGCCGCCGTGGTCGGGGCGGCGCTGCTGGGGCGTCGCCGCGGCCTGCGGGCCCCCACCGTCATCCCCCACAGCGTCCCGTTCGCCATCCTCGGGGCCGGCCTGCTCTGGTTCGGCTGGCTCGGCTTCAACGGCGGCAGCGCGCTGGCCGCCAACGGCGTGGCCGCCGCGGCCTTCGCCAACACCTTCTTCGCGCCGGCCGCCGCCGCCGCCACCTGGGCGCTCATCGAGCTGATCCTGCACGGCAAGCTCTCCGGCGTCGGCCTGGCCTCGGGCGCGGTGGCCGGCATGGTGGCCATCACGCCGGCGGCCGGCTACGTCACCCCGCTCTCGGCGCTGCTGCTGGGGGCCATCGCCGCCATCGGCTCCTTCACGGCCGTCCGCTACCGGCCCCGGCTCGGCCTCGACGACTCGCTCGACGTCTTCGCCGTCCACGGCGTGGCCGCCACGCTGGGGGCGCTCTTGACCGGCCTGCTGGCCACCAAGGCCGTCAACCCGGACGCCGCCGACGGCTCGCTCCGCCTGCTCGGCGTGCAGGCGCTCGGCGTCGCCGTCACCTTCCTCTGGTCCGGCGCCCTCTCCTGGCTGCTCTTCAAGCTGGTGGCGCTGGTCACCCCGCTGCGCGCCGACGAGCAGGACGAGTGGACCGGGCTCGACCTGGCCGACGCCGGCGAGCGGGGCTACGTCACCTCGGAGACCGAGAGCTCCCCTCACTCGGCCTGAGGCGCGCTGCTCGCCGACCGCTCAACCGCCTGCACGCCGCGGGCGCAGCCGGCGGCCGGCGCGGGCCAGAAGGGCCGATTCACGGGGCTCCTGGCCTCGGCACGGGCGCTGCAATCACCCCCTGCACACGCAGCACACACGCTCTGCAGGAGGAGCTCCCCGATGAAGCACGCCTTCAAGGCGGCGGTCGCCGCCGCTGCCCTCGCCGCCGCCACCGTCGCCTCCGCCACCCCGTCCACCACCTACTGGACGCCGGCCACCACCTACACCCAGCCGTTCCTGGTGCCGCACCTCACCTACGACACCTACTTCGCCGAGGGCGGGCTGCTGCAGCCCGACTACGGCCTGACCATCGGCATCCTCCCCTTCGAGAAGGTCCAGGCGGAGGTCGGCGTCGATCTCTTCACGCCCGGCCTGCACAAGGACAACCTCTTCCTGAACGCCAAGATCACGCTGGTGGAGAACGCCTTCTCCGACTGGCAGCCGGGCATCTCGGTCGGCATCCAGAGCGTCGGGTTCAAGAAGGACTACAGCGACTACAACCACCTCCACCTGACCGTCGGCAAGACCTTCGGCTTCGGCAGCATCACCATCGGCGGCTACCGCGGCGGCAACAAGCTGCTCTACACCAGCAGCAAGGGGAAGGTGGAGCAGACCGGCTTCATGGCCTCCTACACCAGCCCCGACATCAACGTGAAGGTGACCGGCCTCGACAAGATCCTGGTCGTCGCCGACTACGCCAGCGGCAAGAACTTCTTCGGCGGCTACGGCGTCGGCGCCGCCATCTACTTCACGCCGGCCATCGCCCTGCTCACCGGCCCGGTCATGTTCAACGACAAGGACCTGATCAAGGCGACCTACGGCTCCAGCTTCATGTGGACGGCCCAACTCGACGTCGACTTCGATCTCCGGTCGCCCGCTCCGGCGACCGCCAAGTAGCCAGGGGACAGCGCGGGGGCGCTTCGCGGGGTGTTCCGGCGTTGGGCCGGAGCGCCCCGCGGTTTTTCGCAGCCTCAGCTGGCGAACATCGCCAGCACCGCGTCGACGATGAAGAGCTCAAGCCGCTCCATGTCGGCGGCGGCCAGGTCGACGAAGCTGGCGGCGATGCGGACCGAGCCCTCCTGCGGCTTGACGTCGCTGATCCGCAGCCGGCAGGCGAGCGGCCCGGAGGCCGGCAGCCGCAGCGTGGCCTTGACGGTTTTCCCCAGCCCGGGCGAGCCGGCCAGCACCGTGGAGATGCCGCCCACCGAGACGTCGAGCGTCACGCTCCGGTGGGTGCTCCCCTCGAACTCCAGGTCGAGTTGCAGCGCCCGGGCCACGCGCAGCTTGTGGCGGGGCGTCTCGCCGGGCTTGAGGGTGAGCCGCTGGGCCGCCAGCATGGCCCGCGCCAGCTCCTCCCGGGCCGCGAGGTAGCTCGACTCCTCGCCCGGCTTGAGGCTGCCGCGCCGGGCCCGCTCGTGCTGCTCGCGAAAGCTCTTGATCCAGTCGGCGAAGGCGCTCACGGGACGATCCGGCCTAGAGGGCCTTCTTGAGCTCGGGCGCCGGCTTGAAGTTTACCGTGCGGGTCGGCGCGATCTGGATCTCGGCGCCGGTGCGCGGGTTGCGCCCCACCCGGCCGGCCCGCTTCTTGACCGCGAAGGTCCCGAACCCGGGCATGACGAACCGCTTGTCCTTGCGGATCCCCTTGGCGAGCTGCTCGAAGACCGCGTCGACCAGCTGGGCGACGTGGCGCTTGGAGAGATCGGCGTGGGCGCCCTGGACCTTCTCGATGAGGTCGGCCTTGGTCATGTCGTGAGGGTCCTTGCTCGCCTTGCTCGGGGGGACTGGACGCTAGCGATCCGCCCACGGGTCGTCAAGCCGCGCCGCATCGACGTTTCGCTTGACGTTCGGTCCTACGGGGTGATCCCGAGCAGGCGCCGGGCCTGGGCCGGGGTGGCCGGGGCTCGGCCGGCCCGGGCCGCCAGCTCGACCGCCGCCGCCACCAGCTGGTCGCTGCCGGTGGCCAGCACCCCCTTGCTGATGAAGAGGTTGTCCTCGAGCCCGACGCGCACGTGCCCCCCGAGCCGCAGCGCCACCTCGGCCAGCGGCAGCTCGAAGCGGCCGATGCCGGCCACCGACCAGTGGACCGCCTCGGGGAGCCCCTCGACCAGGAAGCGCAGGTTGCGCTCGCTGCCGGTCATGCCGCCCGGGACGCCGAGCACGAACTGCACGTGGTAGGGCTGGGCCAGGTGTCCCTTCTCGAGGAGCCAGCGCAGGGTGTCGAGCATCCCGGCGTCGTAGACCTCGCACTCGGGCACCAGGCCGCGCTGGCGCAGCCGGAGCGCCACCTTGACGAGGTCGGGCCGGCTGTTGACGAAGACCTCGTCGCCGAAGTTCATCGTCCCCATGTTGAGCGTCCCCATCTCGGCCCCGGGGACCAGCGCGCCGAGCCGCTCCTCGATCCCCATGCCGACCGCCCCGCCGGTGGAGCACTGCAGCACCAGGTCGCTGCCGGCGGCGCGGATGCGGTCGACGATCTCGCGGAAGTGGGAGGCCTGCTGCGAGGCGCGGCCGTCGGGCCAGCGGGCGTGGAGGTGGACCACCGCGGCCCCGGCCTCGCCGGCCGCCACCGCCGCCGCGGCGATCTCGGCCGGGGTGTAGGGCACGGCCGGGTTCTGCTCGCGCTTCACCTCGGCGCCGACCACGGCCGCGGCGATGATGACCGGCTCGCCCATGGTCAGCCCCTCCCCGGGGCGAGCCGCTGCTTCTCCCTCGGCGTCACGCAGGTGCCGCTGGCCCGGCAGGCCAGCACCGGGGTGGCCAGCACCTCGGCGGCGCTCTCGCCGAGCTCGGGGCGCGGCGAGATCACCTTCCAGGCCTCGAAGCGCATGGCGCGCGAGGTGGCGCCGGTCTTGACGATCTCGCCGGAGGCCTCGACGTAGTCGCCGGCGTGGACCGGGGCGAGGAACTCCACGCTGTCGTAGGCGCGGAAGAGCCCCTCGTCGCCGTCGAGCCGGATCAAGAGCTCGGTGGCCACGTCGCCGAAGAGCGCCAGCAGCCGGGCCCCGTCGACGAGCCCGCCGCCGTAGTGGGCGTCGGCCTGCGACATGCGCAACCGGATCGTCACCTTCATCGGTGCAGCTCCTTTCCCATGCGGCGCAGCACCTCGCCGACCAGGTAGTTGGCCACGTCGGAGGGCTTGGTGCCAGGGCCGAAGCCGGCGTCGTAGCCGAGCTCGAGCGCCAGCTTGTGATCGATGCGCGGCCCGCCCAGCAGCAGGATCACCTGCTGGCGCCGGCCGAGCCGGGTGAGCTCGTCGACGAGGCGCCGGGCGTTGTCGCGGTGGACGTCGCGCTGCGTGACCACCTGCGAGACCAGCACGGCGTCGGCCTGCCGCTCCACCGCCAGCCGGGCCAGCTCGACGTTCTCCACCTGGGCCCCGAGGTTGACCGCCTCGAAGCAGGGGTAGCGCTCCAGCCCGTAGTCGCCGGAGAAGCCCTTCATGTTCATGATGGCGTCGATGCCGACGGCGTGGGCGTCGGAGCCGGTGCAGGCCCCCAGCACCACCAGGCGGCGCCCCACCTCGCGCAGGGCGAAGGCGTTGAGCTCGTCGAACCCCTTCTTGCGCGTCACCACCTCGGCCACCTGCAGGGCGGCCAGGTCGACGGCCACGTCGGTGCGCCCGTAGACCACGAAGAAGGTGTAGCGCTCGGCGGCCGGCTCCATGGTGGCCACCAGCACCTGCGTCAGCCCGAGCTTGCGCGCCACCTCGGCGGCCGCCTCGCGGGCCCGCTCGCCGGGCGGGACCGGGAGCACGAAGGAGAGCTGCAGCACGCCGTCGTCCTGCCGGTCGCCGTAGGGGCGGACCAGCAGGGGCGGCTCGCTGGCGCGGGCGGTCACGAGCCACCCCCGACCCGCGCGCTCTGCACCACGGCGCGCCAGGCCTCGAGGTGCGGCTGGCCGATGGGGGTGCGCCCGGTGAAGGTGAGCCAGTGCTGCAGCGGGCCGGCGCAGGTGACCCAGGCCCAGCCGTGGTCGCCCCCCTGGTCGGCCTCCTGGGTGATCGCCTTCCTCCCGCCCAGCGAACTCGGGTGGCGCTGCACCCGGGCCAGGCCGGCGTCTCGCGCCTGGAGCGCCGCCGCGCCGTCGGCCAGGCAGGCCGCCTCGTCGGCGCCGCGCCGCCCCAGCTCGCGTGCCTCGAGCCGGACCGCCGCATCGGGCGGGACCAGGGCCACGCGGCGGTCGTCGCCGCCCGCATCCCAACCGGACGGCGCCTCGAAGCTCAGGGCGCCGACCCGGTAGGTGAGCCAGCCGGGCCGGCTGGCCGGGCTGGTGACCGGCGCGCCGCGCAGCCCGCTGGGACCGGCGCAGGCCGAGACCAGCAGCGTGGAGAGCAGCAGGGCGGCGAGCGGAGGGAGGCGGCGGAGCGGCGAGGTCATCGGGCCTCCAGCTCGTCGAGGAAGGGGTTGAAGTAGCCGGGCTGGCGCGCCACCACGCCGTCGAGCCCCTTGCCCCCGGTCTCGGTGCGGGCCACGTCGCCGAAGCGGGCCTTGCCGATGGCGGCGAAGAGGCCGTCGGCCGCCACCTCCTCGAGCAGCAGGCGGGCGGCGTGGAGCGTGGCCGCGGCGCGGGTCTCCACCATCCCGCCCGGCTTGAGCTGGAGCTCGCCGCCCATGGAGCGCCAGGCCCGGTAGACGTAGTCGGCCCCCTTGAGCGCCTGGTAGCGGTCGGCCAGCGAGGGGTTGTGCATGGCCTCGGTCATCATGCCGAGCAGCTGGATCCCCTGCCCGGTCACCCAGCCGACCACGTCGGCCATCAGGTCGTACCCGTGGCTGAAGAAGACGTCGCCGGTCTTGTGCTTGGTGGGCGGCATGTACTTGAGCGGCGCCTCCGGGAAGAGGGTCCGCACCAGCAGCGCCTGGGCCAGCTCGCGGGCGATGGTGTCCTCGCGGGCCGGGTCGATCTCGAAGCTGTGCCCGAGCCCGAGCAGGCGATCGGGGAGCCCGGCGTGGTGGGCGAAGGACTCGTTGACGAACTGCGAGGCGATCACGGTGTGGGCCGCCTCGTCGGCGTCGGCGGTGGTGATGTAGTTGTCCTCGCCGGTGTTGATGGTGATGTCGGCCAGCGCGCAGATGCGCCGCGAGAAGTGCTGATCGCAGAGGGTCCGCTTCATGTTGATGTCGCGGAAGAGGATGCCGTACATGGCGTCGTTGAGCAGCATGTCGAGCCGCTCCCAGGCCGCCGAGAAGGCGATCTCCGGCATACAGAGGCCGGAGCTGTAGTTGGTCAGCTGCAGGTAGCGCCCGAGCCGGCGCGACTCGTCGTCGAGCGCCTCGCGCATGATGCGGAAGTTCTCCTGGGTGGCGTAGGTGCCGCCGAACCCCTCGGTGGTGGCGCCGTGCGGCACGTAGTCGAGCAGCGACTGGGCGGTGGAGCGGATCACGGCGATGATGTCGGCGCCACCCTGCGCGGCGGCCCGGGCCTGCTCGACGTCGTCCCAGATGTTGCCGGTGGCGACGATCAGGTACCTGTGCGGGCGGGGCCCGGTGCCGAGCTCGGCCTTGAGCGCGTTGCGCGACCCCACCCGCGCCCTCAGCTCGGCCACGGCGGCGCGGGTCTCGCGGCGCACCGCCTCGCGGAGCGCCAGGTCCTCGGCGGCGGGGAGCGGCGCCGGGGCCTCGGGCAGGCTGGCGATCGCCTCGACGATGGCGCCCGGATCGCGCGCCCCCTGGCGCATCACGTAGCCGAGCCAGTACGCGGCGCCCCGGCCCAGCAGCCGGCGACGGTGCAGCTCGTCGGCCACCAGGTTGACCTGGGGGACGCCGCGCGGCCCGGCGCCGTGGAGGCCGAGCAGCCGCAGCACGGTCCGCTCGATGGCCACGGTGGTCTGGCCGGCGACGAAGCCGAGCACCGGCGCGGTGACCTGCGCGGCCAGCTCGCGGCAGCGGTCGACCTCGTCCCGGTCGAGGTGGAGGTCCGGGACCTGGCGTCCATCGGGGAGGCGCATGCGCGAGGTGTAGGCCGCGCGCCGAGCTTCGGCAAGGGGTAAACCCGGCCGGGCCACTTCCCCGGGCGGCGCTACGCCGGGGCCCGCGCCGCCCACCAGGCCCGGGCCGGGCCGGCCAGCCCGTCCGCGGTGTTGAGCCCGGGCTCGTCGAGGGCGAGATCGAGGAGCGCCCGCAGCCCCTCCCCCACGTGCGGCCCGGGCGGGCAACCGAGCAGCGCCATGAGCGCCCGGCCATCGATCGCCAGCGCCCCGGTCTCCAGCGGCGCCCGCGACGCCAGCGCCGCCTCGACGCGCCTGCGCAGCGCCCGCGCCGCCCGCGCCGCCGCCGGCCGCCGCGCC
>JANMRY010000078.1:0-38911 GCA_031388695.1 Anaeromyxobacter sp. | reverse complement strand
TTCCCGCTGGTGCCACAGCGCCGCCTGCTCAGCGTCGAGGAGATCGGCGCGGCGGCCCTCTACCTCTGCGGGGAGCTGGCCGGCGGCATGACCGGCGTCCCCCTTCGTGCTCGACGGCGGCTACACGGCGCAGTGACGCGGTGACACAGGCGGCCAGTACGCGTTGACTGAACGTCACAGCCCGGTCACCGGGACGTCCCTCCGTCTTTCGGGTGAGCTGGCGCACTGTCCCGCGAACACGGTACGCCGCCGGCAGAGCGTACTGGCCGATAGATTGCGATATCGCCGTCCATGTAGGTAAATGTGGCTCGGTGAAGCCATTCCCGCTGCGTCACGAGCCGAACGACCCCGCCAGCCTCGCGGCCCCAGTTGATCTGTACGCGGGCGAAGGATCGCTCCTGCTCTGGCTGCGCGACGCTGCGGCCCTCGATCGGGCCGCCCGGCTGCTCCGCGACGATTCGATCCAGGTGGTGGCCACCCGGGCCTGCTTGCAGATTCGTTACGGCCCCAACGGGCTGGACGACTGCCTCCTGCTCCTCGGCGCCGGTCTCGGCGAGGCCGAGGCCCGGCGGGCGCGGGCGCTGGTGGTCCTCGGCGGCGCGCCGCCGACGCTCGACGACTTCGGCCGCATCACCTCCCTGCACGAGCTCCACGTGGCGGTCCAGACCGGCTGGCTCCTCGGCCAGTTCCAGTCGGGCGGCATCACCAGCCACTTCCACCCCATCGTCCACGCCGGCGACACCTCGCACGTCTTCGCCCACGAGGCGCTGCTGCGTGGCCGCGGCCGCGACGGCCAGCCGCTGGAGCCGCTCTCCATCCTGCAGCGCGCCAGGGAGGCCGGCCTCTACCAGGAGCTCGACCTGGCGGCCTGCTGCTGCGCCATCCGCGAGGCGGCCCACCTGGCGGCCGAGGTGACCGTCTTCATCAACTTCTCGCCGGCCCTGATGGACGACGCCACGCGCAGCCTCGAGGCCACCGTGGCGGCCATCGAGGACGCCGGGCTGGCGCCGCAGCGCTTCGTCTTCGAGGTCATCGAGGCCGACCGCATCGAGGACGCCGACCAGCTCAAGCGCGTGCTCGACTGCTACCGCCGAGACGGCTTCAGGGTGGCGCTCGACGACCTCGGCGCCGGCTGGTCGACGCTCAACCTGGTCCACCGGCTGCGGCCCGACTTCATCAAGCTCGACCGCGAGCTGATCAAGGGCGTGCACCAGGACCACGTCAAGGACCTGATCGCCAGCAAGCTGCTCGAGATCGGCCACGGCCTGGGCATCCAGACCATCGTCGAGGGCGTGGAGCAGCCCCAGGAGCTGGAGTGGGCCCGGCAGCGCGGCGCCGACTTCGTCCAGGGCTTCCTCATCGCCAGGCCGAGCCCCAGCCCCCGCGCGGTCCCCCGGGCCTGACCATGCACCCGCGCCTCCGACGCCAGCTGGCCGAGCACCTCACCTCCGACGAGGCCGGGCGCCCGTCGCTGCGCCGGCTCTTCAAGGACGTCGACGCCGAGTATCGCAAGGCCGACCAGGCCGACGCCGTGCTGCAGCGGTCGCTCGACCTGCTGGCCGACCTGGCGCGCCGCCCGGCGCAGCCCGAGAGCGTCGCGCCGCCGGCCCGCGTCTCGCCGCTGGCCCGCCTGCGCCGGGAGCTCTTCGAGCGGGCCCCGTTCGCCACCTTCATCTGCGATCGGCAGCTGAAGGTGCTGGCCTGGAACGGCGCCGCCGAGCGCCAGTTCGGCCACCGCTCCGGCGAGGCGGTGGGGCGGGACCTGGCCGAGCTGCTCTTCCCCGAGGGGGACCGGCCCACGGTGCGGCGCGAGTTCCAGGGGCTGGTCGAGCGGGGCGAGATCGACCAGTCGCTGCGGGTCGCCTCGAGCCGCTCGGGCGAGGCCCGCCTCGACGAGTGGACCGTGGTCCCCCTGCCGGGCCGGCGCGGCGAGCCGCTGGGGGCCGCCGTCCTGGTGCGTGAGCCCTTCGCCTCCGACGATCGCTGCGCGGTCGCCTGGCAGGGGACCGGCGACGGCCTCTTCGACTGGGACCTGCGCGTCGATCGGCTCTGGGTCTCCGACACCTGGCTGCAGCTGGTCGGGCTCGAGCAGGGGTCCGGCGCGCCCGCCGACTGGCTGGAGCGCATCCACGCCTCGGACCGCGACGCGGTCCAGGCGGCGGTGAGGTCCCACCTGGAGGGCGGCGCCACCCGCTTCGAGAGCGAGCACCGGATCCGCCACCAGGGCGGGGACTGGCGCTGGGTGCTGGCGCGGGCCGGGGCGGTGCGCGACGCCACCGGCAAGGCCATCCGGCTCTGCGGCGCGATGATGGACGTCACCGAGCGTCGCGCCGCCGCCGAGCGGGTGGTGCACGACGCCCTGCACGACTCGCTCACCCGCCTGCCCAACCGGTCGATGTTCCTCGACCTGGCCAAGCGGTCCTTCGCTCGCACCCGGCGCCGCGAGGGCTATGCCTTCGCCGTCCTCTTCCTCGACCTCGACCACTTCAAGTCGGTCAACGACGGCCTCGGCCACGCCGCCGGCGACGACCTGCTGGTCCAGACCACCCGGCGGCTGCAGACCTGCCTTCGCGAGGGCGACACCCTGGCCCGCATGGGCGGTGACGAGTTCACCATCCTGGTGGACGACGTCAAGGGCGTGGTCGACGCCGAGGCGGTCGCCGAGCGGATCCGCCAGGCCACCTCGCTGCCGTTCCAGATCGGCGCGCGCGAGGTCTTCTCCACGGTCAGCATCGGCATCGCCGTCTCCTCCCCCGCCTACAGCCGCCCCGAGGACCTGCTGCTCGACGCCGACACCGCCATGTACCGGGCCAAGGCCCAAGGGCGGGCGCGCTGCGTGGTCTTCGACGGGAACATGCGCGAGCGGGAGCCCCAGCTGCTCGACCTCGAGACCGATCTCCGCCACGCCCTGCAGCGGCAGGAGTTCCGCATCCAGTACCTCCCGCTGGTGGAGATGAAGACCGGCCGGATCCAGGGGCTCGAGGCCCTGGTCCGCTGGGCCCACCCCAAGCGCGGCATGATGGCGCCGGACCAGTTCGTCCCCTTCGCCGAGGAGACCGGGCTGATCGTCCCCATCGGCCGCTGGCTGCTCCAGCAGGCGGGCCGCGACCTCCGCCGCTTCCGCCAGGCCCCCTCGGGCGAGCGGCTCATGCTGCACGTCAACCTCTCCTCCAAGCAGCTGCTCCAGGGGGACCTGCTCGACAACATCGACGACATCGTCCAGGAGCACCACCTGGCGCCGGGGGACCTGGCGCTGGAGCTGACCGAGCACGCGCTGCGCCAGTCCGAGGACTCCCCGCGCCGGCTGGCCCAGCTGCACCGCCACGGGGTCCGGCTGCTGATGGACGACTTCGGCGCCGGCTCCTCCTCGATCCGGTCGCTCCACCAGTTCGAGTGCGACTCGGTCAAGATCGACCGCTCGCTCTTCAGCGGCGGCGCCCCCCGGGGCGAGGCGCCCGAGCTGGTCCGGACCATCATGGCGCTGGCGCGCGACCTGGGGAAGCCGGTGGTGGCCGAGGGCGTCGAGACCCAGGAGCAGCTCCACTTCCTGAGGGAGCTCGGCTGCAGCGCCGCCCAGGGCTACTACTTCTCCCCGCCCATCGACTCCGACGCCGCCTACTCCCTGGTGGAGCGGAACGCGCGCTGGTGAGGAGCAGGGACATGACCTCGGCGTGGCGGTGGTCGCTTCCCCTCTCGCTGGCGCTCTGCGCGGCCGTCAGGTAGGCGCCGGTGGACCAGGCGAGCTGCCAGTACTGCGGGGTCGACCTCGACGAGGTGCCGCCGGTCGAGGAGGTGGGCTACCTCTACGGCGTCGAGTGCGCCCGCTGCCCCCCGGCGGTGCGCCGCTCGCTGGTGCTAGCGCGGCCGGTCCGCGTCGCCTCCCTCGACTGCCCCGGCTGCGGGGCGCGGCTCGAGCCGGCCGAGGACCACCCCGACGTGCTGGTGGTCAAGGAGATGACCTACGAGGTCTGCGGCGCCTGCGGCGAGCGCTGCGGCGTGGCCCGGGTCCGGCGGCTGCGCGACATCTCCGGCGGGACCATGTGAGGCGGCGTCGCCCTCTCACGGGAAGAGGACCAGCCTGACGCCGATCTGCCCGGTGGTGTGGGTGGCCCGGTCCAGCGCCAACACCCCGGCGCCGTCCTCGTAGCGGTCGTACTCTCCCCAGGCGAACGAGCCGTAGATGCCGACCCCGAGCACCTGGTTGGTGCGGAAGTCGATCCCGGCGCCCAGCCGCAGGTACTCCCGGCCGGAGTAGGTGAAGAGCGCGCTCCCCTGCCCCTGGTGGCTCGGCCTGGCCTCGCCAACCTCCCAGCCGGTGCCGATCGAGAGCCACTTGGCCTCGGCCGCGAGCGGGCTCCAGGTGTAGCGGGCCAGCAGGCCGATCCGCCCGGTCATGGCTCCGCAGGAGACGCCCAACGACTGGCAGTACTCGCGCACCGGCCTCGCCGCGTCGCTACCGCCGGCGTCACCGTAGATCCCGAGCGCGAACGATGGACTGAGCCGGAGCCCGAGCTCGCTCGAGAGGTGGGCCTGGTTGCCGAAGAGCTGCCGCACCGGCTGGCCGCGCTCGGCGTCGCCGCCGAGGAAGGTCGCCCCCACGCCGAGCGTGAGGTAGAGCGGGAGAGGGTGCGAGTGCCCGTGGAGCCGATGGCCACGTGGCGGCGGCAGGCCGTCTGGCGGCGGCGGGCCGGGCGGCGGTGGCGCCGCGACCCGGGGCGGGGGTGGCGCGGGGGGCGCCGAGGCCCGGCGGCGGGAGACGGTCCCGTCGGCGTACTCGATGCGGGCCAGCTCATCGCGCGGGTAGGTGCGGAGCGTGCCGTCGAGCTGGCGGATGCGGACGCCGTTCACCGGGTGCTCCTCGATGACCGTGCCGCGCACCCGCCCTCCGGCGCGGAAGTAGACCGAGTCGATCGGCCCCACCGGCGCCGGCGCTGGCGCGGGCTCGAGCGCGGGCTCGAGCGCGGGCGGCGAAGTGGCCGGCGCAGTGGCCGGCGCCGGAGCGACGGCCGCCACGGGTTGCGGCCCGGTGACCGTGCCGTCGACTCCGGAGGCGGTGTCGACGGGGGCTGCGCTGGCGATCAGCGTGGCGACGAGGACTGCGATCATGTGGTCCCTCCCGGGAGCGCGGTGCATGGCATCGCCCTCCTCATAGGCCAGAAGCATGCCAGCCGGGAAGGTGCGGAACTCCAGAAGCTTGCGTGCGTCGGCCCGACCGGAGCCGCCGCGGCGCTGCACACCTGTGGCAGGAACTTCACGGCGCTTCCATGGAGACGGCCGGGCTCAGCGCCCGCTCGGCCTGAGCGGCCGCAGCTCCCGCTTCGGCCTGGCCTCGGCCTCCAGCGCCCGCGCCTCGGCGGCCCTGGCCCGGTCCGCCCAGCCCTGCCTCGCGCAGAAGGCGGAGAGCCGGCGCCACCCCTCGGGCCGGGCCGGGGAGGCCTCGGCCAGCCCCCGCAGCTCGACCTCGGCCTCGCTGAGCCGGCCGATCGCCTCGTAGAGCTCGGCGAGGCGGACCCGAACCACCTGGTCCTTCGGCATGGCGGCGCGCAGCCGCTCCAGCTCGATGATCGCCTCGGCGAGCCGCCCCAGCCTCTCGAGCGCCAGGGCCCGGCGCAGCTGCACCTGCGGATCGGCGCCGCTGGCGAGGTGGCGCGCGTAGGCCGCCTCGGCCGTGTCGAAGTCGCCGCGCTGCTCGGCCAGCCGCCCCAGCGCCTCATCGCGGCGGGGGAAGCCGGCCGGGATGAGGGCGAGCATGGCCCCGGCCCGGTCGAGCTCGGCGCCGTCGACCACCAGCTGGTCGGCCAGCGCGAAGCAGACCTCGGCGTCATCGGGGGCGATGGCTGCGGCCCGCTCCAGCCGCTTGCGCGCACCCTCGTGGTCCCCGGCGGCGCGCAGCTGCCGGGCCCGGGCCACCAGCACCTCCGGCTTCGGCCCTCCGTCGGCCTGCGGCTCGGCGCCGGCCTCGGCCGGGGTCGAACCAACCCGGGTCGAAGCGGCCGGGGGGACGGCGCAGACCGGACCGCGAGCTGGACGGGCCGGGCGGGAGGGAGCGCTGGAGCAGCCGGCGAGGGCGGCCAGCGGCAGGAGGCAGGCGAGTCGGAGGCGCTTCACGGCGCCATGGTAGCGACGGCGCCCGGGCACGCCAGCGGAATCGTCACGCCGGAGTCACCGCGCCGGAGTCACCGCGGCGGAGTCACCGCGGCGGAGTCGTCGGACGGCGCGTGGTGGCGCGGCGCGGCCGAATCGCGGTAACACGCTCCCCGCACGCCATGAGCCACGACCGCACCCTGGCCCAGCTCGGCTGGCCCGAGATCCTCGCCGCCCTGTCGGCGCGCTGCCGGCTCCCGGCCGGCCACCGGCGCGCCCTCACCCTGCCCTTCCAGCCCGACGCCGCCGCGGCCGGCGAGGCCCTGGCGCGCGTCGACGAGGCCCGGCGCCTCTCCGAGACCGGCGCGCCCCTCCCCCTCGGAGGCCTGGCCGACGTCGAGGCGTCGCTGGAGCGCTCGCAGCGCGGCGGGGTGCTCGAGCCGCTGGCGCTGCGCGAGGTGGCGGCGCTGGCCCGCGCGGTGGCCAGGACCAGGGCGGCGCTGCAGGCCCGCGCCGGGGAGGCGCCGCGGCTGGCGGCGCTGGCCGAGCCGCTCGAGCCGGACGAGCGGCTGGCCGACCGGATCGAGCGGGCCATCGAGCCCTCCGGGACCGTCTCGGACCGCGCCTCGGTCGAGCTGGCGGCGGCCCGCGAGCGGAGCCGCGGGCTGCACCGGGCCCTCAAGGTCCAGGTCGAGACGTACCTCTCCGACCCGGAGATGGAGCGCCACCTCCGCGATCGCTACTTCACGATCCGCAACGAACGCTACGTGTTGCCGGTGCTGGCCAGCGCCCGCGCCGCGGTGCCCGGCATCGTCCACAACGCCTCGCAGTCGGGCCAGACCCTCTTCGTCGAGCCGAACGCGCTGGTCGAGCTCGGCAACGAGCTGGCCATCGCCAACGCCACCGCCGCCGAGGAGGAGCTGCGCATCCTCCGCGAGCTCTCCGGCGCGGTGACGGCGCGGGCGGCCGCCCTGGCGCGGGCCCTGGCGGTGCTGGCCGAGCTCGACGCCCTGGAGGCTGCGGCCCGGCTCGCCTCCGACCTCGACGCCCACGCCCCGGGGATCTGCGCCGAGCGGGACGGCTTCGAGCTGCGCTCGCTGCGCCACCCGCTGCTGGCCCTGCAGGGCAAGAAGGTGGTGGCCAGCACGGTGCGGCTCGGGCCGCCGGCCCGGGCCCTGATCGTCTCGGGGCCGAACGGCGGCGGCAAGACCGTGGCCATCAGCGCGGTCGGGCTCTCGGCGCTGATGCTGCGGGCCGGCCTCCCGGTGCCGGCCGCCGAGGGGTCGCGCCTCCCCTTCTACCTGGAGGTCAAGGCGGCCATCGACGAGCGCGGTGACCTGCACCAGGACCTCTCCACCTTCACCGCCCACCTGACCGCGGTGAAGGAGATGCTGGCCGGCGCCATCCCCGGCTCGCTGGTGCTGGTCGACGAGATCGCCGCCGACACCGATCCGCGCGAGGGGGCGGCGCTGGCGGCCGCCATCCTCGAGGCGCTGGTGGCCCGCGGCGCCACCGTGCTGGTCACCACCCACCTCGACGAGCTCAAGGCGCTGGCCCTCACCGACTCGGTCTATGCCAACGCCCGGGTCGGCTTCGACGCCGAGCGGCTGGCGCCGACCTGGCAGCTCCACCTCGGCTCCCCGGGCAGCTCGTCGGCCATCGAGGTGGCGGCGCGGGTTGGGCTGCCTGCGGCGCTGGTGCAGCGGGCCCGCGAGGCGCGCGGCGGCAGCGGGGGGGCGCTGGGCGAGGCCCTGGCGGCGCTGGAGGCGGAGCGGGCCCGGCTCTCGGCGGCCAGCGCGGCGGCCGAGCGGGCAGCCCTGGCGGCGCTGCAGGCCGAGGCGGCGGCGCGAGCGCGCGAGGAGGAGGCCCACCGGGCCGAGCGGGCGGCGGCGGCGCGGGTCGGCGAGGCGATCGCCGACGAGCTCGACGCGGCCCGGGAGGAGGTGGCCGGGCTGCTGGCCGACCTGCAGGCGCAGCCCTCGGTCAAGAAGGCGAGCGAGGCGGTGGCCCAGCTCGAGGCCTGGAAGGCGCAGGTGGCCGGGGCCACGAAGCGGGCCGCGGCGCAGGCCGAGACCGCCGCCGAGGCGCTCCCGGGCGGCGAGCTCAATCCGGGGGTGCGGGTGCGCATCGCCTCGCTCGGCCAGGAGGGGGAGGTGCTCTCGGTCGACGGCAAGCAGGCGCTGGTCCAGGCCGGGGCCTTGAAGGTGCGCCGGCCGCTCGCCGACCTGGTCGCGCTCACCGGCTCGGCGCGCCAGGCCAACCTCGGCAAGAGCGCCGCCGACCGGCTGGCCCGGGCCGAGGAGGCCCGCCCCGACACCGTCCGGCTCGAGGAGCGACGGCTCGACGTCCGGGGCTTGCGGGTCGACGAGTTGCAGCGCGAGCTGGTGCGGTTCCTCGACCGGCTCTACGCCGACGGCGAGCCGCAGTGCCTCATCCTCCACGGCCACGGCACCGGCGCCCTCAAGCAGGCGCTGCGCGAGGCGCTCGCCGCCTCGCCGTACGTGGCAAATCACCGCAGGGGCGACCAGCACGAGGGCGGCGACGCCGTCACCATCGTCACGCTCGGCAGGTAGCCGCTCGTTCCGGCGGTCACATCGCTGGTGGAGCGTGGACCTGACCCGTACTCCAGGGACGATCCTGTCCGCGCAATTCTGGCGCTCCCGTCTACGCGTCGTGATCACGGCAGCTTGCGCGATGGCGCGCAGGACTTGCCGCGCCGCGTCGTCATATTTGCGCCGACCCGATCGAGCCCTGTGCTACCGTTTTCCTCCCCCCCCCACCCGGGGCCCCAACAGGCTCTCACCCCGGGTCAACGCGCCTCTGGAGGCAGTGCATGACCGCTTCGAAGACGTTCCTTGCAGGGCTGCTCGCCCTGTCTCTCCCGCTCGCCGCCGTCGCCCAGACGGCTCCCGCCGCCGCACCCGCTCCGGCCGCCGCTCCCGCGGCCGACGGCGTCAAGTTCACCCCGTACGGCTTCATCCTCGCCAACGCCTACTTCACCGGCGGCTCGATGACCGACCAGGACTACCCGGGCCAGGCCACCGCGGCCGTCCAGGGCGGCTCGGTGCTCATGTCGGCCCGCCAGTCGCGCATCGGCTTCAGGCTGACCACCAAGGAGGACTGGTCGGGCGCCGACCTGGCCGGCACGCTCGAGTTCGACTTCAGCGGCGGCCACGCCAGCGCCGTCTCGACCGCCTGGTACAACGGCCTGATGCGGCTGCGCGTCGCCTCGATGACCGCTTCCTGGAAGACCAGCGCCGGCAACATCTCGGTGCTGGCCGGACAGGACGTCGGCATCGTCAACACCCTCTTCGCCGAGAGCCTCGCCTGGGTGGCCAAGCCGCTCTTCTGGCAGGCCGGCAATCTCTGGCGCCGCTCGCCGCAGTTCCGGGTGAGCTACGCCAACAACTTCGGTGACATCGGCTTCAACGCCGCCGTGGCCGTCCTCTCCCCGGCCACCTCCACCGCCGTCAGCGGCCCCGGCACCACCGCCGCCGTCGACATGGGGGCCGGCAACCAGTCGCGCATGCCGAACATCGAGGCCCGCCTCGGCGCCACCGGCAAGTTCGCCCAGGACGTCAGCTTCGCCGTCGGCCTCGGCTACCACCAGAACACCCGCCGCATGAACTACTACTCGGGCGTCGGCACCAACAACCAGCAGGACGTCACCGGCAGCCTCTTCGGCGTCGACCTCGACCTCGGCCTGACCAAGTTCCTGCAGGTGAAGGGCGAGTTCTACACCGGCTCCGGCGCGGACGACACCTACAACGCCATCGGCGCCCCGACCTACAACCAGGCCGGCGCCCCGGCCGGCACCGGCGTCAAGGCGCTCGAGACCTCGGGCTTCTGGGTCCAGGCGATCGTCAAGCCGCTCCCCTGGCTCTGGGTCACCGGCGGCCTCGGCCACGGTGAGGCCGACAAGGCCACCTCGGCCAACAACGCCCGCATCAAGAGCGACCAGCTGGCCGGCGGCATCATCGTCAACGCCGGCAAGGCCTGGCGCTTCGGCATCGAGGCGGCCCAGGTCACCACCGAGTTCCGCGGCAACAACGCCACGGCGGCGACCACCAAGCAGGACGCCACCCAGGTGGCCATCTCCTCGCAGCTCAAGTTCTAGATCGATAGCCTCCTCCGAGGGGCGCCCGGGGCCTTCGGGCGCGGGCGCCCCTCTTTCGTTTCCGACCTCACAGCCTCAGCCTCCCCGCACAGAAGGAGTCTTCCTCATGCGCCTCGCCTCCCGCCTCCTCTCCACCGTCGCCGCCGCCGCGCTCGCCCTGCCCGGGCTGGCCGGCGCCGCCCCCGTCAAGATCGGCTTCATCAACACCATCACCGGCGCCGAGGCTCCCATCGGCGAGACCATGACCAACGGCCTCGAGCTGGCCCTCGAGGACCTGAAGAAGCAGGGGGTCGACGTCAAGGTGATCCGCCAGGACGACACCGGCAAGCCCGACAAGGCGATCAGCGCCATCGAGCAGCTGGCCACCGGCGACGAGGTCACCGCCATCGTCGGCCCATACACCTCCGCCTGCGCCAACGCCGTGGCCAAGCAGGCCGAGCAGTACGGCGTCTCCCAGGTGATCCCGGCCGCCTCCAAGGAGGAGATCACGCGCCAGGGGTACAAGTGGGTCTTCCGCGTCAACGCCCCGGCCAACGTCTATGCCAAGGCGCTCATCGACGCCGCCCTCGCCTTCGGCAAGCCGAAGACGGTGGCCTTCATCTACGAGTCGACCGACTTCGGCTCCTCGCTCTCCAAGGTGGGCAAGGAGTATGCGGTCGCCAAGGGGCTGACCGTGGTGGCCGACGAGGCCTACCAGAAGGGCTCGCCCGACTACCGCTCGACCTTGAGCAAGGTGAAGGGTCAGAACCCCGACCTGGTCTTCATGGTCTCCTACGTGGCCGACGCCATCCTGCTGATGCGGCAGTCGCGCGAGCTGGGGCTCAAGCCGCAGGCCTTCCTCGGCGGCGGCGCCGGCTTCGACACCGCCCAGTTCGAGGGCGAGAGGGACATCTCCACCAACGTCTTCTCCGTGACGCAGTGGACCCCCGACTCCAGCAAGGCCTCCATGGAGTTCGCCGCCCGCTACCAGGCCAAGTTCGGCAAGCGGCCGACCTACCACGCCGCCTGCACCTACACCGCGATGATGGTGGTGGGGGCGGCGGTCAAGAAGGGCGGCGCCGATCGCGCCAAGGTCCGCGAGGCGCTGGCCACCGACACCTCGCAGACCATCATGGGCGAGGTGAAGTTCGAGGCCTACGACGGCTACAACAACCAGAACCAGAACGCCATGCCGGTCATCCAGTACCAGGCCGGCAAGTCGGTGACGGTCTTCCCGGCCAAGGTGGCCACCGCCAAGGCGGTCTACCCCTTCCCGGGCTGGAAGTAGCGCCACACCCAGGCTGAACGAGGCCCCAGATGAACGTGTTCTTCCAGTCCCTGCTGTCGGGCATCCTGGTGGGCGGCGTCTACGCGCTCATCGGCATCGGCCTGACCATCATCTTCGGCGTGATGCGGGTCATCAACTTCGCCCACGGCGACCTGTTGATGCTCGGCATGTACGTCACCTGGGGCCTCTTCACCCTCTTCAACATCGATCCGTACCTGTCGCTGCTCATCACCGCGCCGGTGCTCTTCCTCTGGGGCGCGCTGCTGCAGAAGGTCTTCATCAACCGGGTGCTCAACGCGCTCCCGCAGAACCAGATCCTGCTCACCATCGGGCTCGGGCTGGTGATGAGCAACGGCGTGATGCTCGGCTTCACCTCCGACTACCGCATCCTCACCACCAGCTACTCCTCCTCCTCGTTCCAGCTGCTCGGCATCTCGGTCTCGCAGCCGCTGCTCTACTCGTTCCTGGTCACCGCGGCCATCACCGGCGCGCTCTTCTGGTTCCTCCAGACCACCGACACCGGGCAGGCCATCCGCGCCACCGCCCAGGACCGTGACGCCGCCCAGCTCATGGGGATCAACGTGAAGCGGATGTCGGTGCTGGCGTTCGGGCTGGGCACGGCGCTGGCCGGCATCGCCGGCGCGCTGCTGGCGCCCACCTACTACATCTTCCCCCAGGTCGGCAGCCCCTTCACCCTCAAGGCCTTCGTGGTGGTGGTGCTGGGCGGCATGGGGAGCATCGTCGGCGCCACCCTGGGCGGCGTCCTCATCGGCGTCACCGAGTCGCTCTCGGCCGTCTACATCGCCAGCGGCCTGAAGGAGCTGGTGGTCTACGTCCTCTTCCTGCTCATCCTGCTCTTCCGCCCCGCCGGCCTGCTCGGCAAGTCGAGGACCTGATGCGCTCGCTCCTCCCCACGCTCCGCCTCCCGCGCGGCTTCTCCACGCCGGCCCTCCTCGCCTACCTGGCGGTCATCGCCCTGGTGGCGCTGGTCCCGCAGGTGTCGCGCAAGCCGCTCATCCTCCACATGTGGATCATGGTCTTCCTGGCCATCGCCCAGGGCTCGGCCTGGAACGTGGTGGGAGGCTACGCCGGCCAGTACTCGGTGGGGCACGCCGCCTACTTCGGGATGGGCGCCTACATCACCATGGTGCTGCTCGAGATCTACCAGGTCGCCCCGTGGTACGGCATCGCCGTGGCCGTGGTCGGCTCGGTGGTCCTCTCGGTGATCATCGGCAGCATCACCTTCCGGCTGCGTGGTCCCTACTTCGTGCTGGCCTCGATCTCCATGGCCGAGATCATCCGGCTGGCGGCGCTCCACTTCAAGGACGTCACCCGCGGCGCCGAGGGGATCCTGCTCAACGCCATCCCGCCGCTCGAGACCCCCTGGTTCGTGGTCAAGTTCCTCGGCAAGGTGCCGTTCTTCTACGTCTCCCTCGCCCTGGCGGTGATCATCATCTCGGTCAACTGGCTGGTCCAGCACTCCAAGCTCGGCTACACCTTCCAGGCCATCCGCGAAGACCAGGACGCCGCCCACAGCCTCGGCATCAACCCGACCCTCCACAAGAACCTGGCCTTGATGATCTCGGCCGCCTTCACCGCCAGCGCCGGTGGCGTCTTCGCCCTCTACGTCCGCTTCATCGACCCCAACATCGTCTTCGGCATCGACGTCTCGGTGCAGATGGTGCTGATCTGCATCATCGGCGGCATCGGCACCATCCTCGGCCCGGTGGTCGGGTCGGTGGTGCTGGTGCTCCTCTCCGAGACCCTGCGCAACCCCAAGTGGCTGGTCCAGGCCGGCCTGCTCAGCGACGAGTCGGCCACGGTGGCCTTCATCGAGGCCCACCTCTCCAACGCCCACGTCCTCTTCTACGGGGTGCTGGTGGTGGTGGTGGTCCTCTTCGCCCCCGAGGGCTTCCTCGGGCTGCTCCGCAAGGGGCTGGCCCGGATGAGGAAGCGGACCGCCGCGCGCAGCGCCCCCCCCAGCCAGCCCGCCGCCGCGGCCGAGTGAGCCGGAGCCCGCCCATGCCCGCAGTCCTCGAGATCCAGCACGTCTCCAAGCACTTCGGCGGCCTCGCCGCCAACTCCGACGTCAGCTTCGACGTCGGCCTCGGAGAGATCGTCGGCCTGATCGGCCCCAACGGCGCCGGCAAGACCACCCTCTTCAACTGCATCACCGGCTACTACCCACCCACCAAGGGCGACGTGCTCTTCAAGGGGAACCGCATCAACGGCCTGCAGCCCGACGCGGTCTGCCGGCTCGGCATGGTCCGCACCTGGCAGAAGGTCCGGCCGCTCGCCAAGATGACGGTGCTCGACAACGTCATGGTCGGGGCGCTGGCCCGGACCCACTCGCTCAGCGTGGCCCGCGAGGTGGCCCACGAGAAGCTCAAGGTGGTCCGGCTCGATCACAAGGCGACCTTCCTGTCTGGCGGCCTGCCCATCGGCGAGCGCAAGAAGCTGGAGGTGGCGCGCGCCCTGGCCACCCGGCCGGAGATGCTGCTGCTCGACGAGGTCATGGGCGGCCTCAACCAGGCCGAGTCGGAGGAGATCATCCTGCTGATCCTCGATCTCAAGAAGCTCGGGCTCACCCAGGTGGTGATCGAGCACGACATGAAGGCCATCATGCGGCTCTCCGACCGGATCGTCTGCCTCAACTCGGGCGAGAAGCTGGCCGAGGGGGCGCCGCGCGAGGTGGCCACCAACAAGGACGTCATCACCGCGTACCTCGGAGAGGCCGTCGATGCTTGAGATCAAGCAGCTCACCTACGCCTACGGCGACCTGCAGGTGCTCTGGGGCGTCGATCTCGCCGTCAACCAGGGGGAGATCGTCACCGTGGTCGGCGCCAACGGCGCCGGCAAGTCGACCATCCTGAGGAACGTCTCGCGCCTGCTCAGGCCGACCGGCGGGTCGATCAGCTTCGGGGGGATCGACCTCGCCACGCTGCAGCCGCACGAGGTGGTGGCCCAGGGGCTGGTGCAGGTGCCCGAGGCCCGCCGCATCTTCCCCGAGCTGACCGTGGTGGAGAACCTGCGGATGGGCTCCTACCTGCCGGCCACCCGCCCCGACCGGGCCCGCAACATGGAGCGGGCCTTCTCGCTCTTCCCGCGGCTGGCCGAGCGGCGCAAGCAGCTGGGCGGCACCATGTCGGGCGGCGAGCAGCAGATGCTGGCCATCGCCCGCGGCCTGATGGCCAACCCGAAGCTGCTGCTCCTCGACGAGCCGAGCCTGGGGCTCTCGCCGCTCTTCGTGAAGAACATCTTCGACATCATCAAGGAGATCAACAAGCAGGGGACCACCATCCTGCTGGTCGAGCAGAACGTCTACCAGTCGCTCAAGATCTCCAGCCGGGCCTACGTGCTGGAGACCGGCCGGGTGGTCATGACCGGCAGCGGCGCCGAGCTGCTCGGCAACGACCACGTCCGCAAGGCCTTCATGGGGATGTAGCCTGGCGGCCGCGCCCTGCGGGGGCGGCCGGGCGCGCTACCAGAACATCCGCGCCGCGGCGTAGAGCCCGACGGCGATCGCCACCCAGCGCATCCCGGCCGGCGGCAGCCGCTGGGCCAGGTGGGCCCCGCCCCAGCCGCCCAGCCCGGCCGCCACCGCCATCAGCGCCGCCTCCGGCAGCCGGGCCGCGCCGGCGCCGAGGAAGATCAGCGCCGCCACGCCGTTGATGAGGAACGAGAAGAGCACCTTGAGCGCGTTGGCGTGCTGCTGGCTCGACTTGATGAGGATGCCCATGGCCGCCAGCATGAGGATCCCCATGCCGGCGCCGAAGTAGCCGCCGTAGATGGCGACCGCCAGCTGGATGAACCAGAGCGCCGCCGGGTGGTCGCTCCCCGGCACCTTGGCCAGCAGCCGCTTGAGCGGCCCCTGCACCGCCAAGAGGACGCAGGCGAAGACGATCAGCCAGGGCACCACCGCGGCGAAGACCTTCTCGGGGAGCCAGAGCACCAGCAGCGAGCCGAGCACCCCGCCGAGCAGCGAGGGGACAGCCAGCAGGTAGGCGAGCCGCTTCTCGTCGCCGAGGTGCTTCTTGTAGGCCCAGGCGCCGGAGAGCTGGCCCGGCCAGAGCGCCAGGGTGTTGGTGGCGTTGGCCGCCACCGGCCCGACCCCGACCGCCAGCAGGGCCGGGAAGGTGAGGAGCGTCCCGCCCCCGGCGATGGCGTTGACCACGCCGGCGCCGGTGGCTGCGGCGGCGAGCAGGGCGGCGTCGGCGAGCGTCATGGCAGGAGCCTAGCGCCGGCCGCGGCCGCCGCCCCGTCCACCCTTGCCGCCCCGTCCACCCTTGCCGCCCTTGCCGCCCTTGCCGCCACCCTTGCCGCCGGCCTTGCCGCCAGCTTTACCGCCCGCGCCGGCCCCCGGCTTGCCGCCCTTGCCGGAGCCTCCCGATCGGCCGCCGCGACCGCCGCCGTCGTGCGCCTTGGCCGGCGCGCCGCGACCGCCGCCGTCGCGCGCTCCGTGGCTGGGCCTGGCGCCGCGCGCCCCCTTGGCTCCGCCGTCGAGAAGCCGCTTGCGTCCGGCCGGCCGCGCCCCGCCCTGCAGCGCCGCGTCCTCCCTGGGCATCTCCGAGACCAGCGCCAGGTCGACGCGCCGCCGCTCGATGCTGACGTCGGCCACCTGCACCTCGACAGGGTCGCCGACCCGGAAGGCGCGCCCGGTGCCGTGGTCGATGAGGGCGTGGTGGACCGGGTCGAGGTCGAACATCCCGGGGAGCGTCTCGGCCCGCACCAGCCCCTCGACGAAGAAGGGGGTGAGCTCGACGAAGAGCCCAGGCTCGGCCACCGCCGCCACCGTGCCCGGGTAGCGGTACCCGACCTTGTCCTTCATGAAGAGCGCCGCGTAGTAGGAGGCGATCTCGCGCTCCGCCTCCATGGCGGCCCGCTCGCGCTCGCTGGAGCGCGAGGCCAGCTCGGCCAGCTCCTCCACGGTGCTCTGCTTGCCCCCCTGCCCGTCGCGGTGGGCCCACTCCTGGCGGAGCCGCCGGTGGACCACCAGGTCGGGGTAGCGCCGGATGGGCGAGGTGAAGTGGAGGTAGTGGTCGGCCGCCAGGCCGAAGTGGCCGTCGTCCTCGGGCGAGTAGACCGCCTGCATCATGGCCCGCAGCAAGAGCTGGTTGAGGGCCCGCTGCTGGGGGTGGCCCTGCAGCCGGGTCAGCAGGTCGTCGAGGGCGCGCGGGTCGAGGGTGCCGGCCGGCACCTCGAAGCCGTGGGCCTGGGCCAGCTCGAGGAAGCCTTGCAGCTTGGTCTCGTCGGGGGTGCCGTGGATCCGGTAGATGGTCGGCAGCTCGCGCGAGGAGAACCAGAGCGCCACCGCCTCGTTGGCGGCCAGCATGAACTCCTCGACGACGCGGTGGGCGCGGTTGCGCGGCCACTTCTCGATGCCGGTGACGTGGCCGGCCTCGTCGACGATGATCTTGGCCTCGGGGAGGTCGAAGTCGATGGCGCCGCGCCGCCGCCGCATGGCGGTGAGCTGCTCCTGCAGCTCGCCCATCAGCGTGAACATGGGCCGGAAGCGCTCGCGGTGGGGCACCTGCTGGCCGTCGAGCACCTGCGCCACCTCGGTGTAGGTGCAGCGGGCGGCGCTCTTCATGACCGCCTCGTAGACCTCCACGCCGAGGGGCTCGCCACGGCGGCCGATGGTCATGTCGGCCACCATGCAGAGCCGCTCCACGTCGGGCATGAGCGAGCAGATGCCGTTGCTGAGCCGCTCCGGCAGCATGGGCAGCACCTGCATGGGGAAGTAGACGCTGGTGCCGCGCCGGATCGCCTCGTCGTCGAGCGCGGTGCCGACCCGGACGTAGTGCGAGACGTCGGCGATGGCCACCACGAGGCGCCAGGCCGCGGCGCCCTTCCCCTCTCCGAGCTTCTCCAGGTCGACGGCGTCGTCGAAGTCGCGGGCGTCCTCGCCGTCGATGGTGACCAGCGGCAGCCCGGTCAGGTCGCGGCGCCGCGCCTTCTCCTCGGGCCGGACGTGGTCCGGCACGGTGGCGGCCTCGCCCAGCACCGCCTCCGGGAAGACGTCGGCGAACCCCTTGCCGTAGGCGACCGCCAGCACCTCGACGCGCGGCTCGCCGGGGCGGCCGATCACCTCGACCACCTCGCCCTCGAGCGGGCCGGTGCCGGGGGCCAGCGCCACCTTGACGACGTCGCCGTCCTTGGCGAGGCGGGAGTCGGGGACCGGCACCTCGAACCCGAGGGTGACGTCGTTGGGCACCACCGAGGCACCGCGCCGCCCCGGGCGGTAGATGCCGATCAGGTAACGCCGGCGGCGCTCCACGATCTCGAGCAGGCGGCCGGCCGATCGGCCGCCGCGCCCCGCCACCACCTCGACCCGCACCACGTCGCCGTCGAGCGCCCGGGTGGCCTCGCCGGGCGGCAGGAAGATGTCCTCGCCGCCCCGGTCGAGCCTGGCCACGAAGCCGAAGCCGTCGCGGTGACGGGTCAGGGTGCCGAGGATGCCGCTGGCGCGGTGCGCCCCGCCTCCGGCCCCCGGGCCGCCGTGCCGACCGGCCCGCTCCTGGGGGTGCCCGCCGGCGCCTCCCGCTCTGCTCGAGCCGCCGCCGCTCGCCGCCCCGGAAAGGGCGAAGCGCTTGCCGTCGCGGGTCACCTGGCCTTCGTGGACCAGCTCGCGCAGCTCCCGCCTGGCCTCGGTCTCGTCGGTGGGGCGGAGCCCCGCCTTCTGCAGCAGTTCCTTGACGCCCGCGGGGCGGCCGGCGGCGCGGAGGGCGGAGAGGAGCGCGTCACGGCGGCGCTCACGCCTGTTCAGGTCGGTCATTTCTTGGCGCGCAGTCTACACGCTCGCCTGCCGAGGGGCGACGCCGGCCGGCCGGGTCCCCCCCCCTCCCGGGGCCGACGCGCCTCCCGCGCGGGGCGTCGGTGGTCATCCCACACCGCCCGCACTTGGCGCACCCGCCCACCCGGCGCGTCCGCGCACCCGCGCGCCGAAGGCGCCCTCATGCTCACCGTCCTGCGACCATGAGTCGCAGGGGGTCCGAACCGCCTCGCCAACGCTTCACTTGGAGTGCTAACCTCATGTGGCTCATCCGAACGTGGGACAGCATTCCTCCGCTCGAAGTGCTATTTCCCAAAGTGCGGTCGCACCTGCGGTGCAGGCAGACCGCACGCACCCACGCCTCACGAGAGAGAAGGAACAGCCACCATGGCCAGTCTCGCCGACAAGTTCTCCGACAACCTCAAGGCGGAGCGCACGCGCCGCAAGCTCTCCCAGGAGGCGCTCGCCCACAAGGCCGGCCTCTCCGTCTCCTACATCTCGATGCTGGAGCGCGGCCAGCGCACCCCGCCGCTCGAGACCCTGGAGCTGCTCGCCAAGGCCCTCGCCGTCAACCCGCTCAACCTCCTCGGCTAGAGCGCAGCTGGTAACCCCCGGTCCGCCGGGCGCGCGCCGTCTTGCGTGCATCGCCCGGGCGGATCGATTATCTTTCCGCGTCCACTTCAACTCGAGAGACGCGAGGCGCCGCATGGCTCGGATGGTGATGTGCAGGAAGCTGGGGCGGGAGCTCCCCGCCATGACGTTCAAGCCGTTCCCCAACGAGCTGGGGCAGCGGGTCTTCGACCAGGTCTCCCAGGAGGCCTGGAAGATGTGGCTCGAGCACTTCAAGATGATCATGAACGAGTACCGTCTCTCGCCGGCCGATCCGCGCACGCCCCAGATCCTCTACAGCCAGTGCGAGCAGTTCTTCTTCGGGCCGGGCGCCGAGGCGCCGCCGGAGTTCAAGCCGCAGTAGTCCACCGGGGCGATCGGGCGAAATGATACGGGCGGCCAGTCTCCTGGCCGCCCGCGTTCATTCCAGATGGTGGACCCGACCGGGATCGAACCGGTGACCTCCTGAATGCCATTCAGGCGCGCTCCCAGCTGCGCCACGAGCCCAAGGTCTTCTTCCCCCCAGCTGCGAGGGAGGGCGGTTATTAGCGCGCCCTCGCCATTCGCGTCAAGCCCGTTCGTGGCCGGGACCGGCCGGGGCTTCCGGGTGTCGATTCGCGGCGTCACCGGGGTGTCCCGCCAGGGCACGCTGCTCGACGCCGCCCCCGCACCCGGTGCAAACTCCCTTGCACGCCGGCCAGTTGGCGAACCCGCCCGGGGGAGCCCCGCTGGCATCGCGGTTGCTCTGTCAGGTGGCCAGGGAGGTCTCGCCATGCGTACCGCCGCCATGCTGCTCGCGCTGCTCCTCGCCGCCCCGGTGGTCGCCGGCGCCCAGGTCCGGGTCCGCCCGGAGCCGCCAGGCGGCTCGACCCGACCCGAGCCGGCCGAGCCGGCCCCAGCCGCCCTGGCCCCAGCTTCTCGCCCGCCGCGCCCGCCTCCCTCCGCCGACCCCGCGCCGACGAGGCCGCCTCGACCCGGCCAGGGCCAACCTCCGCCTCCAGGCCCGGGTGGCGGCTCCATCGGCTGGGCGCCGCCGCCCTCCCATTACCGGCCGCCCTTCTGGTACGGCTACGGGTGGGGCTGGGGCTACTACCCGCTCTTCCCGCTCTTCCCGCTCTACCCGGCGATGATCCCGGCGGGCCTCCCGTCCGAGTCTCCGGAAGATCGGGTGGCCGCCACGGTGCGGGCCAGCGCAGCCTTCGGGCCGCGCGACACCGGCCTGGCCGGCATGGCCTTCGCTGTCGATGGCCAGCGGGCCGGGTTCGACCTTGGGTTCGATGCCTTCTCGCCGAGCAGCGGCGGCCTCTTCGACGGCGGCCGGGGCGGCGACTCCCGGGCCTACGGCTTCGGCAGCGCCCACTTCACCTACCCGCTCTTCAGGGGGCCGGCCTACGGGTTCCTGCTGGAGGGCGGCGGCTCCTGGCTCTCCGTCCCGTCCACCAGCTTCAGCGGCTCGACCGACGCCTTCGGCTTCGACCTCGGCGCCTCGGCCCACCTCGGCCTGCTCGGCCCGCTCGGCCTCGAGGGGCACGCCCGCCTCACGCCCTTCCCGGTGCAGGTGGTCGACCTTCGGGCCGCGGCGGCGCTGCGGGGCGGACCGCTCTCGCTCACCCTCGGCTACCGGGTCATCGACATCGAGGCCGACGACCGGACCGGGCCGGCGGCCCGCTTCGAGGGGCCCGAGCTCGGCCTCGGCCTGATCTTCTAGGCTACTTCTTGGTGGTCTTCTTGGCGGCGGCCTGGCGGGCCTTGCGCGCCTTCCACTGCTGGCGGCGGCGGGACTTCATGCGGATGTGCTTGCTCTTCGAGTTGGCCATGCGTGCTCCTTCAGGAGACCTGGGTGGGAAAGACCGGGGGGCATTCCTAGCACGCCGGCGGTGACGGGCGGAAGCCGGGGGGCTCCACGGCCGCCCGGGCCGCCTGACCGGGCGGAGCCGGGGCCACCGCCCGGAGCCGCTCCGTGACCGGGTCGCTCACCATCCCCTTGGCGTCCACCACCTGGGTGTCGGCGAAGACGTCGCCGTAGCGGAGCCCGAGCGGCTCCCGCCAGGCGCGCCAGGCCTCGACCGCCACCACCGGCAGGCCGACCAGCACGAAGACCGGCCAGAGCAGCGGCAGCGCCCAGCATAGCGCCACCACCGCGAATGGGGCGTTGCGCTGGAGCGACTCGGTGAAGCTGGCCGAGACCCGTCGCCGAGGCAGCACCACCCGCACGCCGAAGAGCCGCTTCCCCGGCGACTGGCCGTGGAGGAGGCCGTCGGCCACCGCCAGGTAGCCGGCCGCCAGCAGCGGCCCGACCACGAAGGGAGCCGCCAGCCCGAGCGCCAGCGCCACCGAGAAGTCGAAGCCGCGGGCCAGGCCGCGCAGCGTGAGATCGGCCTTGCCGTAGGGCGGCAGCGGCTCGCGGCGGGGATCGGCTTCGCTCACCTGCGCCGCCCTTTCCGCGCCGACGCCCGGCGCACGAAGAACAGGTAGGCCAGCGCCGGCCGGTGCGAGCCTTCGCGGGTCACGAAGTGGACCGACTCGAAGCCCCAGCCCTCGGCGGCGCACTCGTTGAGCGCCCGCTCCAGCGTCTCGTCGGCGACCGGCGACACCTCTACCACCCGGTAGGTGCCGTCGCCGCCGCCGCTCACCGCTTCGCCCCGCTCAGCATGGCGGCCACGTCGCGGGCTGCGTAGGTGAGGATGAAGTCGGCCCCGGCCCGCCGGCAGCAGAGCAGCGTCTCCAGCATGACCCGGTCGCCGTCGATCCAGCCGCGCTCGGCGGCGGCCTTGATCATCGCGTACTCACCGCTCACGTGGTAGGCGCTGATGGGGACGTCGAAGCGGTCACGCAGCTGCCGCACGATGTCGAGGTAGGGGACGGCCGGCTTCACCATCACCATGTCGGCCCCCTCGGCGAGGTCGAGCGCCACCTCGCGCAGCGCCTCGCGGGCGTTGGCCGGGTCCATCTGGTAGCCCTTGCGGTGGGTCGGCACCCCGGGCCCCTCGACCGGCGCGCTCTCGGCGGCGTCGCGGAAGGGGCCGTAGAAGGCGCCGGCGAACTTGGCGGCGTAGGAGAGGATGGGGACGTCGCCGAAGCCGGCGTCGTCGAGCCCCTGGCGGATGGCCGCGACGCGGCCGTCCATCATGTCGGAGGGGGCCACCACGTCGGCGCCGGCGCGGGCGTGGGCCACGGCCTCCCGGGCCAGCAGCGGCAGGGTCAGGTCGTTGTCGACGCCCAGCTCCTGGCCGGGGCCGCCCGCCCGCGGCGCCTTCAAGATGCCGCAGTGGCCGTGGTCGGTGTACTCGCACATGCAGACGTCGGTCATCACCAGCAGATCGGGGAGCGCCGCCTTGAGCGCCCGGACCGCCCGCGGGACCACGCCGTCGTCGCTCCAGGCCTCGCTGCCGGTGGCGTCCTTCTTCTCGGGGATGCCGAAGAGGATGACCGACCGGACCCCGGCCTCGTACCCGGCCTGGGCGTCGGCCACCAGCTCGTCGACCGAGGTCTGGTTGACGCCGGGCATGCTCTTGACGGCCTTGCGGACCTTCTGGCCCGGGACCACGAAGAGCGGCCAGACCAGGTCGTCGGGGGCCAGCGTGGTCTCGCGGACCAGCCGGCGCAGCGCCTCGGTCCGGCGGGTGCGGCGGGGGCGTTCCTGCGGGAATGGCATGGAGAAGATCTCTAGCCCAACCCGGGGCGCGGGGCCAGTTGGGACCGTCCTCCCCTACGGCGGGCTCGTCGGATCGATCGCCCGCATCACCAGGCCGCTCGGCAGGCGCGGCGCGAAGAGCGTGCTCTTCTGCGGCATGGTCGCGCCGGCGTCGCCCACCGCCTCCACCTGCCACATGGGGGTCGGGTTGAGCAGGAAGCCGAACTGGTGCTCGCCGGAGAGGACCCGGTTGACCGCCTCGCCGGCGTCGCGCACGTAGGTGAGGTTCTCCTCGTTCTCCTGCGAGCGCGGCGAGAGGCCGAGCAGGTGCTGGAAGAGCACGGCGTGGAGCACGGTGACGTCGAGGGCGCGCAGGGTCCGGCTGGCCGGGAGCGCGGTGTCGGAGAAGTCGGCGTCGTCGCGCAGCGTGAGGATGCGGGCCCGCTGGTCCTCGGCCGAGACCATCAGGAAGGAGGTGGCCTTGCCGGCGTGCTCGCCGAGCCGCGAGATGGCCCAGGCCCGGCCCACCGCCTTGCGCAGGCTCTCCTCGACCAGCTGCACCTGGAAGTACTTCTCCAGCCGCGGCAGCAGCGACGCCAGCGAGTGCCCCTCCAGCCCGAAGATGAGCCGGTGGGTCGGGTAGATGACCAGCCCCGGGTCGCTCATGGGGCAGAGGAACATGAGGATGTAGTGGTGACCACCGTCGCCGGGGAGCGCCGGGTTCTCCGCCTGCAGGAGTCGCCGGTAGAGCAGCGCCGTCTCGTAGCGGTGGTGGCCGTCGGCGATGATGATGCGCTTGTTGCGCACCAGCTCCTGCAGCGAGGCCACCAGGGCCGGGTCCTCGGCGCGCCAGACCCGGTGGTGCACGCCGTCGTCCGAGTCGGTCTCGGCCACCGGCTCGCCGAGCATGGCCTGCCCCAGCCCCGCCGCGGTGGCGCCCAGGTCGTCGGCGTAGAGGCCGAGCAGCGGCGAGACGTTGGCCTTGACCGTCTGCATGTTGGCGAGCCGGTCGGCCTTGGGCCCCACCAGCGTCTTCTCGTGGGGGACGATGATCCCCTCGGAGAACTCGTGGAGCCGCACCGCGGCGATGAAGCCGCGCCGGGTCAGGTTCCGGCCGTCGGGGGCGATGAAGCCCTGCTCCAGCGGGTAGATGGCCGCGACCGGGTCCTGGGCCAGAGTCCCGTTGGCCTGCCAGGCGTTCCAGGCCTCGGCGGCGCGGGTGTACTTGTTGGCGGCCGGCGTGTCGCCGGCCCGGTCGTCGCCCAGGGTGATGTGCACGACGTTGGTCGGGCTGCGGCGCAGCAGCTCGTCACGCTGCTCCGGCGAGATCTGGTCGTAGGGCGGCGCCAGCAGCTGGCCGAGCGGCCGGCCACGGCTGGCGGTGTAGCGGATTCCGCGGAACGGGACGATCTCGGCCATCGGGCGGGGGACGCTAGAACACGCCCCGCCACCGCGCAAGGATTCCCGGCGCCGTCATCGCACCTCGACGCCGGCGGCGGCGCGCAGGGCCTCGCGCGTCACCGCCCCCACCCGGACCAGGGTGAGCCTCTCACCCTCCACCGCCACCACCGTGCTGGGAGAGCCGCCGGGGGTCTCGCCGCCGTCGACCACCAGGTCGAGCCGGGCCCGCAGCAGCGGGTCGAGGAGGTCGGCGCGCGTCGGCGGCGGCTCCCCGGCGCGGTTGGCGCTGGTCGCCACCAGCGCGCCGCCGGCCGCGGCCGCCAGCGCCGCCGCCACTTGCCCGCTGGTGACGCGGACGCCCACCGTGGTCCCGCCGCCGGTGATGGCCGGGTGGAGCCCGGGGCGGGCCGGCAGCACCAGGGTGAGCGGGCCGGGCCAGAGGGCGGCCGCCAGCCGCCTCGCCAGCGGCGAGAAGCTGGCCACCACCTCGAGCTGGGCCAGCTCGGCGCCGAGCAGCGGCAGGGGCTTGCCGTCCGGCCGCTCCTTGGCGACGAGCAGCCGGGCCACCGCGGCGCCGTCGCCGGCCAGCGCCCCCAGCCCGTAGAAGGTCTCGGTCGGGTAGGCGATCACCCCGCCCCGGCGCAGCAGCGCCGCCGCCTCGGCGAGGCGCGACGCCAGCCCGGCGGCGGCCGGCGGCCGGTCGCTCACGAGGTGCGGCGCACCGCCAGCGCCCCGGCAGCGAAGAAGAAGACGTTGGGCAGCCAGGCGGCCACCATGGGGGTGAGCCGGCCGGAGAGCCCGAGGCCGAGGCAGATCCCCTGGGCGGCCCAGAGCGCCAGCGAGATGCCGACCGCCTCGAGCAGGGCCGCGGCCACGTGGCCCTGCCGGCCGCGCCGGAGCGCCAGCGCCACCGCCAGCAGGGCGCCGGAGACGGCCGCGAAGGGGTAGGCGACGCGGTTGGCCTGCTCGATGGCGAAGTCGACGAAGGGCTGGCCGAGCCGCTGGCGCAGCGAGATCTGCTGGCCCAGCACCGCCAGCGACATCTGCGAAGGGCGCCCGGGCAGCAGGTCGAAGGAGCCGGGCGGCTCGTCGAAGCGGACCAGCCGCGAGGCCTCCTTCTGGTAGGTCCCGCCCCGCACCGAGAAGCTCCGCTCCTCGACGTCGGCCAGCCGCCAGGCCCCACCCTCGGCCGGCTCCATCCGGCCGGCGTCGATGCGCCGGGTGAGCTGGAAGTCGTCGCTCAACGTCAGCACCGTGACCCGCTCGAAGCCGCCGCCCGGCAGGACGCCGCGCAGGTGGTAGACGTGCTTCCCGTCGGCGCCGCGGAACCAGCGCTTCGGCTGCCGGGTCGCCTGCCAGCGCCGGTAGGCGCCGCCGCGCGCGAAGCGGGTCGCCTGGATCTCCTCGGCCCGCTGCGTCGCCTGGACCCCCCAGGCCTCGTGGAGGAGGACCAGCGCCAGGCAGGCCAGCGCCACCGCCCCCAGCACCGGGACGGCCATGCGCCATGGCCCCAGGCCGACCGAGCGCATGGCGGTCCACTCGCGGGTCTGGCGCAGGCCGCTCACGGCGATGGCCGCGCCCAGCAGCAGCGCCGCCGGGGCCACCTGGTGGGCCACCACCGCCGCCTTGTTGGCGTAGAGCTCGAGCGCGGAGAGGAACCACCCCGGTCCGGAGAAGCCGCCGGCGTTGTCGACGATGTCGACCGAGAGGAAGATGGTGATGACCCCGGCGAAGGCGGCCAGCGAGGCGAGCCAGGTCTTGACGCCGATGTAGCGGGGCAGGATCACCGCACCACCCCGGGGCCGCGCCGCTCCAGCACCCAGCAGAGCCCCAACCCCACCGCGATCAGCACCAGATTGGAGAGCTGCAGCGCCAGCGCCGGGGGCAGCGCCCCGCGCTGCGCCAGCACCTCGCCGCCCCGCAGCAGCAGGTACTGCGAGAGGATGGCGCCGACGCTGGCCCCCACCGCCGCGGCCCGCCCGCCCCGCCGCATGGCCGCCAGCGGCACCGCCATGAGCGCGAAGGCCAGCACCGCCAGGGGCGCCGCCAGCCGCCGGTGGTAGGCGGCCTCGAAGGCCCTGGCCTGGGCCGGTGAGCGCTGCTCGCCGGGCCGCGCCGCCTCGGCCAGCTCGGCCTGGGTCATTTCCTTGGTGGAGCCGGAGAGGGCGTTGCGATCGGTGAGGGCGGTGCCGACGCCGAGGGTGAGCCCGGCGGTCCGGAAGGTGGCCCGCGCGTACTCGTCGCCGCCGGTCTCCTCGCGGTGGATCTCGCCGGTCTCCAGCACCAGCCGCATCTCCTCCTCGGAGCCGACCGGCTCGAGCTTGCCGTGCCGGGCCAGCGCCAGCACCGGCGCGGCGGGGTCGGAGCGATCGCTGATGAGCACGTCGTCCCAGCCGCCCTTGCCGACCCGCGCCGCGAAGACGGTGTAGCCCGGGATCTCCTCGAAGAAGGTGCCGGCGCGGACGTTGGCGGTCAGGTTGCGCTTGATGATCTCGTTGAAGCGGAGCCGGGCCTCGCGGAGCCCGGCCGGCTCCACCTGGACCGAGAACCAGAGCCCCAGGGCGGCCACCACCACCCCGATGGCGAGCGGGACCCGCACCAGCCGGACCGGGGAGAGGCCAGCGGCGCCGATGGCCATCACCTCGCGGTCCTCGGCCAGCCGCCCCACCCCGACGATCGACCCGAGCAGGAAGGAGACCGGCATGACGAAGCCGAGCAGGTTGGGCAGGAGCGCCAGCGAGACGCCGGCGATGTCGAGCACGGTGACGCCGGCGCCGAAGAGGATGTCGGCCCGCGCCAGGATCTGCGTCATCAGCAGCAGCTGGGTCAGGAAGAGCAGCGCCGCCAGGAAGGGCAGCAGGATCTCCTTGGCGAGGTAGCGCTCCAGCAGCCCCATTCGGCGCGCTACCTCAGCTTCGCCTGCAGCGCCGCGTCCTTGGCCTCGACGTCGCTGGCCATCTTGAGGCGGGCCGCCCGCACCCGCTCCGCCAGGGCGGCGTCGCCGCGGGCGATGATGCGGGCCGCCAGCAGCCCGGCGTTGCGGGCACCGGCCTTGCCGATGGCGAGCGTGCCGACCGGGATCCCGGCCGGCATCTGCACCGTTGCCAGCAGCGCGTCGAGCCCCTTGAGATCGCTCGAGGCCAGCGGCACGCCCAGCACCGGCAGCTCGCTCTCGGCCGCCACCACCCCGGCCAGGTGGGCAGCGGCGCCGGCGCCGCAGATGATCACCTCGATGCCCCGCCCGGCCGCCTCCCGCGCCAGCGCCCCGGTCCGGGCCGGGGTGCGGTGGGCGCTGGAGACGTGGACCTCGACGCCGACGCCCAGCTCGTCGAGCGCCTGCTTCGCCTCCGCCATCACCTCCCAGTCGGAGTCGGAACCCATGAGGATGAGCACCCTGGTGGTCATGCGCTGCCCCCGATGTCCTTTCGGAACTGCATGCCGCGGAAGGAGACCTTGCCGATGGCGTCGTAGGCCCGACGCATGGCGTCGGCGTGCGTGGCGCCGAGCGCGCAGACGGTCAGCACCCGCCCGCCCGCCGTCACCACCTGCCCGCCGGGGCCGGCCGCGGTCCCGGCCTGGAAGAGCTGCTGGTCGTCGGCCAGCGCGGCGTCGAGGCCGTCGATGGCGTCGCCGCTGGTGACCTTGCCCGGGTAGCCCTCGGCCGCCAGCACCACGCCGATCGAGGCGCGCGGGTCGACGTCGAATGTGACGCCGGAGAGATCGCCCCTGGCCACCGCCAGCAGGGCCGGCACCAGGTCGCCGCGCAGCCGCATCAGGATGGGCTGGGTCTCGGGGTCGCCGAGCCGGGCGTTGAACTCGAGGACGCGCGGGCCCTTGGGCGTCAGCATCAGGCCGGCGTAGAGGGCGCCGCGGAAGGGGTGGCCGCGCCGGGCCAGCTCGCGCACCGCCGGCACCAGCACGGTCCGCTCGATCTCGGCCAGCAGGGCGTCGGAGACCTTGGGGGTCGGGCAGAAGGCCCCCATGCCGCCGGTGTTGGGGCCGCGGTCGCCGTCGAAGATGCGCTTGTGGTCCTGGGCCGCCGGCAGCATCCGCACCCGCTCACCATCGGTGAAGGCGATGCAGGAGGCCTCGGGCCCGGTCAGCTTCTCCTCCAGCAGCAGCGTGGCCCCGGCGGCGCCGTGGACCCGCTCCACCAGGATCTCGCGGATGGCCGCCTCGGCCTCCTCGAGGGTGCCGCAGACCACCACGCCCTTGCCGGCGGCGAGGCCGTCGGCCTTGACCACCACATGCCCGCCGTGGCGCCTCGCCCAGGCCAGCGCCCCGGCCGGCTCGGTGAAGGTGGCGTAGTCGGCGGTCGGGATCCCGGCCGCCACCATGACCTCCTTGGCGAAGGCCTTGGAGCCCTCGATGCGGGCGGCGGCGGCGGTGGGGCCGAAGGCCAGCAGGCCGGCGGCCTGGACTCGGTCGACCAGGCCGGCCACCAGCGGCGCCTCCGGACCGACCACCACGAGATCGATCCGCTCGCGGACCGCGAAGGCGGTCAGCCCCTCGACGTCTTCGGCCTTGAGCGGGACCAGCGTGGCCAGCCGGGCGAGGCCGGGGTTGCCGGGCGCCGCGAAGAGGGCGCGGACCAGCGGGGACTGGGAGATCTTCCAGGCGAGGGCGTGCTCACGGCCGCCGGAGCCGACGACGAGGATGCGCATGCGGGCAGGAACTTACCCCATTCCCGGCCCGCGGCGGGGCCCCGCTGAGCCCCCCGCCCCTTGTCTGCCCCGGCACGCGGCGGTAGGTCAGGGAGATGCCCACCGCCCCCTCCAGCCCGAAGCCGGTCCTCTACCAGGTGCGCGCCCTCCCCGGCGGCCACTTCGACCGGCTCGCCGGCCGCTTCGACCTGCGCGGTGGTGGCCCGGCCCCGGCGCCGCGCCCGGCCCTCGTCGAGGCGGCCCGCCAGGCCGAGGTGCTGGTCACCAGCTACATCGACCGCGTCGACGCGGCGCTGCTCGAGGCCCTGCCGAACCTGCGCCACCTCGCCTCCTACGGCGTCGGCGTCGACCACCTCGACCTCGAGGCCTGCCGCCGCCGCGGCCTGCTGGTCACCAACACCCCGGGGGTGGTCACCGAGGCGACCGCCGAGCACGCCGTCGCCCTGATGCTGGCGGTGGCGCGGCGGATCGGCGAGGGGGATCGGCTCATCCGGCGCGGCGGCTGGCAGGCGGTCGACCCGGCGCTGCTGCTCGGCACCGGCCTCGACGGCAAGCTGCTCGGCCTCGTCGGCTTCGGACGCATCGGCCAGGCGGTGGCGCGCCGGGCCGCCGGCCTGGGGATGCGGCTCTGCTACGCCTCGCCGCGCGAGCTCCCCTTCCCCGGGGCCCGCCGCCTGCCGCTCGAGGCGCTGCTGGCCGAAGCCGACGTGGTCTCCCTCCACGTGCCGCGGACGCCGGACACCGAGGGGCTGCTCTCCCGCGAGCGGCTGGCCCTGCTCAAGCCGGGGGCGCTGGTGATCAACACCGCCCGCGGCGCGGTGATCGACGACGCGGCGCTGGCCGAGGCGCTGGCCGCCGGGCGGCTCGGCGGGGCCGGGCTCGACGTCTACCGCGACGAGCCGCGCGTGCCGCCGGCCTACCTGCCGCTGGAGAACGTGGTCCTGACCCCTCACCTCGGCTCCGGCACGCGCGAGACCCGGAGCGCCATGGCGCTCCTGGTGGTGGAGGAGGTCGAGCGGGTGGCCCGCGGCGAGCCAGCCCGCCACCCGGTCCCCTGACCGGCGGCGGGCCACCTCCCGCCCTGCCGGCGGCGCCAGCTTCTTGCGGCGCGCCGCCGGGCGCGTCACCATCCGGAGGTTGGGGCGCCACCGCCCCGGGAGGTCACGCCATGGCGACCGAGTCGATCGAGCTCTCGCGCTTCCTGCCGGCCACGCCCGACCGGATCTACCTGGCCTGGCTCAACGGGCGCGACCACGGGGCGATGACCGGCAGCAAGGCGAGCGTCGCCTCGACCGAGGTGGGCGGCGCCTTCACCGCCTGGGACGGCTACATCGACGGCGTCCACGTGGCGCTCGAGCCGGGGCGCCGCATCGTGCAGACCTGGCGCTCCGACGACTTCCCGGCCGATGCCCCCGAGTCCTACCTGGAGCTGCTGCTCGAGCCGGCCCCGGGCGGCAGCCAGGTCACCCTCCGCCACCGCGAGCTCCCTGCCGGGCAGGGGCCGGGCGTGCTGGCCGGCTGGGACGAGTTCTACTTCACCCCCATGGAGCGCTTCTTCGCCGCCGAGGCGAGGCGGCGAGGCCTCGCGGTGCCGGGGGCCAGGGCCCGGCGGGCCAAGGCCGGGCTGCCTCGGGCCACGCCGAAGGCGCCCACTCGAGAGCGAGCGAAGCCGGTGACCCGGGCGGCGCCGAAGAAGGCCCCCAGGAAGAGACCGAAGTCGGGCGCGCGCGAAGCGCCCCGTATGGCCCCGCGGGGGTCGCCGCGCAAGCCGGTCCGCAGGCCGGTCCGCAAGTCGGCGCGCCGGCCACGGCGCTGAGCCTCACGGCGCGGTCAGGCGAGCCCGCGCCAGAGCTGGGCCAGGCCGAGCAGCAGGAAGGCGACCGCCGAGAGGCCGCCCAGCACCCGGGCGGCGCGCGGCCCGAGCCGGCCCACGGCGCCGAAGACCAGCACCGTGAAGGCGTTGGTGACGATGAGTGCCAGGTAGAAGCTGCCCAGGAAGGCGACCGGCTCGGCGGCGCCTCCACGCAGCGCCCCGGCCAGGATCGGGCCGCCCACCAGGCTCCAGAAGATCCAGGCGTTGGGGTTGAGCAGGTTGACCAGCACCGCCCGCCAGAAGCCGCCGGCCTCGGCCAGCGCCGCAGGCGGCGCCGCCCCACCCTCCTCGGCCCGCTCCCGCCAGAGGACACGCAGCGCCGCGGCGCCGAGGTAGACGAGCAGCGCTCCGCCGGCCAGGGCGAGCAGCCGCAGCAGCCCGGCCGGCAGGCCGGCCAACGCGAAGAGGCAGGCGACGATGACCGGCGGGTCCGAGACCGACGGCACCAGCGCCAGGTGCAGGGCCCGGCGCGGGCCGAGCCGCGCGGCCCGCTGCAGCAGCAGCGCCTGGAACGGCCCCGGGGAGGCCGAGGCCGAGAAGCCCAGGGCCAGCCCCTGGGCGAGCAGCGCGGCGAGCGGGCCGGGCAAAGGCGTCAGTGCGGCGTCGGTGCCGGACTGCGTCAGTGCCGGAAGTGGCGCATCCCGGTCGCCACCATGGCGATCCCGGCGGCGTCGGCGGCCGCCACCACCTCGGCGTCGCGCATCGAGCCGCCCGGCTGGATGATGGCGGTGGCGCCGGCCTTGATGATCTCCTCGACGCCGTCGGCGAAGGGGAAGAAGGCGTCGGAGCCGACGCTGGCGCCGCGCACCGGCAGCTGGGCCTTCATGACCGCGGTCTTGACCGACTCGACGCGGCTGGTCTGCCCGCCGCCGATGGCCACGGTCCGGTCGCCGCTGGCGAAGACGATGGCGTTCGACTTCACGTGCTTGACCACCTTCCAGGCGAAGAGCAGGTCCTTCCACTCGGCCTCGGTGGGGGCCCGCCTGGTCATCACCCTGCAGTCCTCGCGCTTCACCTGGCCGAGATCGCGGTCCATCACCAGCAGGCCGCCGGTGATGGAGCGCAGCTCGCGGGCCTCCTCGGGGCGGCGGCGCCAGGCCGCGGCGGGCTGGCCGAGGCGGGGCGACTCGAGCAGCCGCAGGTTCTTCTTGGCGGCCAGCAGGGCGCGGGCCGCCGGGGCGTAGCCCGGGGCGATGACGCACTCCAGGAAGAGGTCGGTCAGCTCCCTGGCCGCCGCCTCGTCGACCTGGCGGTTGAGGGCCACGATGCCGCCGAAGGCGCTGACCGGGTCGCAGGCGCGGGCCCGGGCGAAGGCCTCGGCCAGGGTGGCGCCCAGCGAGACGCCGCAGGGGGTGTTGTGCTTGATGATGACCGCGGCCGTCTCCTCGAACTCCTTCAAGTTGGCCATGGCCGCCTCGAGGTCGAGGAGGTTGTTGTAGGAGAGCTCCTTGCCCTGGAGGATCGAGGCCCAGGCCACCGTCGGCTCCTCGGGCTCGCGCCCGGCCCGGTAGAAGGCGCCGGCCTGGTGCGGGTTCTCGCCGTAGCGAAGGTCCTGGACCTTCTGGAAGACCGCCCCCAGCGTGTTGGGGAAGTGGTGCGGAGTCGCGTCGGTGCTGGCGCGCGAGGTGAGGTACTCGCTGATGGCGGCGTCGTAGGCGGCGGTCTGGGCGAAGGCCTTCTTCATCAGGTCGAAGCGGGTGGCGCCCGAGAGGGTCTTGTTGGCCTCCAGCTCGGCGGCGACCCGCTCGTAGTCGGCCGGGTCGACCACCACGCCGACGTGGGCGGAGTTCTTGGCGGCGCTGCGGACCATGGTCGGTCCGCCGATGTCGATCTCCTCGACGCACTGGTCGAAGGTCTTGCCGGCCGCCACCGCCTCGCGGAACGGGTAGAGGTTGACCACCACCAGGTCGATGGGCGGGATGTCGCGGGCCGCGACATCGGCCTCGTCGGAGGCGAGGCCGCGCCGGTAGAGGATGCCGCCGTGGACGCGGGGGTGGAGGGTCTTGACCCGCCCCCCGAGGATCTCCGGGGCCTTGGTGAACTCGCCGACCCCGGTGACCGGGATCCCGGATTCCACCAGCGCCCTCTGCGTGCCACCGGTGGAGAGCAGCTCGATGCCCAGGGCGGCGAGGCGCTTCGCGAAAGGGACGAGTCCGGTCTTGTCGGAGACCGAGAGCAGGGCGCGGCGGACCATGTGACCTCCCAGGAAGGAGGCCCCGTTTACCAGCCGCGGTGCGGGGTTTCAAGGACGGCGAGCGGCCGGGCCGCGGCCGCTTGCCTCAGGCGGACCAGGCCCGGACAGGCCGGCGGGTCCAGGCGTCAGGCCGGACCGCCCGGCGTCAGTGGCCGTCGCGGCCGCCCAGGACCGGGTCGTTGGAGATCGGCTCGTCGTCGACCATGGCCCGCAGCTTGAGCAGCCCGCGGGTCTCGACCTGGCGGATCCGCTCGCGGGTCAGGTTCATGATGGCCCCGACCTCCTCGAGGGTGATGCCGCCGCGATCGGCGACGTCGAGGGCGCAGGTCTCGCCCATCTCCCAGACCTCCTTGTCCGGGAAGTTGAGCTTGATCGACCCGGTGGTCGGGTTGACGTCCAGGTAGAGGTGGTGCTTGCAGGAGATGAACATGCAGGGGCGCGGCCCGGTGGCGCACTCGGCCCGGGCGTGTGGCCGGCTCCCCTCGATCTCCCGCATCACGCCGTCGAGCTCAGGATCGAGCACCCCCGACTGGCGCTGCCGCCGCAGGTCGCGCGCGATCTCCTTGCGCGACATGGTCTTCGACCGCCGGCGAACGGCCTCGACGTCGCCCTGCTCCCCGCCCACCGGCTCGATCACTTCACTGCGCCTGGCCTCGCTCATCCCCGACCCCTTCCATCCCCAACCGTCGCGCCGCGAGCGGCGCCACCTGTCACCTGCCGACGAGCGCGGCCCCCGCGCCCGGGCCACGTGATCCGGCGGCCTCCGCCGCCCCGATCGTCGTGACCGCACCGCCCACCCTCTCCAGCCTCCTGAAGACCGCGCGCGCCTCGCGCTCGGCCCGGCCCAGCTCCGCCTCGAACTGCCGCTTGCGCGGGTGTGCCCGCGCCTTCACGGCGATGGCCGCAACCAGCTCGGCCAGGCCCTGCTCGACGTCCTCGATCCGGTTGCGCACGGTGACGAAGCTGCCGCGGATGTCGTCGACCGTGTAGCCCTCGGCCATCATCCGCTTGAGCAGCGCGATGCGGCGCACCACCGCCACCGGGTAGAGCCCGGTCGAGCCGGCGTGCTTGCCCTTGCGGCCGACGCGACGGCTGCGGGGCAGGAGCCCGAGCTGGACGTACTTCCTGAAGGTCGAGGCCGAGAGGCGCGCCCCGCGCGCCTCGAAGAGCCGGACCACCTCACCCGCCGTGATCCCACCCGAGCGCTCGCGCTCCAGCCGGTCGATCTCGTCGTCGCTCAGGAAATCCACTTGATCTATCTCTTGAAAATCGAAGTTGGAAAACTTGATTTCAAAGGTAGTGGATCCAGTAGATTTCGTCAACGGGCAATTGCACCGCGCCCCAGCAGGGCGCGCGGCTGTGCCGCGTTGAATGGACAGGGAGGGCCACGCCGCGACCGGGGCCGGACGGCGACCGGGGCCGTGACCGCGGACGGCGACAGGGGCCGTGACCGCGACAGCAACAGCGGCCGGGCCTGGTGGCCCGCCGCGGACGGCCTCAGCGGTGCGGGATCAGCGCTTCAGGGCCGGACGCCAGAGCTGGCGCCGCCCCGGCTCGACGGTGAGCTCGAGCTCCGCGGCCCCGAGCGCGGGGTGCTCGACCCGCAGCAGATGGCGGCCGGCCTTGAGCGCCAGCGCCTGGGGGGTCTCGCCAACGGCGACGCCGTCGACCCGCACCACCGCCCAGGGGACCACGTGGACGCGCACCTGTCCCTCGCCGCGCCCGGCCAGCTCCGGCGCCTCGCCGGCCAGCGTCCAGAGCCCGTGGCCGCTCGGCGGCGGCTCGCCGCCAGCCGGCAGCGCCTCGCCCGCCGGGGGGACCGCGCCGGCCGGCCCGGGTCGCAGCGCCAGGCTGTGCCACCCCCAGGCCGCCAGCGTCGCGGAGAGCGCCAGCGCCGTCAGCAGCGCGCGGCGACGGCGGCGCGCCGGGGCCAGGCGGGTGGCCTCCTCCGAGGGCGGAGCGGGCGGCGGGCCCGGGGCCGGCGTGGGGCGGAGCGCCGTCGGCTCGGCCGCCATGGTCGGCAGGTCGCCGTCGGGCCAGAGCCGCTGCATGAGCCCGCGAAGATCGTGGTCGGCGTCGTCCCGGGCCAGGTCGAGCCAGAGCGCCGCCAGGGCCGCGCGCAGCGCCTCGGCCGAGCCGGTCCGGCGCTCCGGGTCGCGCTCCAGCGCCCCGAGGATGATGGCGTCGAGCGCGGGCGGGACGGCCTCGTTCCAGGCCGAGGGCGGGCCGACCGGGCCGGGCTCGAGCAGCGCCGCCAGCGTGGCCGCCTCCGACTCCCGGGCGAAGAGCCGTCGCCCGGCGCAGAGCTCCCAGAGCACCACGCCGAGGGCGAAGAGGTCGGCCCGGGCGTCGAGCGGCGCGCCGCGGGCCTGCTCCGGCGCCATGTAGGCCAGCTTCCCCTTGACGGTGCCCGGGTCGGTCAGGTCGAGCCGGCCGGTCGCCCTGGCGATGCCGAAGTCGGCCAGCTTCACCTCGCCCTCGTAGGAGACCAGGATGTTGGCCGGGGAGATGTCCCGGTGGACAAGCCCCATCGGCGCGCCGTCGACGCTGAGCCGGTGGGCGTAGGCCAGCGCCTTGGCCACCTCGAGGCCGAGGCCGACGGCGCGGGCCAGCCCGAGCCGGACCCCGAGCTCGCGGCAGCGCTCCACCACCCGGGCCAGGTCGCGCCCCCGCACCAGCTCCATCACCAGGGCGAAGCGCCCGTCGGCCTCGACCAGCTCGATGACCTGCACGATGTTGGCGTGGTGGAGCCGCGCCGCCAGGCGGGCCTCCTCGACCAGCATGCGGGCGAAGTCGGCGCTGCCCCCGGGCGCGCCGCGGACCAGCTTGAGCGCCACCTCGCGCTGCACCCCGGCCGGCCCATCGGCGCGCGCGCGCCAGACCTCGGCCATCCCGCCCGAGGCGAGCGGCGCGACCAGCCGGTACCTGCCGAAGGTATCCACCGGTGGTGGAGTGTAGCGCGCCCGGGCACGGCCGGGGTGGCCGTGTTAGTGAGTGGGCGTGACCCCTGCCCTGCTCCTGCTCGCCCTGGCCGCCGCCGATCCCCGCCTCGCCGTCCTCGACGCCATGGGGCAGGAGCTGGAGCGGACCGCCCGGACGCTGCGCCTCGAGGCCTACGACCCCCCCTACTTCGTCGGGTTCCAGGTGCGCGAGACCAGCGCCGTCGAGCTGGCGGCCCGCTCCGGCGCCCTGGTGACCGACGCCAGCCGCCGGGACCGGCGCCTGGCGGTCGACCTGCGGGTCGGCAGCCACGAGTTCGACTCCTCGGGCGGCGACGACGTCATGGTGATCGGCGGCGACGCCCCGCCCTGGAGCGCGCCGCGCGAGGCCCCGCTCGATGGCGACCCGGCGGCGCTTCGCCAGGCGCTCTGGCTGGTGGCCGACGAGCGGTACAAGGAGGCGCTCGCCAGCCTGCTGCGCAAGCGCTCTCGGGAGGTCCACCGGCCCAGCGACCCGGGGCGCGCCCCCTCCTTCAGCCGCGAGGCGCCGGTCCGGCACGTCGGCCCCTCGCTGCCGCTCGCCCTCGACGCCGTCCGCTGGCGGCGCGCCCTCCGCGACGCCTCGGCCGCCTTCCGCGACCGGCCCCACGTCTTCGACTCCCAGGTGCGCCTCACCGCCGACCGCCAGGTCCGCTGGCTGGCCACCAGCGAGGGGACGCGGCTGGTGACCGAGCAGCGGCTCTACGCCGTTCACCTGCTGGCCTCGGCCCGGGCCCCGGACGGCCAGCTCCTCGAGGGCGGCCGCGACTTCTACGCGGCCGACGAGGCCGGCCTGCCCGGCGCCACCGCGCTGCAGGCGGCGGCCCGCGAGGTGGCCGGCGAGCTCGCGGCGCTGGTGGCCGCCCCGGCCATCGACCCGTACACCGGCCCTGCCATCCTCGACGCCGAGGCGGCCGGCGTGCTCTTCCACGAGGCGGTCGGCCACCGCCTCGAGGGGGAGCGGCTCGACGACGACAAGGAGGGCCAGACCTTCCAGGGCCAGGTCGGCCAGGTGGTGCTGCCGACCTTCCTGACCGTCTACGACGACCCGACCCTGGTGGCCGCCGCCGGCACGCCACTCAACGGCTCCTACCGCTACGACGACCAGGGGGTCCCGGCCCAGCGGGCCACGCTGATCAAGGATGGGAAGCTGACCGGCTTCCTGCTCTCGCGCCGCCCGGTCAAGCCGTTCACCACCTCCAACGGCCACGGCCGCGCCCAGGGGCTGCGCCCGCCCATGGCGCGCATGGCCAACCTGGTGGTCGAGTCCTCACGCCAGGTGAGCGCCGCCGCCTTGAAGCAGCAGCTCATGGCCGAGGCCCGGCGCCAGGGGAAGCCCTACGGCCTGCTGATCCGCGACATCACCGGCGGCAACACCAACACCCAGTCCTGGGGCTACCAGGCCTTCAAGGGGACGCCGCGGCTGGTCTACCGGGTCGACGCCACCAGCGGCGCCGAGACCCTGGTGCGCGGCGTCGAGCTGATCGGCACGCCGCTGGCCAGCATCAACCGCATCCTCGCCACCGGCGACGCCCCCCGGGTCTTCAACGGCTTCTGCGGCGCCGAGAGCGGCTACGTGCCGACCGCCACGGTGGCCCCGGCCGTGCTGGTCGCCGAGCTCGAGCTGCAGCGGGTCGCCAAGGCGCTGGAGCGCGGCCCGGTCCTCCCCTCCCCCTGGCAGACCCCCGCCGCCCTGGAGGCCCGCCCATGAGCGCGCTCCGCCTGCCCCGCCTCGCCGACCTCCTGCTCTGCCAGCGCCGCGAGGCCCTGGCCACCTTCACGCTGGGGGGCTGGCGCTCCTGGTCCGACCCGGTCGCGCTCGACGCCGAGCGGCGGCGCCTGCTCAACCTCGACCTCTCCGAGCCCGACGTCGCCTTCACTGTAGGTGACTCGGTGCTGGCGGTGGCCCGCGTCGAGGCCGACCTGGAGGGGCGGGTCACCCTGGTGGAGATCGTGGCGGCCGAGCCGGCCCGGCCGGCCCTGGTGGCGGCGCAGCTGCTCCCCGGGACGCCCGGCGAGCCGCGCACTGGCGGCGGCGCGGCGGCCCGCGAGTGGGTCTGGGGGCCCGAGTCGGGGTCCACCGCCAGCGTCGGCGGCGAGCCGGTGCGGCTCTGGATCTGCGCCGAGCAGGCCTACGGCGACCGGCTCTGGCTGGTCGCCTCGGTGGTGCGGCGGCCCAGCGATCCCGACGAGGCGTGAGGGGCTCGGCGGAGAGCCCCTCCCCTGCTGCACCGAGCCGGCCGCCTCACTCCCCGGGGCGCCAGCCCTGCCAGAGCACGTAGCGCCTGAAGTCGGCGGTGAACTCGGCCTCGCCGAGGCCGAAGCTCTCGCGGAAGGCCCCCTGGAAGTGGGCCCCGCCCTGCATCCGCGCCAGCGCCTCGCGCACCCGCCCCTCGCCGTAGCGCTCCAGCAAGAAGCCGAAGGCGTGGTGCGCCGCACCGTAGACCACCTCGGAGCGCTCCAGGTAGAGCGGCTCCGGGTCGCCCAGCGGATCGCCCTCGGCACGCTGCCCGCGGGCCGCCCGGTCGCGCGCCGCGCCCCGGCCCGGCTCGCCGTCGCCGGCCCCGTCGGCCGCCAGCCCCTGTTCGTAGAAGCGCCAGAGGTCCTCGAGCGTGCCGCGCCGGCCCGCCTGCCCGGCGGTGACGCTGGCCATCCCCTCGCGGAACCAGAGCGGGATCCCCTTGAGCGACCAGGTCAGCTCCCCGGCGGCGCGCTGGTACATGACACAGTGGGTGAGCTCGTGGAGGAGCAGCTCCTCCACCTGGGCGTCGCTGGCGCCGAAGAGCCCCCAGGTGGCCGGCGACTGCAGGTCGATGGTGCCATAGCGGGCCCAGGCTCGCAGCCAGGTGAAGCCGGGACGCCGCGCCGCGGCCTCGAGCCCGGCGTGGGTCGGGTGGATGGTGATGGTGACCGGCCCCACCAGGGCGCCCCACCGGGCGGTGCGCGGCAGGGTCGCCGCCACGGCCCGCGCCACCTGCCGGGCGGCGCGGGCGTCCTCGGGCCAGGAGACCAGCTCGACGCGGGCCTCGCCGACGTGCAGCGTCTCGCGCCGCGGGCCGGCCTCGCCGGAGAGGCGCGGGGCGCAGCCGGCGGCGAGGGCGAGGAGGAGGACCAGTTGGAGACGCACGGCTCGTCGTACCCTTCCGGGGGGGCGGCCCGCAAGCCCGCGGCCGCCCGGCCATCAGCGCCCAGGCCTGGCCGGGCGCTCGGCCAGCGCCGCTCAGGCCACCCGGGGCGCCCCCGCCCCCGCCCCCGCCCCCGCCCCGACCCCGGCCCCGACCCCGGCCCCGACCCCGGCCCCGACCCCGGCCCCGACCC
>JANMRY010000076.1:0-10175 GCA_031388695.1 Anaeromyxobacter sp. | reverse complement strand
GGCGCGGGTGACCTTCCTGGTCACAAATGTCTCACCCCTTCGGGGGCCCTCGTGGTTGAAAAGTATGCCGGTTGACACGTGTAATCCGTAAGCTTCACGATAGTTCACGCCGATCCAGTAGGCGTAGACCTTGGCGCAGCCGTAGGGACTGCGCGGGTAGAAGGGGGTCTGCTCGTTCTGCGGCGGCGGCGAGGCGCCGAACATCTCGGACGACGAGGCCTGGTAGATGCGGGTCTGGTTCATGCCCAGCTCGCGCACCGCCTCGAGGAGCCGCACCGCGCCGAGGCCGGTGACCTCGCCGGTGTACTCGGGCACGTCGAAGGAGACGTGCACGTGGCTCTGCGCGCCCAGGTTGTAGATCTCGTCGGGGCGCAGCTTCTTCAGGAGGTAGTTGAGCGACGAGGCGTCGTTCAGGTCGCCGAAGTGCAGGAAGAGCCGGCAGCCGGCCACGTGCGGGTCCTGGTAGATGTGGTCGATGCGCTGCGTGTTGAAGGAGGAGGAGCGGCGCACGATGCCGTGGACCTCGTACCCCTTCTCCAGCAGCAGCTCCGCCAGGTAGCTGCCGTCCTGCCCGGTGATGCCGGTGATGAGCGCCTTCTTCACGTGGGCTTCCTCCGCTCCGCCTCATACCACTCGATGGTCTCGCGGAGCCCCTCCTCGAAGCCGATGTGCGCCTTCCAGCCGAACTCGCGCTCGGCGCGGGAGGTGTCGAGCATCCGCCGCGGCTGGCCGTCCGGCTTGGTGGCGTCCCAGACGACCTGGCCCTCGAAGTGGCAGAGCCGGGCGATGAGCGTCACCAGGTCGCGGATCCTGATCTCGAACCCCGCGCCCAGGTTGACGGGGTCGCTCTTGTCGTAGCGCTCCGCGGCGTCGCACACGCCGGCGGCGGCGTCGCGGACGTGCAGGAACTCGCGCGAGGCCGCCCCGGTTCCCCACACCACCACCTGGCCGTCACCCCGGTCGCGCGCCTCCAGGCACTTGCGGATGAGCGCCGGGATGACGTGCGAGGTGTGGAGGTCGAAGTTGTCGCGCGGACCGTAGAGGTTGACCGGGAAGAGCACCACCGAGTTCATGCCGTACTGCTGCCGGTAGGCCTCGCTCTGCACCAGCAGCGCCTTCTTGGCGATGCCGTAGGGGGCGTTGGTCTCCTCGGGGTAGCCGTTCCAGAGGTCCTCCTCCTTGAACGGCACCGGGCAGAACTTGGGGTAGGCGCAGATGGTGCCCAGGGCCACGAGCTTCTCGAGCCCCACCTGCCGGCCCACCTCGATGAGCTGCACGCCCATCATCAGGTTGTCGTAGAAGAACTTCCCCGGGTTGTCGCGGTTGGCGCCGATGCCGCCGACCCGGGCGGCCAGGTGGATCAGCAGCGTCGGCTGCGTGTCCCGGTAGAGCGCCTTCACCGCCGCCATGTCGACGAGGTCGTAGTCGCGGGACCGCGGCACCAGCACCTCGGTGGCGCCGCGGGCCTTCAGCTCCTCGATGACGAAGGAGCCGAGGAAGCCGGCGCCGCCGGTGACGACGACCCGCTCGGTTGGCCAGTGGATGGGCATGGGGCGCCGAGACTATGGGTCGGCCGGGGTGGCGTCAATTCCAGGTTCGACGGGGAGAGGTGTACCGCCTCGGCGGCCGAGCGCTGGCGAGACCCCTCACGCAACTTGGCTACCCGGCCTACTGCTCAGGTCCGCGGCCGCTCTTGGCAGGGTGACTCGCTCGCGGCTGCCGATCGTCCTGAGCGCCCGCTGCCCCCTGGTCTCCGGTTCCAACCGCACCACCACCGGTTCACGGCCCGGTGTCAAGTCGCTCCTCGCTTCGCTCCGGCGACCGCCGCCGCCGGCATAGACCGCCGCATGAACTCATCGAACATGGGTACGGTGAAGGCGGTGTCACCGTGCTGAGGGCTATAGACCATGCCCTTCTTGATGAGCTTGTCCCGAAGAGGCGCAGCCGCGGAGACCTTGAGCCGGAGCTCCGCGGCGATCTCGCCGGAACGGTGGGGTCCCGGCCCCAGCTCAGCCATGGCGCGGACGTAATCACGCTCGCGCGGTGTGAGTCGGTCGAGTCGCACCCGGAAAAAGCCCTTGTCCAGGGCCTTGAGAGCCCTCTCCGACGCCAAGCGAGCATCCTCGCCCGAGATGGGTGAAGCGGCGCTCACGTCCCAAGCATGGAACCCCCACTCCTGGATGAAATACGGATACCCCTTGGTCTGTCTGAAGACCTCATCCAGCGCCTCTTCGGTGATCTCGACACCTTCTCTTCGAACGGGAGCCGCGATGGCCGCTCGGGCAGCCAGCGTGGAGAGTGGACCAACATCTGGAAACTCGAACAGCCGCTCGGCGTAGGACTTCGCCTCCCCTGCGAGACCAGCAAGCTGCGGCAGGCCGGCACCGAAGAAGATCAAAGGCAGTCCTCGCTGCGTCACCCGGTGCAAAGAAACAATCAGCGCAGCCAAGTCGGTTCCAGAGAGGTATTGCAACTCGTCAACAAACAGCGTGACTGCCGTTCCAGCCTCCTTGGCCGCGACTGCAACGGCAACCAGCACCTCGGTGAGGTCCGACTCAAGGTAACCCGTGTCCGCCGCGCCAAGCTCAGGCTCGACCGTGAACTCTACGTCGCCGACCTTGACCTTGAAGGCCCTTGCAAAGGAGCGGAGTACGGCGAGGCCACGCCGCGCCACGTCCCTCCCGTGGGCCATGCGGCTCATCCTGAAGAGCAACTGCCGAAGCGGCGGAACAAGCATGTCGGCCAGGCGCCGATCCTCGGGTGCTTCCAGTAGGACAGTCTGGTATCCCTCACCCTCGGCGATGCCGGCGATCCTGTTGAGGAGCACGGTCTTGCCAACGCCCCGTAGTCCGAGAAGCAGCTCACTCCTTGCTGGGCGTCCACGCTTGGCGCGAGCAAGTGCCACCGTCGCCCTGGAGATGATCTCCTCACGCCCAGCCAGTTCAGGCGGCTCAGTTCCAGCTCCTGGAGCAAATGGGTTGGCGGTCGGGTCCATACCAAGTTTAGACACCTATACGAAGGTTATCACGGTTATCCTTGATCAAGAGAATGTCGAGAATCTCTACCCACCCCTCGGCTTCCGCCTCGCCCGCACGGCTCTCTGCAGCGCCGCCGTTGCCTTGGGGGGATTGGCCACCGCCTCGGCGGCCATCGAGAACTCCCGCGACCCAAGCGTCAGTCGCTCACGGCTCGCCGTCCACTCCATCTGGCTCAGCGCCGGGGTGGATAGCTGGCTGATGACCCGCTGGGTCTCGGCGTCGATGATCGCCATGCGCCGCCCGCGACGGGCCTCGGCCAGGCTCGTGAAGAGCAGGGCGAGCGCCTCCTCGATGACGGCGCTCTTCGACATCTGGAGCTCGTCGGCCATCTCGGCGAGCTGCTGGGCGCGGGGGTCTGGAAGCGTGGTCTCGATGCGCATGGCCGGGTCCGTTGAAGTGAGTGGAAAGTGAGTATCTACCCCGGGACTGACACTGTCCACCCCGCCCCTACCGCTCCAGCTCCTCCAGCCGCCGCCGCTCCAGCTGCGCCGCCCGCACCCGCAACAGGTCCGAGAGCCGCGCCTCGTAGTCCTCGCGCCGCTGCCCCGGCAGCGAGGCGGCCCGCTCCACCGCGGCGTGGGCGTCGTCGATCCGGCCGGCCTGCTGCAGGTAGTCGGCCAGCGTCATCAGCGGCCCGGGCGAGTCGGGCAGCGCCGCCGCCGCCGAGCGGGCCCGCTCCACCGCCTCGCCGAGCCGCCCCTGCGCCGCGAAGGTGGCCGCCACCAGCAGCTGCTTCTGCGCCTGCTCGTGCGGGGTGCGGGCCGCCATCCCCTCGGCCAGCCGCTTCGCCTCGGCCGGGCGTCGCGCCGCGAGCGAGCGCTGCACCAGCGCCGCCACCAGCGGGGGCGAGCCGGGGCTGGCCGTGAGCCCGGCCTCCAGGGCCGCGCCGGCCTCGTCGCCCTGCCCCTGCGCCACCAGCACCGACGCCAGCACCGTCCAGCCCTGCGGGTCGGCCGGCGTCTCCACGGTGCGCCGCCGCGCCACCAGCAGCGCCTCCTCCAGCTCGCCGGTCGCCCGCAGCGCCCCGGCCAGCGGCACCAGCGCCCGGGCGTCGAGCGCGCCGTCGAGCGCCCGGCGGAAGACCAGCGCCGCGTCGGCCGGCCGCTGCCGCGAAAGCAGCAGGTAACCCAGCCCCAGCAAGCCATCGCCGGTGTCCGGCACCACCTGCAGCAGGTCCTCGACCGCCTGGTACCGCTCCGCCGCCTCGGCCAGCGCCGACCCCGACCCGTAGAGCAGCGCCAGCCGGTACTCGCGCCGCGCCATGGCGTCCTGCCCGGCGGCGGCCAGGCAGCGTGCGGCGTGCTGGTGCGCCTCCGGGGCGGTCGGGTTGAGCGCCATGGCCCGCAGGAGCCAGGGCATGGCCGCGGCGCAGCGCCCCTCCTGCACCCAGCGCACGCCGACCGTCGCCGCCGGCACGTAGTCGGCCCGGTGCCAGCGCAGCGCCTCCTCCGCCAGGGCCGCAGCTTCGGTCGCGGTTGCCGCGCGCCCCACCGCGGCCGCATCCTCGTCGGTCGGGTGGGCCCGCCAGAGGGCGGCGCCGGCCAGCGCCACCGCCAGCACCGCCACCACCCCGGCCACCCCCAGCCCGCGCGCCAGCCGGAAGCGCCCCCCGCCGCGCGTCAGCAGCCCGAGCGCCACCAGGAACGGCACGCCGACGCCGCTGTACTCGAGCGAGAAGTCGACCAGGTTCTGCGCCGCCACCGCCGCGGTGCCGGCCAGCAGCCCCACCTCGACCATCGAGAGGTCGCGGCGCAGCGCCGCCCGCAGCCAGGCGGCGCCGAGCAGGCCGATGAGCAGCAGCCCGGCCGGCACCCCGAGGTCGATGAGCGGCTGCAGCCACTCGTTCTCGAGATGCGTGAAGGTGGTCGCGGCCGGCTCGGTCTTCAGCCCGGCGAAGACGGTCAGGAACGAGCCGCGCCCGATCCCGAGCCACGGGTGCTCGGCCACCAGCCGCAGCGCCGGCCGCACCATCTCCAGCTTGCTCTCGTCCGCCGCCGTCCGCAGCGTCGCCAGCTCGCGCACCACCGGCTCCAGCGCGAGGTAAGCCACCACGCCGAGCGCCGCCACCAGCCCGGCCGCCGTGTAGCGCCGCCACGGGTGGAGCGGCTCGTCGGCCGGCAGGGCGAGCTGCCGGCGGGTGGCCAGCGTGAGGAAGAGCGCCACCCCGCCAAAGAAGGCGCCGATGCCGCCGCGCGAGAGGGTCACGAAGAGGGCCGCCACCGTGACCACGAACCCCATCAGCCAGAGCGCCCGGGCCTGCCCGCGGCGGCGCAGGCCGAGGCCGAGCAGCGTGAAGGCGGAGAGGTTGAGCAGCCCGGCCTGCTGGTTCGGGTTGACGAACGGGAAGGTGGGGGCCAGCAGCGCGCCGGCCTGCAGCAGCGCCGCCCCCAGCGCCGCCACCGCCACCGCGAGGCCAGAGAGCCCCAGCCCGACCAGCACCAGCTCGCGCCGCCGGTCGGTCGCCGCCACCGCCCAGCCGCCCCAGAAGCCGAGCAGCGCCGCCGCCGCCGAGGCGAGCGCCCGCCCCGAGGCCGGCGCGTCGAGCGAGATGGCCACCCCGCCGAAGAGCGGCAGCGCCTGCAGCCCCGACCAGAGGAAGACGAGCAGCAGCCCCAGCCCGGCCAGCGACCCCTCGGCGCCGAGCAGCAGCGAGAGCGCCACCCCGAGCAGCGCCGCGATCCCGAGCTGCACCGGCAGGTCGACGCCGCCACGCAGCAGCGGCGCCGCCACCAGGGCGATCCCGAGGAGCAGGGCCCCGAGGCGTGCCGTCGAGCGGCTGCGGTGTGCGCCCATTCGCACCGGGGATTCTAGACCGGATCCTTGGACTCCCACCCACGGATCAACTAATATTTCCGGCCCAATGGCAGAACAGCAGCAGCAAAACACGCCCGACTCGCGGGGGCTGGTGGCCGAGGTCACCGACGCCATCGACCTCGAGGCCTACTGGCGCACCATCCTCCGTCGTCGCTGGCTGATCATCCCCTTCTTCCTGGCCACGGTGCTGATCACCGGGCTGGTGACGCTGCGCCAGACCAGGATCTTCGACGCCACCTGCACCATCATCATCGACCTCGCCGCCCCCAAGGTGCTCGACAAGGACTCGGTGCAGGAGGTGGTCGAGTCGGGCTCGGGCGGCTACTGGTACTCCAAGGAGTTCTACGAGACCCAGTACAAGGTGCTGACCAGCCGCACCGTGGCCCAGCGCGTCGTCGACCGGCTGCAGCTCGGCCAGAACCTCGCCTTCCTCCGCCTCGACGAGGTGAAGGACCCGGCCGAGCTGGAGAAGCTCAAGCAGAAGGCCGACCCGGTATCGGTCCTGCTCAGGAGCCTCAAGATCGAGCCGGTCAAGGACTCGCGCATCGTCCGGGTCCGCTACGAGGACGCCGACCCGCAGCTGGCGGCGCAGATCGCCAACACCCTGGCCGAGAGCTACATCGCCGAGAACCTCTCGGTGAAGACCGTGACCACCCAGAACGCCTCGGAGTGGCTGGAGGGGCAGCTCGGCGAGCTGGAGAAGCGGCTCGACAGCAGCGGCAAGGCGCTCTTCGAGTTCAAGCGCGACCACGACATCGTCGCCACCAGCTGGGAGGACCGCCAGTCGATGGTGACCAGCCGGCTCAACCAGATCAACGACGCCCTGACCCGGGCCCGGGTGCGCCGCGCCGAGCTGCAGGCCCGCAACGACGCCATCCGCGCCGCCGGCGAGTCGCTGGAGCAGGCCGGCTCCGACGTCGAGGCGCTGCAGCCGGTCGCCACCAGCATCGCCGTGCAGCAGCTCAAGATGCGCTACGTGGAGACCCGCGTCGAGTGCGCCGACCTGCGCTCCAAGTACGGCGAGGACCACCCCCGGCTGCAGGCCTGCGAGAAGAAGCAGGCCGAGGCGCGCCAGGGGATGCGCGACGAGATCAAGACCGCCCTCAACGCCTCCCGCCAGGAGTTCCAGGAGGTGCAGAAGACCGAGCGCAACCTCCAGCAGCTGCTCACCGAGACCAAGACCGACGCCTTCGGCCTCAACAAGTACGAGCGCGACTACCTGGAGCTGAAGCGGACCTACGACAACAACCAGCGGCTCTACGAGCTGGTCCTGAAGCGGCTCAAGGACACCGGCGTCTCCGGCATGCTGCAGGTCTCCAACGTGCGCATCCTCGACCGGGCCCGCCCCGCCAGCCGCCCCATCCGGCCCGACCTGGTGAGGAACCTGGCGCTGGCGGTGCTGCTCGGCCTGCTCGGCGGCGTCGGCCTCGCCTTCGGCGCCGAGTCGCTCGACCGGACCATCACCACCCAGGCGCAGGTGGAGGAGCGGCTCGGCCTCACCTTCCTCGGCATCATCCCGACCGTGGAGCGGAACAAGGACGGCACCCAGCACGATCTGGTGGTCCACGACCTGCCCAAGGCGGCGGTGGCCGAGTGCCTGCGGGCCATCCGGACCAACCTGCTCTTCATGTCGCCCGAGAAGCCGCTCAAGACCATCATGATCACCTCCTCCGGCCCGCAGGAGGGCAAGAGCACCACCGCCACCTCGCTGGCCATCACCATGGCCAACAGCGGCGGCCGGGTGCTGCTGGTCGACGCCGACATGCGGCGGCCGCGCCTCCACCGCGTCTTCGGCATCGCCAACAAGGCCGGGCTCTCCTCGCTCATCCTCGGCGAGGGGAAGCTGGCCGAGGTGATCCAGCCGACCCGGGTGCCCGGCCTCTCGGTGCTGCCGTGCGGCCCGGTGCCGCCCAACCCGGCCGAGCTGCTCCACACCCAGGCCTTCCAGCGGCTGCTGGCCGAGATGTCCGGCGCCTTCGATCGCGTCATCATCGACTCACCGCCGGTCGGCGTGGTGGCCGACGCCGTGGTGATGGGGACGCAGGTCGACGGCACCGTGGTGGTGCTCAAGGCCGGCCAGTCCAACCGCGAGGCGGCCCGCCAGGCGGTGCGCCAGCTGCGCGACGTCAACGCCAACGTGGTCGGCGGCCTGCTCAACGACCTCGACATCACCGACCAGAAGTACGGCCAGTACTACTATTACTACCGGTACGGCTACGCCTACGGCCAGGAGCCGGAGAAGCCGGCCAGCGGGGCGTAGGGCGCATGCCCGTCGGCGGCTCGGTCCGGGCGGGGCAGCGCGGCGAGCAGGCCGGGCCGCGAATCACAGGGGGTTTCGCCGCGGCGGTCTGTTGTCACGCGTGTCTGCCTGTCCGGTTGGCTCCACGGTCTAACGCCCAGGCCCTTTTCGAGAAGCCGCCGGATGGCGCCTGGCCAACTCGTCCGAGGCCATCTCCACCTCAGCTGGATACAACTTGGGAAAGTAATAGGGGACGGCCTCCGCCGGAAATCCCAGCCGGAGTGGACCCTTCGGCGTCTCGGACTGGAGCAGGCCCCGAGCTACAAGTTCCGAGACGATGCTGCGGCCAACTCGCTCCCCGGTACCAGTGATCCTGGCGGCTTCTCCGCGCTGGACCTCGCCGCGTGCCAAGACATCGAGCAGCAGGCGCCGCGACTCGCGGCGAAGCTCCCTGCGGTCGACCATGCGATCCGCGTAACCTCCGAGCCGGATCTCGAGCCCCGGGAGATCCAGCAGCCCTTTCATGAAGTCGATCTGGTCGATAGCCGTATCCATGAAGAACTTGCAGAACGCGACCAGTCTGCCGTTGGACAGGTTCCCACGACCATCCAAGGCCCCTTGCCGAGGTGAGTCAGCAGCGTTCAGGGCGGAGAGATAGGCCTCGCGGTTACGCCCCAGACCGCGGGACATGGTCCAGAGCCCGTGCCCATCCACTCCGCACCGCGCGAGGTAGGCGTGGGTGAAGAGCCGACAAACTCTCCCGTTTCCGTCGAGGAAGGGATGAATCCAGGCCAGGCGGTGGTGGGCCGCTGCGGCTGCCACCACACGTTGAGCGGCTCCCTTCAGGTGTCCCGGGCTGTACTCCCGCTGGAATCGCTCAAGGAAGACCCGAAGGTCCCGGGCCTCCGGCGGAAGGTGGTCCTGGATCGCCACCTGCCGCTCCCGGAGGCGGCCAGGCGCCACCTCGATCCGTTGTCCGTCGGGCGCGGCGAGGCTGCGAAGCTCGGCCGGCATCCGTTGGTAGAACTCGCCATGAATCCACTCCAGGAACGCTGGCGAGGTCGGGTCCACTGCCGGCTCCGCCTCCAGCCGCTGGTCCAGCAACTCCTGGACCTGGAGGTGCGCGAGGCCCTCGAGCTGGAGTGCGCGCTTGGCGGGATCCGCCGAGTAGTCCCGCCGAATCGCGCGCTCCACGTCGATGGGATGCGTGTTGTGGCCTTCGATCAGGTTCGAGTAGTAGCCGTTCATCTGGCGAAGAGCGGCGGTGAGCGGCCGGCGCAATTCCGACCGCAGCGACCCTCCAAGCGCAGCCGCTCGGCGCAGGACGCCGACAGCGAGGTCCGAGAGTTCGCCTGACGGGTCTTCTGGGATGTACGGAGTCAGGCGGTCAGCCGGACTGATCATGGGCAAAGTATTGCCGGTCTGGCCGCCGATAACAAGCTGCTCAACAGTTCGAACTAACTAACGTAATCTGGCCGATCGGCTTCCCGCAAGGTCGGAATCTGCCGCTCTGTATGCCGATATGCAGTGGAGCCAACCGGATAGGCACACAGAACCGCTCGGCCAGCGCAAGGTGGCGTGATGAGATCCCTTTCAACCTGTTCGGTGTTTCAGGGCCCCGGTCCGCCCAGCCCGAGGGCGTACTCGACGCGCTCGACCACCCAGGTGGCGTCGGTTCGTGCCGTCTCGGCATGCTTCCGCCCGTAGAACTCGAGCGGCGTCAGGTCCTCCGAACCGTAGAAGGAGAGCTCCAGGTCCCGCCTCATGTCGTGCGAGATCTCCGCGAGCCGGGGGAGCTCGGCGAGGATGCCCTTGGGGAATCGCCCGGGTTGGTCCATGAGGATCTTGCCGACATCATGTGTGCGCGGTGGCTCGATCCCAGCGGAGCGCACCAGCGCCTTCAGCGCCAGCTCGACGCTCTCTTGCGAGAGCCGGACGACATCTGCGTAGCCGCGGCGCTCGAAGAACAGGTCGAGGGCGGCGAGCCGGTTCTGTGCCCGGGAGAGGTAATCCTGGATCAGCGCTGGATTATTCATCGCCTGGCCTCCGGTGCATCCAGTAGGACTGACCACCGCTGCGGTGCT
>JANMRY010000047.1:0-3873 GCA_031388695.1 Anaeromyxobacter sp. | reverse complement strand
GGTGGGGGGGGGGGTTGGGGTTGGGGGTCGGGGTCCCCCTCGACTCCGGGCCTTGGGCCCTACGCTCGGGGTGCGCGGCCACGTTGCTGGCGCTGCTCGCGTATGTCGAGGTCGAGGTCGAGGTCGAGGTCGAGGTCGGGGTCGGGGTCGGGGTCGGGGTCGGGGTCGGGGTCGGGGTCGGGGTCGGGGTCGGCCCCGGCGCCAGCCCGTAGACGAAGGGCACCCTGGCGTAGGCTCCGCTGGTCGCGTCGAAGGAGCCCAGCACGCGACCCTGGTCGCTGCCGGCGGGCAGGAGCACGTCCACCACCCGCGGGTGGGCCTCGCCGGATGGCGCGCCGCCGAAGGCGAAGGCCTCGGGGGTGGTCGAGACCGGCAGCGTGGAGGCGTCGGGCTCGTGGGCGCCACGGAACCGGCTGGAGACGGCGTAGCTCTGCTCCCAGCGGGCGCCGGAGACCTGGACCGAGTAGCCCCAGTCCGGCCGAGGCAGGCCGCCGAGGAGCGCGGCCGGCACCCGCGCCGTGATGGTGCGCCCGCGCACCGTGAGCGCCTGGGGGAAGACGACGTGGTCGGCGGCGCGCTTGAGCACCTCCTGAGTCACCGCACGGGCCAGGCCGGGCTGGGGCGTGAGGACCACCGCCGCCTCCCAGGTGCGGCCGTCGGCGAAGGTGACCCGCCGCCCCGGGATACAGGCGGACGAGCCCGAGCCGGCCGCCTGGTCGGTGTCGAGGTAGATGTCGATGTTCTGCAGGTAGAGGCCGTTCTGGAGCAGGACCGGCGTCGAGCCGGTCTGCAGCGAGAGCGGTGGGGTCCGCACGGCGGCGCCCAGGGTCACCACGAAGAGCACGTCCTCGCCGTCGCTGAGCACGGCAAAGCGGCGCAGGTCGAAGTCGCCGTCCTGGTAGCCGGTGTCGCCCGGGGGCGTGTAGGTGCCGGGGCCGGTGGCGTCGTTGGCGGCATCCTCGAAGGACGCGACCGGGACGGCCGCCGCGACGGCGGGCGCGGGCAGCGCGCCGAGGCCGGAGGCGAGGAGGCCGAGGAGGAGCGCGGGGCACAGGCGGGCTGGGGGTGGGATCACGTCGCGGAGCTTCCTCCATGACGGGCGGCAGCGCCAGCCAGGCCGCCCAGCCGTGGGCCCCGCCCTCGGCTGGCAGGAACGCCGGAAACGGAAGGGCCGGCGGAGGAGCGTCCCCCGCCGGCCATGGTGCGGACGCTCGACCCTACGGGATGGTGACGTAGGTGTTCTTGTCGCCTGTAGCCTGGTTCTGCGGGGTCAGCGCGGTCCACGTCCCGGCGCCGGCTGCCTTGCTATAGGCCGCCACACCATCCATCGGCGGGATGGAGCTCACCTTGTACTCCTTGTACGTCGCGTCGCCCAGATGGCCCGGGCCGAAGGCGAAGATGAACTGGGCCGTGTCACCGGTGGCCGCAAGACCGGAGTGATACAGTTGCTTGCCGGCGCCCGCGAACTCGGACAGGACGAAGGTGTACACGCCATCTGCGGCCGCGTCATCGCCACGGGTGCCGTCGTCGAAGATCGGGATGTCGACCCAGCCCCAGGCCGAGCCCTTGACCTGCACCACGGTCGAGGTGCCCCAGTCGCAGGCGGCTGCGCCGCAGGTAGTGGGCAGCTGGGCCTTGTCGAGGGTGAGCTTGAGGTCCGTGGTGGCGAAGGGGCGCATGGTCTGGCCAGGTGCAGTGACGGGCGTCGTCGCGCCGGGAAGGACCTTGAAGTTGCCGTTCTGGGAGCCGTACCAGACCCAGCCGTCGCCGAAGGCGTGGTCGATGAGGCCGTACTCGTAGGTCACGTCGGCCGTCCCGGTGTTGGGCGCGAAGACCGTGATGCCGAGGATGTGATCCCCGGCGATGGCGCCGCGGGGTTCGTGGCCGTAACGCGTCACCGGCGGGCTGACTGAGGTGTCGGACCAGCCGTCCCACGGGCCGTCGTCGTAGAGCGGCGCGAACGGTCCATTGCCGCCATTCCAGCTCCCGTCGTGGTAGGCGATCCGGGTGACGGCATCGAACTGGAACGATCCCTTCCACTGCATCTCGCCGCTGAGATAGACCTTGTTGACCGAATCATCCACAACCAGGTTGACCGGCACGGTGCACGGCGGCACGACCGGCGGCGAGGTCACGTTGAAGGCCCTGGCCTGACAACTGGTGGTGTTGACCGTGTCCCCGCTGCTGCAGGCGGTCAGTCCGAGGGTCAGCCCGGCCGCCAGGATGCTCGCTAGACGCTTCATCGTTGTGTTCCTCCGCTCTAGTTTGGCGCGCCCGGTCACCAGGCCGGGCGCGGTGCTCACGGGCCTGTGCAAGCTACGGTGAGGGGCCCCACGGACTGTGGCGTGATCCAGTCGGCGCCGCACACGCACATGCTGTGCAGCGTGTAACGCTGCTCTTGAACCTCTGGACCGCATCCGTGCAGATCGGTCGTCCAGGAGATGGTGCTGCCTGAGAGGGTGTTGTTGAGGTTTCCCTTGTCCTTGTTGGTGGCCTCGTCGCCGAAGACGTCGCGCCGGTAGACGAACCCGTCGCCGTTCACGTCGACCACCTCCAGGAGCCTGGAGTTGCCGGGCCACTCCTCGCTTCCGGTCCAGGGCTGGCCCCGCAGGCCCCAGGTGAACTTGTAGCCGACACGCAGGGCGCGAGGCAGGTCGAAGGCGATGGTCCAGATGCCGTCGCCCGACACCTCGTCGCCGTTGGTGCCGTCGTCGTACATGGCGAGCTGGTTGGGCACGCCGGCGCCGAGGGCCAGGTTGAGCTTGCCATCCTGGATGGGGGACTGCTCGTGGATCCAGCCCACGAAGAACAGCTGCTTCCCGGGCTTGTCATTGGCCCACTTGAAGCGATTTGCCGTGGCGCAGTTGCCGTCCAGGCTATTGGCATTGAAGTCTGCCGTGAAGAGGACGCGGACCTTGCCGGGGTCCGGGCAGCCATCCGGCCTGTACCTGGCGGCCACTGCCTTGAGCTTCAGGTCGAACTTGGTCGAATCACGCTCGGCCGTTCCGTCGCCATCGTAGTCGAGGGGAATGCGGTTGAGCCAGCCGGTGGTGCCGAGCGGACTGGCGGTCACGTCGAAGGTGGCGTTAAGGACCGGGACCTCGAAGAAGTCGAAGTCGAGACCACTCAGGGAAGGGTCGATGCGCGTCAGGACTCGCTCCACCATGTGGAGCAGGTCCTGGGCTGGGCCGGCCACGTCGAAGTCCTTGCGAATGAGAGTCCGCGTGCCGGTGGTGACGCCGTCGCCCAGATAGGCGCCTGCGTTGAGCTGCCTGAAGCTCTTCCCCTTGGCACTGAGCCAGGCCTCCACGATGAGGTTCTCGGTGACCTGTCGGGCGTCGAGATCGACGCCGGACGCGGTCGACTCCTCCCCGATGCCTGGCACAAGGGCCCGAAGCACCGCGTTGCCGATTCCCCCTTGCACCCGGATCATGGCGTAACTGGTGGACGGGAGGCGCAGTTCGTACGTCGATCCGCTGGCCGACGCCTGGAAGGGCTCGATGGCGTTGGCATCCCCGTCCAGCACCCGGAACTGGGACGCCGCCGCGCCGCTCCACGGGACGGCGCCGCGCACCGTGGAGGCGGGCCGCTCGTTGGCCGGGCGGCCGATGTTGGAGAAGAGGTTCTCGAGCCCGCAGCCGGTCAGGCCGGCGAGCAGCACGCTGCCGATGAGGATGTGGTTGCGCATTACCAGCTCACCTCGAAGGTGGCCTTGGAGCGCCACACGTTCCAGACCATGTCGTAGTAGGCGCGGGCGTCGCGCAGCAGGTCCTTGTGGAAGTACTCCAAGGTCCAGGCGAAGAGCGCGCCGCCGAAGGCGTAGGTGGTGCCGAGGTGCACCGTGGTGCGCTTGGTGGTGGCGTCGTAGAAGCC
>JANMRY010000018.1:0-2109 GCA_031388695.1 Anaeromyxobacter sp. | reverse complement strand
GGAGCGCCACGAGATCTCGCCCCTGCTGGCCGGCGTCGACGAGCTGCGCCTCCAGGTGGTGGTGCTGGTGGTGCTGCTGGCCTCGGCGCTGGCGGCGCTGGTGATCTTCCTGCTCGAGACCCTGGTCTTCGAGCCGGTGGCCCGGATGACCGAGAAGCTCGAGGAGCTGCCGGAGCGGATGGCCAGGGGGGAGTGGCACGAGCTGGAGGGCCCGCCCCACTCGGACGACGAGCTGGGGCGCTTCGAGGCCTTCCTCGACAAGGCCCTGGCCGCGGTCGGCTCCTTCGTCACCGACGCCCGGCGCGGCCCCACGAGACCCCCGGTCGGCCGGAATCGCTGGGATGACCGAGAGCCCTGAGGGGCCTGCGGGGAACGGCCCTCCCGCCGGCGGCCGTCGAAGGGCCGGGCCCGGGGCGCGTTTTCGTCTCCCCCGCCCGACGGCCCCGCTCCGGGGCGCCTCCAATTTCCCGGGACCGGCGTAGGATCGTTCCGACGTCGCGGACCAACCACGGGGAGCGGCACATGCCGAGCGCAGACTGGAAGCGGATCATCTGTCCCATCGACTTCTCCGACGCCTCCCGGGCCGCGCTGGAGGCGGCCGCCGAGGTGGCCAAGCGCTACGGGGCCAAGGTGGCGCTCTTCCACGCCTACCCGGTCCCCGGCTACACCTTCCCGGACGGCTCCTTCGTGGCCTCCAGCAAGATGCTCGACGAGCTCTCCGAGCAGGCGCAGCGCCACCTGGCGGAGTGGAAGGCGATCGCCGAGGGGCTGGGGATCGCCCACGTGGAGATCGCCACCGCCATCGGTGAGCCGGCCCACGAGATCCTGGCCTTCGCCAAGGCGCAGAAGGCCGACCTGCTGGTGCTGGGCACCCACGGGCGGACCGGGATCCAGCATGCGCTCATGGGCTCGGTGGCCGAGCGGGTGGTGCGGCGCTCCACCTGCCCGGTCCTGACGGTCCGCCCCGAGCCCTGACGCCCCGGGCCACTGCGGAAGCGGCGGTGAACCGTCGATCCCAGGTGGCGCGACGGCAGCGCATGCACTACACCCGTTGTGGCATCATCACGCCCGCCACCCTCCGGTAGCCTGACCTCCTGACCGACTGCTCCGATCCGCAAGGGGAACTCCGATGGCCGATCTCACCACCGAATACCTGGGGCTGAAGCTCCCCAGCCCGCTGCTCCTCGCCTCCTCGGCGCTCTCCAACCGCATCGAGAACCTGGAGGCCGCCGAGGGCCACGGGGCCGGCGCGGTGGTGCTCCGCTCGCTCTTCGAGGAGCAGATCGAGGCCGACAACACGCTGTTGGAGGAGGCGGCCGCGCAGCACGCCGACTCCAACCCCGAGGCCCGCACCTACTTCCCGCCGCAGCGGGTCGGGCCGCACGAGTACCTCTCGCTGGTGCAGCGGGCCAAGAAGGCGCTCGGCATCCCGGTCATCGCCAGCCTCAACTGCTGCGCCCCCGGCAGCTGGACCGGCTACGCCCGCCAGATCGCCGACGCCGGCGCCGACGCCCTCGAGGTGAACGTCTACGCGGTGGAGGCCGACCCGTCGCTGCCCGGCTCGGAGGTGGAGCGGCGCTACGTGGAGGCGGTGGCCGGCATCAAGGCGGCCGTGAAGATCCCGGTCGCCGTGAAGCTCTCGCCCTACTTCACCTCGCTGGCCAACGTGGTGGCCCAGCTGCAGCAGACCGGGGTGGCCGGCGTGGTCCTCTTCAACCGCTTCCTCCAGCCCGACATCTCGCTGGAGAAGATGGCCCCGCTGAGCACCATGAGCCTCTCGTCGCCCTCCGAGGCGCTCCTGCCGCTGCGCTGGATCGGCCTGCTCCATGGGCGCGTGCAGCTCGACCTGGCCGCCTCGACCGGCGTCCACGACGGGCCGGGCGCGGTCAAGCAGCTGCTGGCGGGGGCCACCGTGGTGCAGCTGGCCTCGGCGCTGGCCCGCAACGGCGTCCCCCACCTCGCCAAGGTGCGCCAGGGGATCGAGGAGTGGATGGACCGGCGCGGCCACTCCAGCCTCGACGAGTTCCGCGGGACGCTCTCGCAGAAGCAGATCAGCGACCCGGGGGCCTTCGAGCGCGCCCAGTACGTCCACCTGATCCTGTCGCAGAA
>JANMRY010000161.1:0-3722 GCA_031388695.1 Anaeromyxobacter sp. | reverse complement strand
CAGAACACCTGCGCCGACTCCGTGCCGACGTCGCACACTTCATCCTGCCCAAGCGGCGACAGCGCTCCTACCCCAGGGCCGTGAAGATCAAGATGAGCAACTACCCCCGGAAGCGCCGGGTGCTTAAGTGAGCGGCATTGGAGCTAGCCGGGCGAGGCCGGCTGGGCCACGGCGGCGGCCCCGTCCGGCCGGTGCGCCAGGCGCACCAGCCCCCGCCCGTCGCGCTTGGCCTGGAAGAGCGCCCGGTCGGCCGCATCCACCATGGCCTGGCCATCGCCGTCGGGGCCGAGCTGTGCCACGCCGAAGGAGGCCCCCACGGCGCGGGCGGCCGGCCCCTGGCCGAGCCGGAGCGTGGCCAGGCGGCGCAGCACGCGCTCTCCCAGCACGAGCGCCTCGGCGGCGCCGGTGTGCGGCATGAGGAAGAGGAACTCGTCGCCGCCGGCGCGGGCCGCGAAGTCGGTGGCGCGCAGCTCGCGGTGAAGGACCGCCGCCATGCCCTGCAGCGCCTGGTCGCCGCTGGCGTGCCCCAGCGTGTCGTTGATGGACTTCAGGTGGTCGAGGTCCGCCATGATGCAGGAGAGCGGCGTTCGGTACCGGCGCGCCCGGCGCAGCTCCTCGTGGAGCCGGGCCTCCAGGGCCCGCCGGTTGGGCAGGCCGGTGAGCGGGTCGGTGAGGGCCTCGTCGCGCAGGGCTCGCATGGCGCGGGCCTGCCCGATGGCGTGGTGCAGGTGGGCCCGCAGCTCCGCGGCCGAGAAGGGCGACCCGAGGACGTCGGCCCCCAGCGCCAGCGCCCGGAGGCGCGAGGCCTCCTCGCTCCGCTCGCCCAGCACCACGGCGGGCAGCTCGGCGCAGGCCGGGTCCGAGCGGAGCGCCTCCAGCGAGGCCAGCCCGTCGGGATCGGCCTCCAGGTCGAGCAGGGCGGCGTCGAGCGGCTCGAGGCGCCCGGCCTCGACGGCGGCGGCCGGCCCGTCCACCTGCACGGCCACGAAGTCCGGGCCGAGGAGGTCCGCCAGGGCGGCGCGGAGCGCAGCATCCGGCCCGGCCACCAGGACCCGCGGCGGCGCCCGGGCGACCAGGCGCCGACCAGGCTCGAGCGGGTGGGCGCGAGCCCGCGCGAAGGCGTGCGAGCAGAGCCCCGCCACGCGCCGAAGCGCCGACTCGCTGCCTCCCGCGAGCCGCAGCGCCCCCGCGCCAGGTGCGATGGGGATGAGGGCGACGCCCGCCTCGACCCGGGCGTGGTCCTCGGTGGCCAGCGGGGAGGGGGAGGGGACCAGCCGGGCGCGCCAGCCCAGCACGGTGGCCACGGCGGCCCGCACGCGGCGCGAGGCCGAGATCGGCGGGAGCTCGGCGGCGTCGTCCAGCGCGTCGAGGAGCGGCCCGAGCGCCGTCACCGCCAGGACGGCGCGGCGCCGACCGGCCTCACGCCGGCTGGTCGACATCGGCACGACGCGCCCGCGGCCCGTGGGCCGAGCACCCCGGCGTCCGTCCCGGCTCGGCATGCTGCACCCCCCTTCGACAGTCTACGGAGGCGGTCGGCGGGAGGGAACCGGGCGGACCGGGACCGAGGGTCGAGACCCCGAAGGGACCGACGGGGGCCAGGGCGCGGCGCGGGCGCGCAGGCGGCGGTATCCTTCCGCCGAGACGGGGAGAACCGACCATGCTCGAGCCGGTGGTGATCTACGGGAAGGATTCGTGCCCCTACACGGCGGCCGCGCGAGAGGACTGCGCGGCGCGCGGCGTGCCCGTCACCTACTTCGACGTGACGAGAGACGCCGAGGCGATGCGCCGCTTCCTCGAGCTCTCGGGCGGCGAGCGGCAGGTGCCGCTCATCGTGGAGCGGGGGCGCAGCTGCACCGGCTTCGGGGGATCTTGAAGGGTCTGACGGCCCTCGGTCGAGGGCCACGGGAGCAGGTGCGGCCGGCGCGGATCAGCGGCGGCGGAACAGCTGGCGCCGGCTGCGGTTCGCCGCGGGGTCCATCTGGGCCGGGGGCGGCTCCAGCCTGAACTGGTACCACTGCTGGTCATAGAGCTTCCACAGCTTGAGCTTCTTGCCGTTCTGCAGCGCCTGCAGCGACTCCTTCACCTTCTCGTCCTTGGGGAGCGCGGCGGCGCCGCGGCCGAGCACGCGGATGGCCTCCTCGTGCCGCCCCTCCTTCTCCAGGATCCAGGCGTAGACGGACCAGGCCAGCCCTTCCTTCTCGCCGACCTTGACCGCGTCCTCGAGCAGCGACAGGGCGCCGGCCAGGTCGCGCTTGCGGTAGCGCGCCGCCGCCAGGATCGCCCGGCCCATCCAGTCGCGGTAGGCCAGGCGGGCCAGCCAGCCGCGGGGCAGCCCCGCCTCGAGGTCGGGCAGCGCGGCGTCGAGGTCGTCGACCAGGTAGCGCAGCATGCCGATGTTGGCGTGGAGCTGCGCGCCCACCAGGAACTGCCACGGCGCGAGGGAGAAGCCGCCTTGCAGGGCCTGGATGGCCTTCTCCACCCGGCGGGCCATGAGCTCCTTCTGGACCACTTCGTTCACCGCGTCGAGCCGCTTGCGGACCCGGAAGGCGACGAAGACGTAGAGGGCCGTGGTGGCGACGAGGCCGGGGAAGACCGCGGCCACCCAGCCGTAGCCGAGGCCGAAGGCGATGGCCAGCGCGACGACCACGCCCACGGCGAGGCTGAGGAGGAGGTTGTACATGGGGGCTCCAGGGGAATCAGCGCGGAGCAATACACGCGCGCTCGCCCCCCTCGCAAGGGAAAAGGGTGCGGCGCGGATGGCCCTCCCCGGGCTCGAACCGGGACGGGGGGTTGCCCCACTCGATTTTGAGTCGAGCGCGTCTACCGTTCCGCCAGAGGGCCCGCAGCGCCGAACGCCAGGGATGATAACAAAGTTTGCCGATTGACGCAGCCGGAAATCGAGTAAAGTGATTCACGCTTGGTTTAGCCCGTCACCTCAATCTCGAATCAATACCCCCCCCCGGAGTCCGCATGCCCCGCCCCGCCGCCTCGCTCGACGACATCGTGAAGAACGCCATGGAGGGAGTCGTCAAGCGCACCGCCTCCGTCATCGCCAGGACCATCGCCGACATGGTGGCGGCCCGCCTCGAGGCCGAGCTCAAGAAGGGCGTGGGCAAGTCCGCTCGCGGCCGCAGCTCCAAGGGGCGAGCTGTCCGCCCCCGCGCCGAGCTGACCCGCTGGGTGGCCGACAAGCGGGCGCGCCGCGTCCCCACCTTCGTCATCGAGACGACCGGCCTGAAGACCAAGAAGGCCGTCGTCGCCAAGTACGGCGACAACGTGGCGTTCGAGAAGGGCAAGCCGGCGCCGAAGCCCAGGTAGGCGCCCGCGGCGGCGCTCAGCCGCTCTTGGTCGATCCGCCGCCGCCGCCGCTGCTGCGGCTGCGGCTGCCGCTGCTGCCGCTGCCGCCGCTGCCGCTGCCGCTGCCGCTGCCGCTGCCGCTGCCGCTGCCGCTGCTGCCGCTGCCGCTGCTGCCGCTGCTGCCGCTACCGCTACCGCTACCGCTGCTGCCGCTGCCGCTGCCGCCGCTGCCGCTGCCGCCGCGGCGGCTGCCGCCGCTGCCGCTGCTGCCGCTGCTGCCGCTGCTGCCGCTGCTGCCGCGGCTGCCGCTGCTGCCGCGGCTGCCGCTGCCGCTTCTGCTGCTGTTGCTGCCGCTGTTGCCGCTGCCGCTGCTGCCGCTGCTGCTGCCGCTGCTGCCGCTGCTGCCGCTGCCGCTGCTGCCGCTG
>JANMRY010000155.1:0-7786 GCA_031388695.1 Anaeromyxobacter sp. | reverse complement strand
GTCGATCCCCTGGCGGCGCAGCCAAGCCGCCCACCTTCGTACCCTGGCCGCGCGACGCAGGCCGATCAGGACCTCGTGGCGCGGCGCAGCACAGCGGCCGAAGCGGACCCGATCCGCCGGGGCCGCGGCGGCGCCGACGGGAGGAAAGGCGCGCCGAACAGACGGGCCTCCAGTCCACTGTTTCCGAATCACGAGCGGTCGCCTAGGCGTCGCGCGGCACGGCGATCATCCGCTCCAGGGCGCGGCGGGCCCCTTCGGCCACGTCGGCCGGCACGGTGATCTCGTGCTTGCCGCGCTGCAGGGCGTCCCGGATCATCAGCAGGTCGATCATCTTCATGTACGGGCAGTGCATGCGGCAGCCGATGCAGCCGTCGGCGATGATGAACTCCTTGCCGGGCCAGCGCTGCTTCATCTGGTGGATGATGCCGTGCTCGGTGGCGACGATGAAGGTCTGGGCCTCGGGGTGGCGCCCCACCGCCGAGAGCATGGCGGTGGTGGAGCAGACCTCGTCGGCGATCTCCAGCACGTCGGCGCGGCACTCGGGGTGGGCGATGACCACCGCCCTCGGCCGCTCCCCCTTCACCTTGTTGACGCTGGCGCTGCGCAGCACGTCGTGGACCGGGCAGCAGCCGTCGTAGACCACGATCTCCTTCTCCGGCACCTTCGACTTGACCCAGGCCCCGAGGTTCTTGTCGGGGGTGAAGAGGATCTTCTGCTGCGGCAACGAGCGCACCACGCTGGCGGCGTTGGCGCTGGTGCAGCAGATGTCGCTGAGCGCCTTCACCTCGGCGCTCGAGTTGACGTAGGTGACCACGGCGTGGCCCGGGTAGCGCGCCATCCAGTCCTCCAGCGACTCGGCGGTGATCGAGTCGGCCAGCGAGCAGCCGGCCGAGAGGTTGGGCAGCAGCACCCGCTTGCCCGGGGCCAGCACCTTGGCCGACTCGGCCATGAAGTGGACGCCGCAGAAGACGATGGTCGACTGCTTCACCTCGCGCCCGGTGATGGCGAGCTGCAGCGAGTCGCCGACGTGGTCGGCCACCTCCTGCACCTCGGGGAGCTGGTAGTTGTGGGCCAGGATGACGGCGTCCTCTGCCTTGGCGAGCGCCCGGATCTCGGCCACCAGCTCGGCCACCGCGGCCGGGGAGAGGTCGCTGCCGGATCCCGGGTTGGCGACCGGATCGTGGATGGGGCTGACGGGCAGGCTCATGCGGGCTCCTCGCGGGAGGCGAGTATCGGCCCGGGGCCGTGCGGCGGCAAGAGGATGGCGCGGTCGACCTGGAGGACGTCGGTCCGTCCGCAGAAGGCCATGGTCAGCTCCAGCTCGCGCTGGATGATCTCCAGGCAGCGGGTCACGCCGGCCTCGCCGAGCGCCCCGAGCCCGTAGAGGTGGGGGCGCCCCAGCAGCGTCCCCCTGGCCCCCAGCGCCACCGCCTTGAGGACGTCCTGCCCGGAGCGGATGCCGCCGTCCATCCAGACCTCGGCGCGCCCGCCCACCGCCTCGACGATGGCCGGCAGGGCCGAGATGGCCGAGGGGGCCCCGTCGAGCTGCCGCCCGCCGTGGTTGGAGACCACCAGCGCGTCGGCGCCGTGGGCGACGGCCAGCCGGGCGTCCTCGGGCTCCATGATCCCCTTGAGGATCAGCCTGCCGCCCCAGCGCGCCCTGATCCAGTCGACGTCGGCCCAGGTGAGCGAGGGGTCGAACTGCTGCGAGGTCCAGGCGCTCAGCGAGCCCATGTCGGTGACGCCCTCGACGTGCCCCAGCACGTTGCCGAAGCCGCGGCGCTTGGTCCCGAGCATGCCGAGGCACCAGCGCGGCTTGGTGACCAGGTTGACCAGGTTGGCCAGCGTCGGCTTCGGCGGCGCCGAGAGGCCGTTCTTGAGGTCCTTGTGGCGCTGGCCGAGGATCGCCACGTCGAGCGTCACCATCAGCGCGCTGCAGCGGGCCGCCTTGGCGCGATCGATGAGCCGGCCGATGAAGTCGCGGTCGCGCATCACGTAGAGCTGGAACCAGAACGGCGCGCTGGTGGCGGCCGCCACCTCCTCGATGGAGCAGATGCTCATGGTCGAGAGCGTGTAGGGCACGCCGAAGCGCTCGCAGGCCCGCGCCGCCAGGATCTCGCCGTCGGCGTGGTACATGCCGGTCAGGCCGGTCGGGGCGATGGCCACCGGCATGGCCACGTCGGCGCCGGCCATGCGGGTGCGGGTGCTCCTCGTCGAGATGTCGATGGCGACCCGCTGGCGCAGCCGGATGGGCTCGAAGTCGGCCTGGTTGGCGCGGTAGGTGCTCTCGGTCCACGAGCCGCTGTCGGCGTAGTCGTAGAACATCCGCGGCAGGCGCCGCTCGGCGAGCCGGCGCAGGTCCTCGATGCAGGTGATGACGGGCATGGGTGGCCTCCGGAGCCGGGCAGTCTAGTGCACTTCGGCGAGGACCGGCTCCACCAGCGTGAGCCGCCGCCAGGCGCCGCCCCGGAAGCGGAGCCAGAGCACCAGCGCCAGGGCCGCCAGGTAGACCACCAGCCAGCCGACCGCCACCAGGTCGCCGCCGCCGAAGACCCGGACCGAGATCCAGGCGCCGGGGACGAAGAGCCCCCAGGCGACCAGCAGCCGGGCCCAGAGCGTGTAGGCGGTGTCGCCCGCGGCGCGCAGCGCCTCCCCCAGCACCGCGGCGGCGGCGTCGAAGAGCAGCCAGGCGGTGGAGAGCACCAGCATGCGCCGCCCCACCTCCTGCAGCGCCGGCCCGCTGACCGGGTCGACCGCGAAGGGGGCGAAGACCAGGCCGGGGATGGCCAGGTAGACGAGGCCGACCAGCACCTGCCAGGCGGCGCAGACCCGGAAGGTGAGCCAGACCAGCCCCGGGACCTCGTCCTTGCGCCCGGCCCCGATCGCCTGCCCGACCAGGATGGCGCCGGCGCTGGCCATCCCGAAGGAGGGCATGAAGGCGACCGAGTTGACCTGGAAGACCGCCATGAGGGCCGCCAGCGTGGTGGTGCCGAGCCCGGCCACGATGACGGTGACGAAGAAGTTGAAGGCGAAGAACTCGAAGAACCAGTTGAAGCCGGAGGGGAGGCCGAAGCGGAGCATGCGCCGCAGCTCGGCGAGCCGCAGCGGGGCCCGCCCGGCCGGGAGCCGCCGCCCCTCCATCCAGAAGCCGGCCAGCAGGCCGAGGAAGGCGAGCACCGTGGAGACCGAGGAGGCGATCGCCGCGCCGGCCACGCCCAGCGCCGGGAGGCCGAGGTGGCCGTCGATGAGCAGCCAGTTGCCGGCCACGTTGAGCGCCATGGCGGCCACCTGGGCCAGCATGGGGCGCCGGGTGTCGCCGAGCCCGCCGTAGTAGTTGCCGAGCGCCTCCAGGCCGATGGCCGCCCCGCCCGACCAGAGCCGGATCACCAGGTAGTCGGTCATGAGCGCCCGCACCTCGGGGGCGAGATCGAGCAGGCCGAGCAGGGAGCCGACCGCCGGCAGCGCCGCCACCCCGGCCAGCTGGGTCACCGCCGCCACGCCGAGGCCGTACCAGGCGTAGCGCCGGGCCCCGGCGGCGTCGCCCATGCCGAAGAGCTGCGAGGCGAAGGAGGAGACGATGAAGACCACCCCCATGGGCAGGATGAGCAGCGAGAAGACGTTCATGGCCCCGGTGGTGGTGGCGGCCAGCGCGGTGGCGCCGAGGTGGGCCACCATGACGGCGTCGGAGACCCCGACCACCACCTGGGCGGAGCGCGAGACCACGATCGGCCAGGCCAGCCTGAGCAGGGTGCGGAGCCGTTCGCTCATGGTGGCGCCGCGCCTACCTCCGGAAGGGATCGTCCGGCGGCTTGTAGTCGCGGAAGGGGTCGTCGTGGAGCGGGTCCTCGCCGAAGGGGTCCGGCGGGGCCCCGGGGATCCTGGCTGTCCCCTCCAGCGACCAGGAGCCGGTCAGGTAGCCGAGCTGGTCGGTGGCCGGCGCGGGGATCGGCCTGGAGATCGGCGCCGGCGTCAGCGCCAGGTCGCCGGTGCCCACGTGCGCGGCGGCCCGCGGGGCCAGCCCCAGGCGCAGCGGCGCCCGCGCCGCCGTGGAGCCGCTCGGGGCCGGGAAGTAGTGGATCAGCAGCCGGTCGAGCATCCTGGTGAGCTTGAGCTCGTCGGCCCCCGAGACCAGCACGTGGAGCTCGGGCGCCAGCGCCAGGAAGGCGTCGAGCACGGCCGGGTCGAAGCGCGTCCCCCGCTCCTCCTCCAGGGTCCGCAAGGTCTCGCCGAGCGGGATGGCGTCCTTGTAGGGGCGGCGGGTGGTGAGGGCGTCGAAGACGTCGACCACCGCGAAGATCCGCGCCGCCAGCGGGATCTGCTCCCCCACCAGGCCGGCCGGGTAGCCCTTTCCATCGAAGCGCTCGTGGTGGCACTGGACCACGTCGAGGGCGTCCTTGAGCCACTCGAACTTGCCCACGATCTCGGCGCCGTAGCGGACATGGGCCTGCATGACCGTGGTCTCCTGCGGGGTGAGCCGCCCCGGCTTGCGGAGGATGGCGTCGGCGATGCCGATCTTGCCGACGTCGTGCAGGAAGGCCCCCTTGATGACGCCCTGGATCTGCTCGTGGTCGAGCCCCAGCACCCGGGCCAGGTGGATCGAGTAGATGGTGACCCGGTAGTTGTGGGCGTTGGTGCCGCGATCACGGCGCGCCACCGCGCTCCCCAGCGCGGCCAGCATGCCCATGTTGGCGTAGGCCAGGTCGTCGGTGAGCCTGAGCAGGTCCCCGTTGAGCCGCAGCAGGATCGGGTAGATGGCGAGCGCCGTGGCCAGCACCACCAGCGCCACCAGCAGCACCGAGATGGCCAGCTCACGGTTCATCTTCCCCATGACCGCGGGGTCGACGCGGAAGGTCCCGTCGAACCAGGCCACCCGCTTCCCCGCGATCTCGAGGGGCGCCAGCACCTGGACGTAGGAGACGCCGTCGAGGGTGAGCCAGGCGTGGGCGTACGGCTCGGCGGGGTCGGGCACGAGGTGCAGGGTGTCCACCGCCCGCTCCACCGGCAGGAAGCCGGGATGGGTGGCCTCCACCACCTTGCGGCGGGAGAGGTCGTAGATCTCGATGGCGACGAAGTGGCCCTCGTTGATGTGCTCGGACAGGACGTGGTCCCTGAGCCGGGCGCGGACCTGGTCGTAGTCGGGCCGCCCGGGCTCGTCGAGGAAGCCGAGGTGGATCGCCAGGCCCCGGGTCTGCTCGATCGCCAGGGAGAAGATGCGCTGGTCGATGCTGCGCCGCTCCAGGAGGTAGATGCCGCCGCTGGCGACGGCCGCCAACCCGATGGCGACCGGGAGCAGCCGCCCGAGCATCCTCCTGCGCAAGCTGGCGTCCATCCGCCCTAGCATTCCACCTCTCGGGCTCGAGCGGGGTGGAAACCGCCCTTGCGCCCCGGCCTCCCCGCGAGGCAGGTTGCCGCCGTGCTCGCCGTCGTCACCACGCCGCTCCGCCCCGCCCCCGCCGAGGAGGCCGAGGCCCGCGCCGCGGCCACCCGGCACGGCCTGCCCTTCGCGCCGCGCGGCCAGGACCGGCTCTCGCTGGTGCTGTCGCGCGCCGGCGCCGGGGCGGCGCTGGTCCTCTCCTCGCGCGCCGCCCTGCTGGCCACCGCCGAGGCCGAGCAGCGCTGGTCTGCCGGCATGGGGGTGCTGCGCATGCGCCGGACCGAGGCGCGGCTGGAGGGGCGGCCGGTCTCGCCCACCGATCACGATCCGTTCCTCGAGGCGGCCGGGATCGGCCCGGGCGACGTGGTGCTCGACGCCACGCTCGGCCTCGGCGCCGACGCGCTGGTGGCGGCCGCCGCCTGCGGCCCGTCCGGCCGGGTGGTGGCGCTGGAGGCGGCGCCGCTGCTGGCCGCCTGGGTGGCCGAGGGGCTGCGACGCCTCGAGGCCGCGCCGGCCCGGCGCATCGAGGTGCGGGCCGCCGAGCACCTCGCGGCGCTGCGCGCCCTCCCGGACCGCAGCTTCGACCTGGTGGTCTTCGACCCCATGTTCCGCCACGCCCGCGCCCAGCCAGGTGGCTTCGAGCTGGTGCGGGCGCTGGCCGATGCCCGCCCGCTCGAGGCGGCGGCGATCCAGGAGGCCCGGCGAGTGGCGCGGCGGTCGGTGGTGGTGAAGGACGGGGCGCCGGGCTGGGACCTGGCCCGGCTCGGGCTGACGCCGCTGCCGAGCGCGCGCGGGGCCCACCGCTACTACGCCCGGCTCCAGGCGAGGTGACGAGACGGCGCCGGCGCGCCGGCCAGGCGCGGGCTGGCCTGGTGAGCCGGCCGGTCAGGCGAGCGGGCTGGTCCCCTCGGCGGGCGGCTCGGGGAGCCGCACCGGCCGGGGGCGGAGGAACTCCTCGGGGTGCTCGAGGCGCAGGGCGTGGCGCAGCACCTCGTCGGCCGAGTCGACCAGCACGAACTCCATCTTCTCGCGGACCCGGCGCGGGATCTCGCGGATGTCCTTCTCGTTCTCGCGCGGCAGCAGCACCTTGGTGATGCCGCCGCGGTGGGCCGCCAGCACCTTCTCCTTCAGGCCGCCGATGGGGAGCACCCGGCCGCGCAGCGTGATCTCGCCGGTCATGGCCACCTCGCGTCGCACCGGGATCTTGCAGAGCGCCGAGACCAGCGTGGTGGCCATGGTGACGCCGGCGCTCGGGCCGTCCTTGGGGATGGCCCCCTCGGGGACGTGGACGTGGACGTCGATGGTCTCGAGGAAGCGCTTCTCCAGCCCCAGCACCTCGGCGCGGCTGCGCACGTAGCTCATGGCCGCCTGCGCCGACTCCTGCATGACGTCGCCGAGCTTGCCGGTGATGGTGAGCTTGCCCTTGCCCGGCATCACCGTGGCCTCGACGGTGAGCAGCTCGCCGCCCAGCTCGGTCCAGGCCAGCCCGGTGGTGAGCCCGACCTGGTCCTCGATCTCGGCGACACCGTGGCGGTGGCGCGGGGGGCCGAGCAGCTTCTGCACCAGCCGCTCGGTGACCACGAACCCCTGCTCGCCCGGCGGCCCCTTCTTGAGCAGCTCCTTGGCCAGCTTGCGGCAGACGCTGGCCAGCTCGCGCTCCAGCGAACGCACCCCCGACTCCTTGGTGTAGCGGTCGACGAGGAAGCGGAGCGCCGAGCGGCGGAAGGTGAGCTTGGTGCTCCCCAGCCCGTTGGCCTCCTGCTGCTTCGGGATCAGGTAGCGCTCGGCGATGGAGCGCTTCTCGAGATCGGTGTAGCCGGCCAGCCGGATCACCTCCATGCGATCCTGCAGCGGCAGCGGGATCCCGCCCAAGGTGTTGGCGGTGCAGATGAACATCACCTTGGAGAGGTCGTAGTCGAGGTCGAGGTAGTGGTCGACGAAGGTGTGGTTCTGCTCCGGGTCGAGCACCTCGAGCAGCGCCGAGGAGGGGTCGCCGCGGAAGTCGGTCGACATCTTGTCGACCTCGTCGAGCAGGATGACCGGGTTGCCGCTGCCGGCCTTCTTGAGCGACTGCACCAGCTTGCCCGGGAGCGCGCCGATGTAGGTGCGGCGGTGGCCGCGGATCTCCGCCTCGTCGCGGACGCCGCCCAGGCTGATGCGGACGAAGCGCCGGTCCATGGCGCGGGCGATGGAGCGGGCCAGCGAGGTCTTGCCGACGCCGGGCGGTCCCACGAAGCAGAGGATGGGCCCCTTGAGCTGGTCGACCAGCTTCTGCACCGCCAGGTACTCGAGGATCCGCTCCTTGGCCTTCCTCAGGCCGTAGTGGTCCTCGTCGAGGATCTTCTCGGCCAGCGCGATCTCCAGCTTGTCCTCGGTGTACTCGAACCAGGGGAGCGAGAGGATCCAGTCGAT
>JANMRY010000185.1:0-29095 GCA_031388695.1 Anaeromyxobacter sp. | reverse complement strand
CACCGCCAGCAGCGTATGCTCGAGGTAGAGGCCGCCGCCCGGCATGGTCGGGAGGCCGCGCGGCTTGGCCACCGCCAGCAGCAGCGCGTCCTCGTGGAGCACCGCGGCGTCGAGCGGCACCGCCGGCTCCTCCCACGGCGGGCGGGCCCAGCAGAGCCACTGCCCGGCGCGCAGCAGCACCTCGCCGCGGGTCGGCGCGTCGTCGAGCGTCACCTGCCCGGCGTCGATGCGGGCCTGCCACTCGGCCGCGCTGGCCTGCTCGAACCGCTCGGCCAGGTGGGTGAGCACCGCGCGGCCGGCGCCCCGTTGGTCGACCTGCTCGCGGTAGGTGTGGCCGTGGTTCATCCCGTGCCCCGCGCCGTACCACGCGTCGGCCAGGCCGCGCCATCGCCGGCTCGTTCGGGGAGGTGCGGGGAGGTGCCAGGGGGGACCGATTCCAGATACCGTGCCACCTGTCCGCCGCCGATTCACCGATTCGCCGGGCACCTTTCCATTCGGAAGGGGGCAGCGTGTCTCCTTCATGGAGGGCCGGAATGGGCCGGCCGCCACACCGAGGTTTCCGATGAAGATGATCGCCGCCCTGTCCGCGCTCCTGCTCACCACCGCCTGTGCCACGCAGGAGCTCACCGCCGCCGAGATCGGCGCCGCCATGCCCCGCAGCGAGGTCGTCCGGGTGGGCGCCCCAGACCCCGGCGGCCCGGCCACCCTGGCCTCGGTGGGCCAGGCCGAGGCCAGCGCCGTCGCCGCAGGCAATGTCGTCAAGGCGCCGACCGCGGTCATCTCCCATGTCTTCGCCTCCACCATCAACGCCGGCGTCTTCTGGGCGCTCGCCCCGGTGGCCTGGTTCGTCGACATGGTCCCGCCGACCCGCTGCGACCAGGACTCCTGCACCTGGGGCCCCGGCTCCAGGCCGGCCGAGCTCAACGACTGGAAGCTGGTGGTGACCCGCGCCGGCGACGGCTACCTCTGGGCGCTCTCGGGAAAGCCCAAGTCGAACCCCGGCGCCCCGTTCACCGACCTCCTCTCCGGCCGCGCCTACCCCGGCTCGCAGCGCGCCCGGGGCCACGGCTCCTTCCACGCCGACTTCGACGGCGCCTGGGCCGCGCTCGACCACGCCGCCGGCGAGGTCCAGCGGGACTTCGGTTCGCTGGCCATCGACTACGACGCCCGCGGCGGCGTGAGGATCAACGCCACCTTCCTCGGTGCCCGCAACAACGACGACCCGGGGACCACCACCTCGTCCGCCTACCCGAACCGGACCAATGCCGTCTACGCCTTCGCCGCCGAACCGGACGGGGCCACGGGGGATCTCCAGCTCGGCTTCCGCAACGTCGCCTACCTGGCCGGGAACGCCGGCGCCGTCGACCTCGCCACCAAGACCCTCCACACCCGCTGGAAGGCCACGGGTGGCCGCGGCGACCTGGTGATCACCGCCCCGGCCCCGGACAGCACCTCGGTCTCCTTCAGCCAGTGCTGGGACGGCGCCCCCGACTACGGCATGACCTTCGACGGGACGGGGCCGGCCGGAGATCCGCTCCGCGGCGACGCCGGGCTCTGCGTCTACGCCGACGCCCAGCCGGTCACCATCGTGGTGCCGTAGTCACGGGGTCCGTGGCGCACCTCGAGGTCATCAGGGGTGGACGGCCCGAGCCTTCGGGTTCGTCCACCCACGCGCCCGGCGCCCCGGGCGCCGGCCTGCTCGAGGAGCTCTACCGCCGCCACGCCGCCATGGTGCTCGGCCGCTGCCGCTACCTCCTCCGCGACCGCGACGCCGCCCAGGACGCGACACAGGAGGTCTTCGTCACGGCGCTGCGGGCGCTCCCGGAGTTCCAGGGCGCAGCGTCCCCCACCGCCTGGCTGCTCCGCGTCGCCACCAACCACTGCCTCAACCTGCGCCGCGCCGGGCGCGCCGCCTGGCCGGCCGAGCTGGCCACGCTCACCCGCGATCGGCGCGAGCGGGGCATCGAGCCAGACACCCGCGAGCTGGTGAGGGCGCTGCTTTCGGTCGCGCCGGCCGAGGCCCAGGAGATCGCCGTGCTCTACTTCGTGGACGAGCTGACCCAGGTCGAGATCGCCGCCGCCACCGGCCGCAGCCTCCCCACCATCCGCAAGCGGCTCCGCAAGTTCCTCGGCGCCGCCCGCGCTGCGCTCTCCGAGGCCTTCCCCGGCCTCACCCTTCCGGATCCGGAGGCGCTGCCATGACCACCCTCACCCTCGGCGGTCCCGGCGTGGCCTGCAGCGTGACCGGCCTGCGCCGCCTCGCCGCCGGCGAGCTCTCCGGCGACGAGCGGGTCCGCGTCGAGGCCCACCTCGCCGCCTGCGACCGGTGCCAGCAGGCGGCCGCCGGCCTGGAGGCGGAGCGCCGGGCGCTGGCCGCCGACCTGCCCTTCGACGCCTTCGCCGCCGGTGTGGCCGAGAAGCTGGCCCGTGCGCAGGCCCGCCCGCCCCGACCCGCCTGGCGACGCGCCGTCCCGCTCGCCCTCGCCGCCGGCCTGGCGGTGGCGGCGGCGGCGCCGCTGCTCTCCTCGCGGCTCCGGGATCACCCGCTCACCGGCGACGACGGCACGCGCATCAAGGGCGGGGCGGCTGTCCAGCTGCTGGTCCGGGAGGGGAGCGGCGTCCGCGTCCTCCACCCCGGCGAGCCGATCCCGGCCGGCGCCTCCCTGCGGCTCACGCTGGCCCCGGCCCGCCATGCCTTCGTGGCCGTGGCGCTGGTCGACGAGGACGGCCCGGCCCTGCTCCACGCCGGTCCAGCCTCGCCGGGTCCGCTGGCCGAGGCCTTCGAGTGGACCGGGCGGCGTGGCCGGCTGGTGGTGGTGCTCGGCGAACGGCCGGTCGACGGGACGGCGCTCCTCACCCGGCTCGGCGCCGGAGACCCGGCCCCGGCCGGTCCGGCCTCGTCGGTCGAGGTGCTGGTGCTGCCACTGGTCCGGGGCGCCCCGTGAGCCTCCGCTTCACCCGCGCCCTGGGCGTGGCGCTGGCGCTGGCCGCGGCCGGTCCGACGCTGGCCGAGCCGCGCCGCTTCGCGCTGGTGGCCGGCGAGCCGGACGGCGGGCCGGGAACGCAGCGGCTCCGCCACGCCGAGCGCGACGCCCGGCGAATCCACGGCATCCTGACGCGCGTCGGCGGCGTCCGCCCCGGGGACGCCACCCTGCTCCTCTCCTCCGGGGTGCGCGCCTTCCGCAGCGCCCTGGCCGACCTCTCGACGCGAATCGCTGCGGCCCAGGCCACCGGAGAGGCCACCGTCCTGATGGTCTACTTCTCCGGCCACGCCAGGGAGGGCGCGCTCCGCTTCGGCGGCGGCGGCCTGCCGCTGGCCGACCTGCGCGAGGCGCTCCAGTCGGCGCCCGCCGACGTCCGCATCGGGCTCTTCGACGCCTGCCGCTCGGGGGCCATCGCCAGGACCAAGGGGATCCGCCCGGCGCCGGCCTTCGACGTGATGGCGCCGCGCGAGGCCGGGCCGCGCGGGCTGGTGATCATCGCCTCCTCGGCGGCCGACGAGGACTCGCAGGAGTCGGACGCGCTGGGGGCCTCCTACTTCACGCACCACCTCGCCTCGGGGCTGCTCGGCGACGCCGACGCCTCCGGCGATCGCAGGGTGACGCTGGCCGAGGCCTACGCCTACGCCTACGCAAGGACGGTTGGTGACACCGCCGGCTCGGCGGGCGGCGTGCAGCACCCGGTCTTCCTCTACGACCTGGGCGGCGCCGGGGACGTGGTCCTCACCGACCTGGCGCCCTGGGCCGGCGGCCTGCTCTTCCCGGCGAGGCTCGTTGGGGTCTACGTGGTGCTCGACGCCTCGGGGCGCGCCGTGGCCGAGGTCGCCAAGCCGGCCGGGGTCGAGCGCCGCCTCTCGCTGCCGCCCGGCCGCTACACCGTCAAGAAGCGGCTCCTCGCCGAGGACGGACTGCTGGTGGCCACGGTCACCGTGACCGAGGGGCCGGCGCTGGTCGACGAGGCGCAGATGGACCGGGTGGCGCTCGCGCGCGATCCGCAGAAGGGGTATGGCGGCTCGACCTGGTCGCTGCTGGCCAGCGTGGGCGGGCAGCGCTTCTTCGACGCGGCCGCCCGCGACGGGCTCTTTCCGCCGGCCACGTTGGTCGGGGTCGAGCTGGCCGTCCGCGACGACCTCGGGCACGGCCTGGCCTGGGGGCTCGACCTGTCGACCGGCGGGGGGCAGGGGACGCTCCGGCTCGAGGGGCTCGACCCCATCGGCGTCCGCTTCACCGAGCTCTCGGGCGGCGCCTCGCTCTGGACCGAGTGGCGTCCGGGGCGCGCCACGCTCTCTGCGGGGGGTCGGGTCGCCTTCATCTGGCTCGGCCGGACCTTCGACCAGGCCGAGCAGCTCCCCGGCCAGTACTTCTTCACGGTGACCCCGGGGCTGGTGGGGGCGGCGGCCTGGCACTTCACGCCGCGCCTGGCGGCCGTGGCCCGGGCCCGGGTCGGCTGGCTCTTCTACAACGTCGACAAGAACATGAGCCTCGGCTACGCCGAGGGACTCATCGGGATCGAATATGCGCTCTCCGACTGAACGGCCGCACCGCCTCTCCTCGGTCTCGCTCTCGCTGCTCCTGCTGGCCGGGTGCGGCAACTTCTCAAACGAGGACATCCGCTTCGTCGAGGCGCTGCCGCGGCGCGAGGAGCTCCGCGTGGCGGTGCCGTCGGCCGGAGCGCCGCTGGCGCGGATGGCCACGCCGCTGGGCGCGGTCGCCGCCTGCACCGGCCTCGGCACCGCGGAGACCTGGCTCTCCGCCGAGAAGACCGGTGAGGACGTCAACCGCGGCATCGACTGGATCCTCGGGCTGGTCGACGTGGTGCGCCGCCAACCGCCCACCCACCGCGAGCAGGACCTGCGGCGCTGGGGCCCGTTCGACGACAAGGAGCACCCGGGCAACGAGATCCAGATCGTCTTCACCCGCACCTGGCCGGCCGCCGCCGTCCCCGACCCGCGCTACGCCTACTCCTTCGAGGCCCGGAGGCGGGGGTCGGCCGTCGCCTTCACGCCCATCCTCTTCGGCACCTTCGTGGGCGCCTCGGCCTCGCGCGGGCGCGGCCAGCTCGAGCTCGACTTCTCGGCCGTCTGGGCCATGGGAATGCAGGATGCCGATACGCCCCACGGCGCCATGAGCGTCCGCTATGACCGGAGCGGCTCGCCGCGCGTCTCGCACCTGACCATGCTCCCCGCCGTCGAGTCCCAGGGGTTCGGCCTGGTCCAGTTCGACTACGGCTTCGCCGGCTACACCGACGGGAGTGGCCGCTTCGACTTCGCCTTCAGGAACGGCTCGGGCGACCTGCTGGCGGTGACGGCCGGTTTCGACGCCAGCGGCGCCGGTCGGGACCGGGTCGAGTTCACGCGGGCCGGCGCCCAGGCGCCGATCGGGGGCTTCGAGCAGTGCTGGACCGCCGACGCCTGCCTGACCTGGGTGAACGACCCGCTCGACATCTCCTGCCCCAGCCACCTGGCCTGCAGCGGCGGCAGCGAGGCCAACTGTGTGGCCGTGCCTGGGCTGGTGCCGGCGCTGCCGGCCGTGCCCTAGCGCGGCGACGGCGCGCGCGAAGGGCATGGCGGCAGTGTTGCGCGCCGCGCTCGGCCGGGGCAAGTAGAACGGATGAGCGACCTGCCGAGACGCGACTTCGAGGCCAGCTACCGGGACGGCGACGCCCCGTGGGACATCGGCCGCCCCCAGGGCGAGATCGTGGCGCTCGCCGAGGCCGGGCTGATCGTCGGCTCGGTCCTCGACATCGGGTGCGGCACCGGCGAGAACGCCCTCTACCTGGCCGGGCGCGGGCACGCCGTCTTCGGCCTCGACGGCTCGAACACCGCCATCGAGCGGGCCCGCCAGAAGGCGGCGGTGCAGAAGCTGCCGGCGCAGTTCCACGCCTGGGACGCCCTCGAGCTCGGGCGGCTGCGCAAGAGCTTCGAGACCGTCATCGACGTCGGCCTCTTCCACGTCTTCTCCAACCCCGACCGGCGGCGCTACGCCGAGTCGCTGGCCGAGGTGACCGCCTCTGGCTCCGACCTCTTCATCCTCTGCTGGTCGACCGAGGAGCCGCCCGGCCCGGGGCCGCGCCGTGTCGACGAGTACGAGATCCGCGACGCCTTCCGCAGCCTCTTCGCCACCATGGAGGTCAAGCCGGCGCTCTTCGAGCGGCTCGGCGCGCCACCCGCCAAGGCGCTGCTGGCGAGGCTGACGCGCATCTAGCCGCTCAAGGGGGCGCCGCAAGCAGCTCGAGGGCCGAGAGGGTCAGCGCCGAGGTGCCGGTCCGGATGGTCGGCTCACGGTCGGGAGCGAATCTCGGGTTGTGGGGGCCGGGGAGCCCCTTGCCCGCCGCCGTGGCGGCGGCGAGCGCCTTCGGCTCGGCGGCCCCGAGCCAGAACATCAAGGTCGGGACCCCGGCGCGCCCAAGCTCGGTGAAGTCCTCCGAGGCCATGACCGGCTTCCCCTCGACCACGTTCTCGGCACCGAGCGACCGGGACAGGGCCGTCGTCAGCCGCTTTCCCAGGGCGGCGTCGTTCAGGATGGAGGCGGTCCTGGGGCCGACCGTGAGCAGCGGCTCCTTTGGCGATCGCCCTGCGACCGCCTCGGCCCTGGCGATGCGCTCGACGGCCGAGACCAGGTGGTCCTGCACCTCGTCCTTGTAGGAGCGGATGGTGAGCTGGAGCCGCACCTCCTCGGGGATGATGTTGCTCTTGGTCCCACCGTGAATCGAGCCCACGGTCACCACCGCCGGATCGAACGGGTTCACCTCGCGGGAGACGATGGCCTGGAGCGTGACCACGATGCGCGCCGCGATCAGGATCGGGTCCACGGCGCGGTTCGGCATGGCTCCGTGGCCTCCGGTGCCGTAGACGGTGAGTTCCACGTCGTTGACGTTGGCGTAGATGTACCCTGGGACCAGGGCCACCTTCCCGCTGGGTATTCCGGAGCTGTCATGGAGCGCCAGGGCGAAGTCCGGCCGGGGGAAGCGGGTGAGGAGGCCGTCGGCAATCATGGCCCGGGCCCCGCTGAGCAGCTCCTCGGCCGGCTGGCCGACCAGCACCAGCGTGCCGCGCCAGCGGTCCTTCGACCGGGCCAGCAGCGTCGCCGCGCCGAGCCAGCTGGCCATGTGGACGTCGTGGCCGCAGGCGTGCATCACCGGGACCGTCTCACCGGCGGCGTTCTTCGAGGTGACGGTGCTGGCGAAGGGCAGCCAGGTCTCCTCCTTGATCGGCAGCGCGTCCATGTCGGTGCGCAGCAGCACCGTCGGCCCGGTGCCGTTGCGGAGCACGCCAACCACCCCGTGGCCGCCCACGCCGGTCGTCACCTGGTAGCCGAGGGCCCTGAGCCGCGCCGCCAGCTTCGCGGCGGTCTCCCGCTCCTGGAGCGACAGCTCGGGGTGCTGGTGCAGATCCAGGTAGAGCGCCTCGAGCGACGGGTAGACCTCGTCGAGGGGGGCAAGCACCGGGTGGGACGAGGCCGCGAGGGTGAGAGAAGCAAGGAGGGGGACGAGGGACATGAGTTCCTCCAGGGCGGTCACCAGCAACGTGACTGGATCCGGCCAGACCTTCACGCGAGGTGCGGGATGACAACACTCGATGTGAGGAAAGTAACCACCCCGGTGGGGCTCGACCGAAGGAGTCCGACACGAAGCAGCACCCCTGGCGGGACCTGTCCAGCCTCTCGGGTGGCGTGCGAGCGGCGTGGGTAGCGTTTGGGCTGGCCGGCGATTAGGGGAACAGAATGACAATCCGCCCACTTGCCGCCTGCCTGGTCCTCCTCACCGCCGCTCCCCTCGCCGCCACCGCCGCCGAGGTGGGCCAGCCGGCCCCCGACTTCACGCTCTCCGACCTCGACGGCAAGCCGGTCCGGCTCGCCGACTTCAAGGGGAAGATCGTGGTGCTCGAGTGGTTCAACCCCGGCTGCCCCTACGTGGTGGCGGCCCACACCAAGGGCTCGCTGGTCGACGCCGCTGCGAAGGCGTCGAAGCAGGGGGTGATCTGGCTGGCCATCAACTCGGGCGCTCCCGGCAAGCAGGGGGCCGGCGCGGAGCTCAACCGCAAGGCCCGGGCCGACTGGAAGATCGGCCACCCGGTGCTGCTCGACGAGGCCGGGACGGTCGGCAAGGCCTACGGCGCCACCAACACGCCGCACCTCTTCGTGATCGACGCGGCCGGGAAGCTGGCCTACCGGGGGGCGGTCGACAACTCGCCCGATGGTGAGCGCGCCTCGCCGCAGGGTGGCACGCTGGTGGAGTACGCCGCGGCCGCCGTCGACGACCTGCGCGCCGGCCGGCCGGTCAAGGTCTCCAGCACCAAGGCCTACGGCTGCGGCGTCAAGTACGCCCAGTGAACACGCTGAGCCCGGTGACGGCGCCCACCCGCCTGTTGGGCCTCGCCCTGCTGCTCCTCGCCACCCCGGCGAGGGGGCTGGAGCCGGTGCCGGCGTCGCTGCCACCGTCGCACCAGGAGGCGACCGCCTGGGCCGTCACCCTCGGGCTCCCCACGCCACTGCGCGCCGGGGTGGCGGCCACCGCGATCGTCCAGCTCATCGCGCGCGCCGGCCATCACATCAACCTGGAGTACCCGGTCGCCTTCAGGCCAGACGACCGGTCGACTGTCACCTTCGGCGGTCCACGCGTCCCGCTCGCCGCGGGAGCCAGCACCCCCTGCCCGGGACGGGCCGCGGAGATCTGCCAGCAGACCCTGGCGCTCCCCTTCACGCCGGGTGCAGGGCTGCGCCGGGTCTCAGGCACGGTGCTCTTCAGCGTCTGCACCGCCGAGCGCTGCCTCATCGAGCGGACCGCGCTCGGCGCCGAGGCCTCGCCCTAGCGAGGTGACCTCGGCTCAGGGCCGGTCGGGCCGGTAGCTCCCGACCTCGACCAGCACCTGCCAGCGGCCCCCTTCGCGGGCCTCGACCAGCAGGAAGCCGCCCACCTCGCGGCCTCCCTCCAGCAGCAGCCCGGCCACGGCGCCGAGCCGCTGGTCCTCGGAGAGCACCCGCTTGAGCGGGCGGCGCTCCGCGCCGGCAGACTCCGGGGGCAGCGGCCTGTCGCTGGCGTCGAGCGCCACCCGGAGCCTGCCGTCCGGCTCGCGCTCCCAGACGGTGACGTAGCGGCCGGTGCGGGGCGCGCCGTCGCCGGGTGGCTGCAGCGTCCAGCGCCCCTGGGTCACCGCCAGGTCGCCGCTCGAGGCGGCGCGCGCCTTGTCGGGGCTCCAGGAGAGCATCGGCCCGCCCGGCGTCAGCAGCGGCGCCCAGTCGTTGCTGACGGCCGCGGCGCCGGCCGAGACCCCGTCGGCGCCGACGAAGACGGCGTCGCGGCAGAGGAAGCGGGCGAAGGCCGGCTGGTCCTGGGCGACTGTGGCGATCGAGAAGGCCTCGTCGGCGGCCAGCGCCTGCTGGCGGGCCTGGTCGGCGGAGACGGCGGCCGGCGCCCCGGGGTGTGCGGCCGGCGCAGGCTTCGCGGCGGCGCAGGCGGCCAGGAGTGCGGCGAGCGGGAGGGCGAGGCGAGCGCGGTGGGACATGGTGGCTCCCGGTCTGTCTGTCAGTCGAAGGGGATCAGGTGCAGCGTCTCGCCCGGCGCGGCGCCGAGCACCCGGGCCGCCTGGCGCGGCAAGGTGAGCCGGCCGGCCTCGAGCCGGGCCGGGGTGCGGACGGCGCGGAACCGGCTCGGGCCGCGCGCCAGGGTCCGGGCCACCAGCTGGTCCCCGGCCTCGCCGCGCAGCGGTTCGCCCTGCAGCACCCCGCTGCGGTGCGCCTTCACCAGCGTGATCTCGGCCAGCGGCGCCTCGTAGTGCGGTCCGCCGTCGAACGGGTCGATGCGGTGGACGTAGCGGAAGCCGATCCCCTCCAGCATGGCCTGCACCGGCCGGGCCTTCCTCCCGACCGCGCCGAGCGCCCGGCGCGCCGCCGGCGACAGCAGGCTGGCGTAGACGTCGAAGGGGGGGAAGAGCTGCTGGATGAACTCCTTGTTCTCGCGCGAGAGCTTGTCGGCCTGCTGGTAGTCGAGGCCGGTGAAGCCGCGGCCGAAGGCCTCCCAGAAGGCGCTCTTGCCGTCGGCGGTGAGCGGCCCCATCAGCTCGGCCAGCACGGTGTCGCGGAAGCGACGCGGGTGCATGGCCAGGTAGAGGAAGCGGACCCAGGAGAGCTGCTTTCCGGCCTTCTCGGCGCCGCGCCGCGCCCGGGGGTGTACCACCAGGCCGCCGATCTCGGTCGGCCCGTCGAAGTGGTAGCCGAGCGAGAGCAGCGGGTGGCGGAAGTGGCGGTCGAGCGAGGAGGAGTAGTGCTCCTTCTCACTGACCGTGAAGAAGGTGCAGGGCGACTCGTGGGTGCCGTGCTTGGCGATCACCATCGAGGTGCCGACCAGCCGCCCCCCGCGCGGCGCCTCGGCCACGAAGACGTAGGCCCGCGCCAGCGGATCCTTGATGCGGCCGGTGAAGCTGCCGACCGAGCGGCTGACGATCTGCCCCAGGGCGCGCCGGTCGTTGGGCAGGTTGACCGAGTCGAGCTCGGCCGCCAGCGCGGCCAGCCCGGGCAGGTCGCCCAGGTGGGCGTCTCGCAGGAGCAGCATCACCTAGGAGTATCATGCCACCCCATGAGAGCGGTGGTGCAGCGGGTCAGCCGGGGCGAGGTGCGGGTCGACGGCGAGCAGGTCGGCGCCGTCGGCAAGGGGCTGGTGGTGCTGCTCGGCGTGGCCCGCGAGGACGGCGAGGGCGACGCCGCCGCCATGGCCGACAAGCTGGCCGGGCTGCGCGTCTTCGAGGACGCCGCCGGCAAGATGAACCTGGCGGTGGCCGAGGTGGGCGGCGGGCTGCTGGTGATCTCGCAGTTCACGCTGCTGGGGGACGCCCGCAAGGGGAACCGGCCCGGCTTCACCGACGCCGCCCCGCCGGAGGTGGCCGACGCGCTCTACCAGCGGGTCTGCGCGCTGCTGCGCGCCAAGGGGCTCCCGGTGGCCACCGGCGTCTTCCGCGCCGACATGGCGGTCGAGCTGGTCAACGACGGGCCGGTCACCATCCTGCTCGACACGCGCAAGCTCTTCTAGGGCTTGCCCGCCGGAGCCGGGGCCGCCGCGCCGCCGAGCGTCTTCCAGAGGAAGGTGTACTCGAGCGCGCCGACGTGGGCCGCCTGCCTGTTGTTGGCGGCGCCGCCGTGGCCGCCCTCGATGTTCTCGTAGTAGAGGACCGGCTGCTTCGACTCGAGGAGCCGGGCCATCATCTTGCGGGCGTGGCCCGGGTGGACCCGGTCGTCGCGCGTCGAGGTGGTGAAGAGGGTGGGCGGGTAGCGGGTGGCCGGCTCGACCCGGTGGTAGGGGGAGAAGCCCTCGATGAAGGCCCACTCGGCCGGGTCGTCGGGGTTGCCGTACTCGCCCATCCAGCTCGCCCCGGCCAGCAGCAGGTGGTAGCGGCGCATGTCGAGCAGCGGCACGGCGCAGACGACCGCTCCGAAGAGATCGGGTCGGCGCACCAGCATGTTGCCGGTCAGGAGCCCGCCGTTGCTGCCCCCCATGATCCCGAGCCGCGGGACGCTGGTCACCTTGCGGCGCAGCAGGTCCTCGGCCACCGCCGCGAAGTCCTCGTAGGCGCGCGGCCGCTTCTCCTTGAGCGCCGCCTGGTGCCAGCGCGGGCCGAACTCGCCGCCGCCGCGGATGTTGGCGACCACGTAGACGCCGCCCCGCTCCAGCCAGGCGGCCCCGACCCCGCCGCTGTAGTAGGGCACCATGTTCACCTCGAAGCCGCCGTACCCGTAGAGCAGCGTCGGGTTGGCGCCGTCGAGCTTGAGGCCGGCGCGCGAGACCTGGAAGTAGGGGATTCGGGTGCCGTCGGCCGAGGTCGCCTCGTGCTGGGAGACGGTGAGCCCGGCGGCGTCGAAGAGGGCCGGCAGCTGCTTGAGCAGCTCGGGCTTCGGTGACCCGGGCGCGCCGAGCAGCAGGCTGGAGGGGGTGGTGTAGCCGGTCACGGTCAGGAAGTAGTCGTCGCGGTCGTCCGGGTCGATGGGGCTGACGCCCACGGTCTGCAGCTCCGGCACCCCCGGGAGCGGCTGGCGCCTCCAGCCCTTGGGGCCGGGGGTGAGCAGGTAGAGCCGGGTGCGGACGTTGTCGAGCTCGCTGACGATCAGGTGGTGGCGGGTGGGGGTGAAGCTCTCCAGCGACTTGCGCGGGTTCGGCTCGAAGAGCAGGTCGAAGCCCCGCTCGCCGGCGAGGAAGCGGTCGAGCCGGATGGCCAGGAGCGCGCCCGACGGCCAGGTGCGCCCGCCCACCGCCCAGTCGTCGCGCAGCGTGATGAAGAGCCACTCGCGGAAGAGGCTGGCCTCGGCGCTGTCCGGCTTGTCGAGCTTGAGCGGCCTGCCGTCGCGCAGCAGGTAGAGCTCGTTGCTGTAGAAGGTCAGGGCCCGGCCGACCAGGTCGCGCTCGAACCCCGGGGTCGGGTCGTGCCAGGCCGAGACCGAGACGTCGGCCGGCTTGCCCTCGAAGACCAGCGCCGCCGCGGAGAGCGGCGTGCCGCGCCGCCAGCGCTTGACGAGGCGCGGGTAGCCGGAGTCGGTGAGAGAGCCCGTGCCGAAGTCGGTGCCGACGTAGAGCGTCTCGGCGTCGATCCAGCCGGCCCGGCTCTTGGCCTCGGGGAGGGTGAAGCCGCCAGGCACGAAGGCCTTGGCCTCCAGGTCGAACTCGCGGACCACGCTGGCGTCGGCGCCGCCGCGCGAGAGGCTGACCAGGCAGCGCACCTCGAGCGGCTTGAGGCAGGTGGCCCCGTGCCAGACCCAGTTCTCCTTCTCGGCCGCGCCGAGCGCGTCGAGGTCGAGCACCGTCTCCCAGGCCGGCTGCGCCGTCCGGTAGGACTCGAGCGTGGTGCGGCGCCAGAGGCCGCGCGGGTTGGCCTGGTCGCGCCAGAAGTTGTAGTACCAGCGCCCCAGCTTCTCGACGTAGGGGATGCGCTCCTTCGAGTCGTAGATGGAGAGCAGCCGCTGCTCCAGCGCCGCGAAGCCGGGGGCCGACTCGAGCGCGGCGGCGCTCTCGGCGTTGCGGGCGCGGGCCCAGGCGAGCGCCTTCTCCCCCTGCACCTCCTCGAGCCAGCGGTGGGGGTCGTCGGGCGTGGCGGCGAGCGCGGGCGGCGTGGTGGTCATGGCGTTGGCCTGGGTGGCGGTGGGGGTGGTCGCCTCGGCGGGGCGCTTCGCGGGCGCCTCGGCGGCGAGCGCGGGCTCGGCGGCGGCGAGCGCGAGGGCGGCGAGGGCGGCGAGGGCGATCCGGTGCATGCAGGCTCCTTCGGCGGCGAGGCGGCGCATCATAGCGGAGGGGCCGGCGGGAGCGAGGGCGGCGCCGCGAGGTGGGCCGGGAGGGCGGCGACCCTGCGAGGCCGGGCGGTGGACGGCTGAGGCGGCGGCCAACATGGCGCAGGGCATCCTGGCGGAGGGGCGGCCGCGACGGACCTCCCCGGCTGGTGATAGCGTCCCGCCCATGTCCGACTGCCTCTTCTGCAAGATCGCCGCGGGCGGGCTGCCGGTGAAGCTGCTCCACGACGACCAGCAGTGCGTCGCCTTCGCCGACATCAACCCGCAGGCCCCCTTCCACGCCCTGGTCATCCCGCGGCGCCACCTCGTCAACCTGAACGAGCTGGGCGCAGCCGACGAGGGGCTGGCCGGCCACCTGCTGCGGGTGGCCGCCCAGGTGGCGAAGGCCGGCGGCGTGGCCGAGAAGGGCTGGCGGGCCTCGTTCAACACCAACCAGGAGGGGGGCCAGGTGATCTGGCACCTCCACCTGCACGTGCTCGGCGGGCGCCAGATGGGCTGGCCGCTGGGGTAGGGCGAGCTTCAGCGACCTTCACGCAGGGCCCGCCCGGGCCAACTGGCCGTGAGGCCGTCCTCCAGCAGGCAGCGAACGTGCCCGAGCAGCTCGGGGATCTTGAAGGGCTTGCTCATGAAGTCCCTGGCGCCGGCCCCCAGGGCACGGATCCAGTGATCCGGCTGGGTGGTGACCACCAGGACCGGCAGGTCCGGGGCCTCCTCGCTCCCCTCGCTCCCCTTGAGCCCCTTGAGCCCCTTGAGCCCCTTGAGCCCCTTGAGCCCCTCCATCACCTCGAAGCCGTTCATGCCCGGCATGTTGAGGTCGAGCAGGATCAGGTCGTATTGGTTCTTGCGGTGGAGCTCGCACACGGTGACGGGGTCGAGCGTGGAGTCGACCGAGCCGTACCCCTCCGCGCTCAGGATGTTCTTCAGCAGGAGGAGGTCGGATGGCAGGTCGTCGACGATCAGGAGCTTGGCGCCGTGAATCTCTTTTGAGTTGACCATGTGAGGATGTCTCGTCTGACGGGCCAGGATGGGAAGAGACCCTGCCGCGACGAGCACGAAGCTCGTTCACGGCAGGGCGTCCGGACTGGGAACTACGGAGCGGGCTGCGTGACCACGTTCTGCTGCAGGGTCACCGCGGTCTGCGCCAGCAGCCGGCCGTTGACCGTGGCCCCGGTGTTCAGGGCGATCAGCGTCTTGCCAAGGACCACACCCTCGAGGTGGGCGGTGGTGCCGATGGTCACGCCGCCGGCCACCTGCCAGAAGACGTTCTTGGCCAAGGCGCCGCCGGTCAGTGTCACCCGGGTGGCGCTCGCCTGGACCATGTCGCCCGCCACCTGGAAGATCCAGACGGACTTCGAGCTGCCTGAGAGCGTGACGTCGGTCGAGATGCTCAGGCCGGTGCCCCACTTGTAGAGGCCGGGAGCCAGCGTGAGCCCACCGATCTCGCCGGCGCCCAGCTCGCTGAACTTCGGAGAGACGCGCCCCTCGGCGTCGAGGTAGGCGATCTCCATGTCGCCGATGGCGGCGGTCAGGGTGGTGGCGTCGTTGATGGCGCAGGGGAGCGGGCCGGCCGCGTCGACCACGTAGACGTTGCCCGACACCTCGTCGCAGGTGAGCAGGAGGGCGGCGCCGGTGATGGGGCTGGTCCCGACGTTCCCGGTGATGGCCGAGGCGTAGACGTCGGTGATGCCGGACTTGCTCAGGATGGCGAAGTTGCCGGCGGTGCCGAGGCGGACGGCGGCGCCGGGCTTCTGGGGTCCACGACCCTTGCTCGCGTCCTGGGAGCGCTTCCCGGACATGGCGGCCATGAGAGCCTCGCTGCCCTGGGCCTCCTGGGCGGCCGGGTCGACCCCGCAGGCGCCCAGGGAGATGAGGAGGAACGCGGCTCCGGCGGTGGAAAGGCTCAACTTGCTCATCGAGAACATGAGTGCTCCTGGTGTTGCCTGGTTGGTCGTTCGCCCTCGAATGCGAGGGGGGGGAATGGGCGCACCGGGTGGGGATGGACCCCGGCGCGGTCCGGTGCAGTTGTCCTGGTTCAGATGGAGAGGGCTACTGCGTCTTCCGTGCCCAGCCGCTCCTCGCCGGGAAACCGAGTGAGATCAGGCCTTACAACCAGCGGGGCGATGCGGAACCATGGCGTCAGTACCATAACTATGGTGGTAGCACCATAGTCCCAGGCCCATGCCCGGGGCTGCCTCATCATCACGATGGCGAACCCGAACGAAGAAGCCCCGCGGACCTCTCGGTCGGCGGGGTTGTCGAACTGCTCGGGGTCCCTTCAGCGCTCTTCAGCGGGTCGCCTTCAGGCCGGCCCGAGCCTCTTGGCCCCGAGGCGGCGCTCCAGGAGGTCGTGGACCCGCCTGAGCACCTCGCTGACCTTGAAGGGCTTGCTCACGAAGTCCTTCGCGCCGGCCTTCAGCGCGCGGAGCCAGTGGTCCGGCTGGGCGGTGATCACCAGGACCGGCAGGACGCCCTCCTTCTGAATCCCCCTGAGCCCCTCCATCACCTCGAAGCCGTTCATGCGCGGCATGTTGAGGTCGAGCAGGATCAGGTCGTAGTGGTTCTTGCGGTGAAGGTCGCACACGGTGACGGGGTCGAGCGTGGAGTCGACCGAGCCATACCCCTCCGCTCCCAGGACGTACTTCAGCAGGAGGAGGTCGGATGGCAGATCGTCGACGATCAGGAGCCTGGCGCCGTGAATCTCTGTTGAGGTGACCATGTGAGGATGTCTCGCCTGACGGGCCAGGATGCGCAAAGGCCCTGCCGTGATGAGCATGAGGCTCATTCACGGCAGGGCGTCCGGACTGGGAACTACGGAGCGGGCTGCGTGACCGCGTTCATCTGCAGGGTCACGGCGGTCTGGGCCAGCAGCCGGCCGTTGACCGAGGCGCCGGTGTTCACGGCGATCAGCGTCTTGGCCAGCACCACGCCCTCGAGGTGCGCGGTGGTGCCGATGGTGACGGCGCCGGCCACCTGCCAGAAGATGTTCTTGGCCTGGGCGCCGCCGGTCAGCGTCACCCGGGTGGCGCTGGCCTGGTTCATCGTCCCCGCCACCTGGAAGATCCAGACGTCGTCCGGGCCACCGGAGAGCGTGACGTCGGTGGAGATGAGCAGGGCGGTGCCCCACTTGTAGAGGCCGGGAGCCAGCGTGAGGCCGCCGATCTCGCCGGCGCCCAGCTCGGTGAAGTCCGGCGACACGCGCCCCTCGGCATCGAGGTAGGCGATCTCCATGTCGCCGATGGCGGCGGTGAGGGTGGTGGCGTCGTTGATGGCGCAGGGGAGGGGGCCAGCGGCGTCGACCACGTAGACATTCCCGGTCACTTCACCGCAGGTGAGCAGGAGGGCGGCACCGGTGATGGGGCTGGTCCCTACGTCGCCGGTGATGGCCGAGGCGTAGACGTCGGTGATCCCGGTCTTGCTCAGGATGGCGAAGCGGCCGGCCGAGCCGAGGCGGACGGCGGCGCCGACGGGCTCCACCAGGGTGGCGCTGTCATTGCTGGGCTGGCGCTGCGACAAGGCGTCGAGGAGCGCGGCGCTGCCCTGGGCCTCCGGGTTGGTCGGATCGGCCCCGCAGGCGCTCAGGGACATGATGAGGACTGCGGCCGCGGCGGTGGAGAGACTCAGCTTCTTCTTCGAGATCATGGTGCTCCTGGTGCTACCGGATGGGTGGCTCACCCTCGACTTCGAGGGGGGCGGAGTGCATCGGGTGGGGGTTGACCCCGGTGCGCTTCGGCTCGGCTGTTCTGGTTCAGCTGAGGGGCGTTAGTGCGACATCCATGCCGAACGACCCAACGCCATAAACCTAGCAATTTCAGATCATTCCCACGAGGGGTGGCAACGAGGCACTGGTCTACCCACCATATTCATGGTATGCACGCCATAGCTCCGATCCCATGGCCAAGACGCTTCTCATCGTCGACGACGACGACTCCAACTGCCGCCTCATCAAGGCCATCTTCCGCGCCGAGGGGATGGAGGTCCTGGTCGCTCATGACGGGCAGCCGGGTATCGACCTGGCCCTCTCCGCCCTGCCGGACATCCTCCTCCTCGACCTGCGCATGCCCGGGCTCGACGGCCTCGACGTGCTGGCCAAGCTCAAGCAGGCACTCCCCGCCCTGCCGGTGGTGATGCTGACCGGCCACAAGGACGTGAAGACCGCCGTGCGCGCCACGCAGCTCGGCGCCTTCGACTACCTCACCAAGCCGTTCGTCAACGACGAGGTGGTCGCCGTGGTGCGCCGCGCTCTCGAGACCCGGGCGCTCCAGCTGGAGGTGGAGGAGCTCCGGCGCCGGCTCCTGTCCGGGATCGGGCTGGCCTCGCAGATGGGTCCAAGCCTGCAGACCCGGGCCCTGGTCGAGCAGGTCCGAACCGTGGCGGGGACCGACCTCACCGTGCTGGTGGCCGGCGAGACCGGCAGCGGCAAGGAGCTGGTGGCGCAGGCCATCCATCGCGAGAGCGAGCGCCGCGACAAGCCCTTCGTGGCCATCGACTGCGGCGCCATCCCCGAGCACCTGCTCGAGTCGGAGCTGTTCGGCCACGAGAAGGGCGCCTTCACCGGCGCGGAGCGCAAGAAGCGAGGGCAGTTCCAGCTGGCCCAGGGCGGCACCTTCTTCCTGGACGAGGTGGGGAACCTGCCCATGAACCTGCAGGCCAAGCTCCTGCGCGTGCTCGAGTCGAGGCAGGTCCAGGCGGTGGGCGCCGACCGGTCGGCCGAGCTGGACGTCCGGTTCGTCGCCGCAACCAACGACGACCTGCACGCGCGCGCTGCGACCGGGCTGTTCAGGGCCGATCTCTACTTCCGCCTGGCCCAGTACATCATCTCCGTTCCGGCGCTCAGGGACCGGCCGGCCGACATTCCGCACCTCGCCAACCGCTTCCTCGCGGAGGCGAGCGTCGAGCTGCGGCGCCCGATCCAGCAGATCATGCCGAGCGCGCTCGACCTGCTGGGCGCGCACCCCTGGACCGGGAACGTGCGAGAGCTCCGCAACGTCATTCGGCAGGCGGTGCTCAAGTCCCGGGAGCTCATGATCGAGGAGGGCGTCGTGCGCGACCTGCTGAACTCTCCCGGCGTGGTGCGACAGGTCGCGGGTGCGGCGCCGCCGGGCCTCTCCCTGCGCGAGGTCGCCGTCGCGGCCGCCGCCGCCGCCGAGCGGGGCGCCATCATCGAGGCCGTCCGCTCGTTCCGGGGAAACAAGAGCCAGGCGGCCCGCGCGCTGCGCACCGACTACAAGACCCTGCACCTCAAGATGAAGCGGCTCGGCATCCGGGCCCAGGACTTCGTCCCCTGAGCTGACCGTCTACGACCGCCTGCGACGCCAACGACGCTTCGGGCAGACGGCCGTCTCAGTCCCGCGCCACCCAGCCGGTGCGAACCCGGGCCAGCGGCTTGCCGTCCTCCTCGCGCAGCAGCTCGTGGAGCAGGGTGCGATCGTCCTCGGCCGCCGAGCGCGAGCGGACGAAGTGGCCGTGGACGGCCTCGGCGAGGAACTGCACGTCGAGCGTCGCCAGCCGCTGCCCCTGCCAGCGCCCCTCGTCGATCGCCTCGAGCGCCCAGGCGATGTAGCTGGCGTTGGTGACGTGGCGGTTGGCGTCGATGTCGGCGAAGCGGACCTGGAAGCGCTTGTCGATGGCCGGCGCCGCCAGCGCCGGGAGCGGCGCGCTGACCAGCGGCAGCACGTGCTCGGCCTGGGCGTGGCGCTCGGGCGGCAGCAGCCGGTCGGGGCGGCTCGGCCGACGGGTGGCGAGGTCCATGACGAACCAGGTGGTGAGGGCCCGCCCCACCTCGACGCCGTCTCGCCAGAGCCGGAAGTCGCGCAGCGCCGCCAGCCGATCCAGCCCCGAGGGCCAGGTCTCGACGGTGAGCCTGTCGCGCCAGCGGATGGGGACGTCGAGCACCACCCGCTGCCGCGCCAGCACCCAGGTCAGGCCGCGCAGGTTGAGCTGGCTGACGCCGAAGCCGAGCGCCTCGGCCGAGAGCCCGGCCGCCTCCTGCAGGTAGCCGGCCAGCGCGGCCGGCATGAGCAGGCCGAAGGCGTCGGCGTCGAAGCTCTGGACGGTGAAGGCGGCGCGGGTGGTCTCCACGGGCGCCGCGCTCACCGCTACCCCTTCTTGGCAAACTGGCCCATGAAGGCGGCCAGCTCGTCGAGCCAGGCCGGCTCGACCGCGTTGTAGGTGGAGACGCGGATGCCGCCCACCGAGCGGTGGCCCTTCAGGCCGACCATGCCGAGCCCCTTGGCCTCCTTGACGAAGCGCTCCTCGTCGGCCTCGGTGGGGAGCCGGAAGACCACGTTCATCACCGAGCGGCTCTCCTTCTCGACGGGGCACTTGAAGTACCCCGGGTTGCCGTCGATGGCGCCGTAGAGGACCCCGGCCTTCTTGCGGTTGCGCGCCTCCATGGCCGGGAGGCCGCCCAGCCCCTTGAGCCAGCTGAGCACGTTGCGGATCATGTAGATGCCGAAGGTGGGCGGCGTGTTGTAGAGCGACTTGTTCTCGGCCGGGGTGCGGAACTGGAAGATCTTGGGGATGTCCTTGCGCCCCTGCTCGATGAGCGCCTTGCTCATCACCATCACCACCACGCCGGAGGGGCCGATGTTCTTCTGGGCGCCGGCGTAGAGCAGGCCGAACTTCGAGACGTCGAGCTTCTTCCAGAGGAAGTCGCTCGACATGTCGGCGATGAGCGGCGCGCCGCCGCCGGCCGGGAAGGCCCGCGCCGGGGTGACGTCGAACTGCACGCCGTGGATGGTCTCGTTGGAGGTGAGGTGCAGGTAGGCGGCGCCGTCGGCCGCCTTGACCTCGGCCGGGGCCGGGGCGCGCACGTAGCTCTTCTCCTTGCCGTCGCCGGTGCCGGTGCTGCAGGCGACGCGGACCGAGCCGCCCAGCATGGCGGTGGCCAGCTTGGCCTCGGAGACCGCCTTCTCGCTCCAGGCCCCGGTCACCACGTAGTCGGCGCTGCCCCCCTTCTGCACCAGGTTCATGGGGATCTGCGCGAAGAGCTGCGAGGCGCCGCCCTGCACGAAGAGCACCTCGTGGGTGTCGGGCACGGCCAGCAGCTCCTTCATGAGCGCGATCGCCTCGTCGTGGCAGGCCTCGTACTCCTTGCCGCGGTGGCTGTGCTCCATCACCGACATGCCGCTCCTGGCGAAGTCGAGGAACTCCTCGCGGGCGCGCTCGAGGGCGGGGAGGGGGAGCGCGGCGGGGCCGGCGTTGAAGTTCTTCACGCGGTTCAAGAGGCACCTCGGTGGTGAGGGTGAGAGGCGGGCATTCTAGGAGAATTGCCGGCGGGCTACCATGCGGCCGTCGGTCCCACTCGAGGAGCCCCCCCTTGTCCACCCCGCCCGTCCGCCCGCGCCGCAGCGCCCTCTACATGCCCGGCTCCAACGCCCGCGCCCTGGAGAAGGCCCGCACCCTCGACGCCGACGTGCTGCTGCTCGACCTGGAGGACGCGGTGGCCCCGGCCGCCAAGGCGGAGGCGCGGCGGCTGGTGCTGGCCGCGGTGGCGGCGGGCGGGTTCGGCTGGCGTGAGCTGGTGATCCGCGTCAACGGCCCGGCCACCCCCTGGGGGGCCGAGGACCTCGTGGCCGCGGCCCGCTCCGGCGCCGACGCCGTGCTGCTGCCCAAGGTCGAGTCGGCGGCGGAGGTGGTGGCGGCGGCCGGGGCGCTGCGCGGCGCCGGGGCGCCGCCGGGGCTGGCGCTCTGGGCCATGATCGAGACGCCGCGCGGGGTGCTGGCGGCGCCGGCCATCGCCGCGGCCTCGCCCCGGCTCACCTGCCTGGTGTCCGGGACCAGCGACCTGGCCAAGGAGCTGCACGTGCGCCCGGGCGCCGGGCGGGCCGAGCTGCTCACCGCGCTCTCGTTGACGGTGCTGGCGGCGCGGGCCCACGGGCTCGGCTGCCTCGACGGCGTCCACCTCCATCTCGCCGACGAGGCCGGCTTCGAGGCGCAGTGCCGGCAGGGGCGCGACCTCGGCTTCGACGGCAAGACGCTGATCCACCCGAAGACCATCGCCGCCGCCAACCGGGCCTTCTCCCCGGACGAGGCGGAGCTGGCGTCGGCCCGGGCGGTGGTGGCGGCCCACGCCGAGGCCGAGTCACGCGGCCAGGGGGTGGTGGTGGTCGAAGGTCGGCTGGTCGAGGCGCTCCACGTCGAGGCGGCGCGCCGGCTGCTGTCGCTGGCCGAGGCGATTGGCGCGCGGGGGGCGTAGAGTGGGCGCATGAGCAAGTCGCTGCGCCTCTCCGAGAAGTGGTTCCACCGCGGCCTCTGGGTCGTGGCCGTGGTCTTCGCCGGCTTCCTCATCGGCCTCGGCAGCACCGTGGTGGGCAACCTCTGGAAAGTGGAGCGCCCCTACACCGACGAGACGTTCATCGACGCCCCGGCCGCCTCGGTGGCGCGCGCGGGGATCAAGGCGGCCCGGGCCAGCCAGAAGGCGACGGCCGAGGCGCTGGAGCAGGCCCAGCTGCGGCTCAACGTCGCCGAGGCCACCGCCCGCTCGGGGCGCGAGACCTTCACCAACTGGCTGGCCACTCGCCAGGCGACCGCCCGCCCGGAGCAGGACGGCGAGCTGGTGGAGCGGACCCGGGCCCTCGACAGGCTCAAGGCGGCGGAGCGCGGCGCGCTGGCCGAGGTCGAGGCGCTGCAGCAGGTCGACCTCGACGCCCGCCAGGCCGAGGCCCACGCCCGGGAGCGGCTGCAGGCGCTGGAGGAGGCGGCGCAGGCGAAGCGCAGCGAGGCCGAGCGCTGGCAAGAGCTGCGCATCTTCCTCTACCGGTTGGCGGTCACCCTCCCGCTGCTGCTGCTGGCCGGCTGGCTCTTCCAGCGGCAGCGGCGCTCCACCTGGTGGCCCTTCGTCTGGGGCTTCATCTTCTTCGCCCTCTTCACCTTCTTCGTCGAGCTGGTCCCCTACCTGCCGAGCTATGGCGGCTACGTCCGCTACCTGGTCGGCGTGGTGGTCACCGTGCTGGTGGGGCGCCAGGCGATCCTCGCGCTCAACCGCTACCTGGCGCGGCAGAAGGCGGCCGAGCAGCTCCCCGAGCAGCAGCGGCGCGTCGAGCTGAGCTACGACCTGGCGCTCTCGCGCCTGGCCGGCGGGGTCTGCCCCGGCTGCGAGCGTCGGGTCGAGCTCGACCGGCCCGACCTCGACTTCTGCCCGCACTGCGGCATCGCGCTGCACGACCGCTGCGGCAAGTGCACGGTGCGCAAGCGGGCCTTCGCCCAGTTCTGCCACGCCTGCGGCGCGCCGGCCGGGGCCAGCGCCGGTCCCGGGCTGGCGCCCCCGCCGCTGCCGCCGGCCTGATAGAATGATCGGCCGATCATGCGAGGAATCCGAGGCGCCACCCAGGCCGCTGCCAACACCCGCGAGGCCATCGAAGAGGCCGTCGTGGAGCTCTGCCAGGAGCTGACCCTGCGCAACCGGCTCACCGCCGACGAGATCACCTGGGCCATCTTCACGGTGACCCACGACCTCGACGCCGACTTCCCGGCTCGCGGGGCCCGCGTGCAGGGCTGGCACCAGGTGCCGATGATCTGCTCGCAGGAGATCCCGGTCCCCGGCTCGCTGCAGCGCGTGGTCCGGGTGCTGCTCCACGTCGAGTCGCGCGGCACCCCGCACCACGTCTACCTGCGCGGCGCCCAGGCGCTCCGCCCCGACCTGCACCACGGCGTCCCCTTCGCCAACCCGCCGGCCGCCGGCGCCGCCACCAGCTGCAGGACGCCGCAGCCGGCCACCGGCCGCCGCAAGCCGGCCACCGGCCGAAAGCCCCGGCGACGGGGGCGCAAGTGACCGGCCTGCCGCGCCGCCTCGGCCTGGTCGGGCTCGGCCTCATGGGGGCGTCGCTGGCCCGCGCCGCCCGCGCCGCCGACCCGCGCCTGGCGATCGTGGCGGTCGAGCCGCGCGAGGACTACCGGGCCCAGGCGCTGGCCGACGGCCTGGTCGACGAGGTGGCCGCCGCCCCCGGCGCGCTCCTCTCCTCCTGCGACCTGACCGTGCTCTGCGCGCCGGTGGCCGCCATCGAGGCGCTGCTCGGCCCGGTCTCGCGCCTGCTCCCCGACGGCGCGGTGCTGACCGACGTGGGGGGCGCCAAGGAGGCGCTGGTGCAGCGGGCTGCGGTCGAGGTCCGCCCCGGCGTCGCCTTCGTCGGCGCCCACCCCATGTTCGGCGGCCATGGCGGCCAGGCCGGCGCCGCCGCCGCGGCCGGGCGCTGGCGCGGCGGCACCGTGGCGGTCTGCAGCGACGGCGACGCCGCGGCGGTGGGGAAGGTGGCCGCCTTCCACGAGGCGCTCGGCGCCCGGGTGCTGCGCTGCACCGCCGCCGAGCACGACGCCGCCGTCGCCATGGTCTCGCACCTGCCCTACCTGCTGGCCAGCGCCCTGGCGACCGCCGCCGCGCAGGCCGGCCCGCTGGCGCGAGCCCTGGCCGGCCCGGGGCTCAAGGACACCACCCGGCTCGCCGAGTTCCCCTTCGACATCCAGGGCGAGGTGGCCCGTCGCAACGCCCACCTGCCGGCCGCCGCCGCCACGCTGCAGGCCGGCCTCACCGCGCTGCTCGGCGCCGTCACCGCCTCGCCGGAGGCGGCCCGGGCCGCCCTCGAGCAGGCGCGGGCGGCGCGCGCGGAGCTCTTCTGATGGCAGCCCTGACCTGCGACCGGCGCGGACCGCTGCGCGGCGCCATCGAGGTGCCGGGCGACAAGTCGATCTCCCACCGGGCCATCCTCTTCGGCGCGCTGGCCACCGGCGAGACCCGCGTCACCGGCCTGCTCGACGCCGAGGACGTCCACTCGACCCGCAGGGCGGTGGCCCGGCTCGGCGCCACGGTGCGGCAGGAGGGTGGCGAGGTGGTGGTGACGCCGGCCGAGACGCTGCGCGAGCCGGACGACGTCATCGACTGCGGCAACTCCGGCACCTCGCTGCGGCTGCTGGCCGGCGTGCTGGCCGGCCTCCCCGGCCTCTCGGTGCTGACCGGCGACGCCTCGCTGCGCCGCCGCCCGGTCCGCCGCGTCATCGAGCCGCTGCGGCGCATGGGCGGAGACCTCACCGCCCGTGACGGCGACCGGGTCCCGCCGCTGGTGATCCGCGGCCGGCAGCTCAGCGCCGCGCGCCACGAGCTCAAGGTGGCCAGCGCCCAGGTCAAGAGCGCCATCCTGCTGGCCGGCCTGCGCGCCGACGGCGAGACCAGCGTCAGCGAGCCGGAACGCTCCCGCGACCACACCGAGCGGATGCTGCGCGGCATGGGGGTGCCGGTCCGCGTCGACGGCCTGGCCGTCTCGATCACGCCGTCGCGCCCGCGCGGAACGCTGGTCGACGTCCCGGGCGACATCTCCTCGGCCGCCTTCTTCCTCTGCGCCGCCGCCGGCCTGCCCGGCTCGGAGGTGACGGTCCGAAACATGGGCGTCAACCCGACCCGCACCGGCCTGCTCGACGTGCTCCGCGCCATGGGGGCCGACCTCACGGTTCACGGTGAGCGCGAGGTGGCCGGCGAGCCGCGCGCCGACGTCACCGTGCGGGGCGGCCTGCTCGGCGCCACCGAGATCCGTGGCGCCGTCATCCCCAGGCTCATCGACGAGCTGCCGGTGCTGATGGTGCTGGCCACCCAGGCCACCGGGCGCACCGTGATCCGCGACGCCCGCGAGCTGCGGGTCAAGGAGTCGGACCGGCTGGCCGCCATGGGCGAGACCCTGGCCGCCGCCGGCGCCCGCATCGAGCTCTTCGACGACGGCTGCGCCATCGAGGGGCCGGTGCGGCTCGGCGAGGTCTCGGTCAAGACCCGGCTCGACCACCGCATCGCCATGTCGATGGCGGTGGCCCAGCTCTTCGCCGGGAAGCCGGTCCACCTCGACGACGTCTCCTGCGTGGCCACCAGCTTCCCCTCCTTCTTCACGCTGCTCGACTCGCTCTGCGGGGAGCCCGGCGCGGGCGGGAGCCCCCGGTGATCAACGGCAGGAGCGTCCTCTACGGCATCGTCGGCTGGCCGGTGGCCCACAGCCTCTCGCCGGCCATGCAGAACGCCGCCTTCGCCTCGCAAAAGCTCGACGCCGTCTACGTGGCCCTGCCGGTCGAGCCGGCCGCGGTCGAGGCGGCGCTGCGCGGCGCCCACGCCCTCGGCTTCCATGGGCTCAACGTCACCATCCCCTACAAGCAGGCGGCCGCCGCCAGCTGCGCCGTCCTCGACCCGGTGGCTGCCGCCTGCGGCGCCGCCAACACCTTGCGCCGGACCGCGGCCGGCTGGGAGGGCTTCAACACCGACGCCACCGCGCTGGCCCAGCTGCTCGACGCGGCCGGGGTGCGCGCCGGTGCCAGCGCGCTGCTGATCGGCGGCGGCGGTGCGGCGCGGGCCGGCGGCTGGGCCGCCCTCAAGGTCGGGGCCCGGCTGCGGGTCTCGGCGCGGCGGCCCGACCAGGCCGAGGCGCTCTGCGCGGCGCTGGCCGGGAGCGTGGCGAAGGGCGCGCCGAAGCCGGAGCCGGTCCCGTGGGCCTCGCTGGGGGAGGCGAGCCGGACCGCCGACGTGGTCATGAACGGCACCAGCGTCGGCCTGGCAGGCCAGCAGGCCTCGCTGCCGGGGCTGGCCTTCCGCGCCGGGCAGGTGGCGCTCGACATGGTCTACGGCGACACCGCCTTCACCCGCGACGCGCTGGGCGCCGGGGCCCACGTGGTCCGCGGCGAGGAGCTGCTGGTGCGCCAGGGCGCCCTGGCCTTCACCCTCTGGACCGGCCGCCCCGCCCCCGAGGCGCTCATGGCGGCCGCGCTCCACCCCAGGCAGGAGCAGGGACACCGATGACGCTGCGCTACCTCACCGCCGGTGAATCACATGGTCCCGGCCTCTGCGCCATCGCCGAGGGCTTCCCGGCCGGCGTCCCGGTCGACTTCGCCGGCGTCGACGCCGAGCTGGGGCGCCGCCAGAAGGGGTACGGCCGCGGCGGGCGCATGAAGATCGAGCGCGACACGGCGCAGTTCCTGGCCGGGCTGCGCGGCGGCGTTACCACCGGCGCCCCCATCGCCCTGGTGATCTGGAACAAGGACCACGAGAACTGGAAGGAGCTGGTCAGCCCCACCGCCCGGGGCGGCAAGAAGTTCACCCAGGTGCGCCCCGGCCACGCCGACCTGGCCGGCTCGCTCAAGTACGGCTTCGACGACGCCCGCGACGCCCTGGAGCGGGCCAGCGCCCGCAACACCGCCACCCTGGTGGCGCTCGGCGCCCTGGCGCGCTCGCTGCTCTCCGCGGTCGGCGTCACCGTCAGCTCCCGCGTGGTGGCCATCGGCACCGCCCGCGCCGAGGTCGGCACGCCCCCCACGGCGGCGCAGCGGGCCCTCATCGAGGCCTCCGAGTTCCACGTCGACACCCCCGAGGCCGAGGCGGCCATGAAGGCGGTGATCGACCGCGAGCGCGAGCGCGGCGGCTCGGTCGGCGGCCTGGTGGAGGTCTGGTCCGAGGGGCTCCCCATCGGGCTGGGCAGCCACGTCCACCCCGACCGCCGGCTCGACGCCCGGATCTCCCAGGCGGTCATGGGCGTGCAGGCCATCAAGGCGGTCGAGCTCGGCGAGGGGACGCGCGTCGACTGGCCGGGCGACCAGGTCCACGACGCCATCTACCACTCGAAGGAGCGCGGCTTCTGGCGGGAGACCAACCGGGCCGGCGGCGTCGAGGGGGGCATGAGCAACGGCAGCCCGCTGCGGGTCCGCGCCTACATGAAGCCGATCCCGACCATGCTGACGCCGCTGCCCTCGGTCGATCTCATCACCCGCCAGCCGGTGCAGGCCCGCTACGAGCGCAGCGACGTCTGCGCGGTGCCGGCCGCCGCGGTGGTGGTCGAGGCGGTGGTGGCCTGGGTGCTGGCAGACGCCCTGCTGGAGAAGTTCGGCGGCGACTCGCTGGGGGACCTCAAGGCCGCGCTGGAGGCCTATGGCGCTCGCATCCGGTGAGCTGCTGGCCCTGACCGGGATGATGGCGGCCGGCAAATCGACGGTGGCCCGGGTGCTCGGCGCCCGGCTGGAGCGGCAGGTGGTCTCGACCGACGCCATGCTCGAGGCCCGCTTCGGCAAGCCGGTGCCCCGCATCTTCGCCGAGGACGGCGAGCCGGCCTTCCGCGCGGCCGAGCGGGCCATCATCGAGCGGCTCGACGGGCGGCTGGTGGTCGACCTCGGGGGCGGGGCCTTCTGCGATCCCGCCAGCGCGATTCGGCTGCTCTCGGCCGGGCGGGTGGTCTTCCTCGACATCTCGGCAGAGGAGGCGGCGCGGCGACTCGCCGGTGGCCGCGGCCGGCCGCTGGCCGCCAACTGGGGGGCGCTCCACGCCGCGCGGCTCCCCGCCTACCGTCGCGCCACGCTCGCGGTCGCCGTCGATGGCCTCTCGGCCGAGGCGGTGGCGGCGCGCATCCTGGAGCAACTGTGACAGCATTGACCGAGCCGACCCTGATCCTCGAGGCCCGCCAGGGGGCGCACCGCTACCCTGTCCACGTCGGCCCCGGCGCGCTGGAGCCGCTGGCCGGGCTGGTGGCGCCGCACGACCGGGTCGCGGTGGTCAGCTGTGCGCGGGTGGCGCGGACGCCGGCCGGCAAGCGGGCGCTGTCGCTGCTCACGAAGACCGGCAAGGTGGCGGTGGTGGTGACGCTCCCCGACGGCGAGGCCGGCAAGACGCTGGCACAGCTGGAGCGCTCGGCGACCAGGCTGCTGGCGGCGGGGCTGACGCGCCGGAGCCTGGTGGTGGCCGTGGGTGGTGGCGCCGTCTCCGACGCGGCCGGCTTCCTGGCGGCGACCTTCATGCGCGGGCTGCCCTGGGTGGCGGTGCCGACCACGCTGCTCTCCATGGTCGACGCGGCGCTGGGGGGCAAGACCGCCGTCAACCTGCCGCGCGCCAAGAACGCGGTCGGGGCCTTCCATCCGCCCGTGGCCGTGCTGGCCGACCCGCGCGCGCTCGAGACCCTGCCGCGGCGCGAGCTGCGCTCCGGGCTGGGCGAGGTGGTGAAGTACGGCCTGCTTGAGCCGGCGCTGCTCGGCCGGATCACCGCCGCCGGCGCCGGCCGGCCCGAGGCCGGGCTGGTGGCCGAGTGCATGGCGGCCAAGCTCCGGGTGGTCGAGGCCGACCCGACCGAGCAGGGGGTGCGGGCGCTGCTCAACCTCGGCCACACCTTCGGCCACGGCGTCGAGGCGGCCGGGAGATTCAAGGACTTTACCCACGGTGAAGCCGTGGGGCTGGGGCTGGTCTTCGCCTTCAGGCTGGCGGCGCTGCTGGGGCGGATCGGGCCGCTGGCGGTGGCCGAGGCCGAGGCGGCGGTGGCCGGGGCCGGGTTGCCGACGCGGCTGCCGCTGCGGACGGCGCGCCGCGCCGCCGCGCTGATGGTCCACGACAAGAAGCGGACCGCCGCCGGCCTGCGCTGGGTGCTGCCGCGCCAGGTGGACGGGTCCCGGTGGATCGTCGAGGTCGGCGTCGAGGCCGGGCCGCTGGCGGTGGCGGCGGCGGTGGCGGAGGTCGCCCGAGGTTGAGGTCGGTTGTAGGGTCGTGGTCGGTCGTGCGGTCGTGGGTCGTGGTGCCGGGTCGTGGTCGTGGTCGTGGTGCCGGGTCGTGGCGGGTCGGGGTCGTGGTGCCGGACATCCTTGGTCGTGGTGCCGCGGTCGTGGTGGTCGTGGTGCCGGACATCCTTGGCGGTCGTGGTGCCGGACATCCTTGGTCGGACATCCTTGGCCCGCCGCTTGCTTTAAGCAGCGGTCGAATGGCCCGACTCCCCCGCAGCCACCTCGTCGAGGAAGGCTCGACCAACCACTGCACGTGGCGCAGCCACGGGCACGCCCTCGTCCTCGACTCCGACGAGGCCCGCGAGCACTTCCTCGCACTCCTGCGGAAGTACAAG
>JANMRY010000144.1:0-4372 GCA_031388695.1 Anaeromyxobacter sp. | reverse complement strand
CGCTTGACCGCAGGCGTTTCGCGGTGTGAGATGCCACCCCCCAAGACGTTCTCCATGGCCCGGGAGGCCCTTCGTGGCGCGCTTCATCACCGACCTCAAGCGGACGCACAGCTGTGGACAGCTCACCAAGGCCGAGGTCGGCACCGAGGTGATCCTCTACGGGTGGGTCAACAACCGCCGCGACCACGGCGGCGCCGTCTTCATCGACCTGCGCGACCGCGAGGGGCTCACCCAGGTGGTCTTCGAGCAGGACGTCCGCCCCGAGGTGCACGACCTGGCCGGCCAGCTGCGGCTCGAGTACTGCGTCGGGGTGCGCGGAAAGGTGGTGGCGCGCGGCGGCAACGTCAACCAGAGGCTCAAGACCGGGGAGATCGAGGTCCACGCCAGCGAGCTCGAGATCTTCAACCGCTCCGAGCCGCTCCCTTTCCAGGTCGAGGACAAGCTCGACACCGGGGAGGAGAAGCGGCTGCAGTACCGCTTCCTCGACCTGCGCCGGGCCCCCATGCAGAAGACGCTGATGACCCGGGCCCGCGTCAACCACCTGACCCGCAACCACTTCACCGAGAAGGGCTTCCTCGAGCTCGAGACCCCGTTCATGGTGAAGTACACGCCGGGCGGGGCCCGCAACTTCCTGGTCCCCTCGCGCCTCAACCCCGGCAAGTTCTACGCGCTGGCCGAGAGCCCGCAGCTCTTCAAGCAGCTCTACATGATCGCCGGCTTCGACAAGTACTTCCAGATCGTGCGCTGCTTCCGCGACGAGGACCTGCGCGTCGACCGCCAGCCCGAGTTCACGCAGATCGACGTGGAGATGTCCTTCGTGCAGCAGGACGACATCTTCGAGGTCATCGAGGGGTTGATCGTCAAGCTCTGGAAGGAGGTGCTGGGGGTGGAGATCCCGCGCCCGTTCCAGCGCATGCCCTTCTACGAGTCGATGGACAAGTACGGCAACGACAAGCCCGACCTGCGCTTCGGCATGGAGCACGTGGTGCTGACCGCGCTGGTCAAGCAGCACGGCGGCGGCGGCGTGCCCCTGCTCCAGGAGGTGGTCGAGGGCAAGGGGATCGTCAAGGCCATGAAGGTGCCGGCCTCGGCCAACCTCTCGCGCACCGAGATCGACAAGCTCGAGGAGTACGTCAAGGGGATGGGCTCCAAGGGGCTGGCCCGCGCCAAGGTCGGCGAGGGGGGCGAGTGGACCCAGTCGCCCTTCGCCAAGACCATCACCCCCGGGCTGCGCGCCGCCATCAACGCCGCCTGCGGCGTGGCCCCGGGCGACCTGCTGCTCTTCCAGTTCGGCAGGGAGTCGGTGGTGCAGACGGTGATGGCCAACTTGCGGCTCCACCTCGGCAAGCGGCTCGGCCTCATCCCCGAGTACGGCTCGGGCGGGACCTGGCGCTTCCTCTGGGTGGTCAACCCGCCGCTCTTCGAGTTCGACGACGAGTCGGGGCAGTGGGCCGCGGCGCACCACGCCTTCACCCGGCCGCACGACGAGTGCCTGCAGTACCTCGAGACCGACCCGGGCAAGGTCGACTGCTACCGCTACGACTGCGTCCTCAACGGCTTCGAGATCGGCGGCGGCTCGATCCGGCTCCACGACCCGGCCGTGCAGGCCCGCGTCTTCAAGGCCATGGGGATCAGCGACGAGGACGCCAGGAGCAAGTTCGGCTTCCTGCTCGACGCCCTCAAGATGGGCGCCCCGCCTCACGGCGGCATCGCGCTCGGCATGGACCGGCTGGTGATGCTGCTGACCGGCGCCGAGTCGCTGCGCGACGTGGTGGCCTGGCCCAAGACGCAGAAGGGGACCGACCTCATGACCGGCGCCCCCGGCGACGTCGACCAGAAGCAGCTGCGCGACCTCTACGTCAAGAGCACCGCCGAGCAGAAGTAGGCCGGCGGCCGGTCCCGCCCCGGCGCCCCCGGCCTCGACCGGCCCGCCCAGCCCGCCCGGCCCGCGCCGCGCGCCCCATCGTCGCCACCCGCCCTCCCTTCTGGAGCGGTAGACTCCCCGGGCGTGGAGAAGGTCGCGGCGTACGACGTCATCGTCCTCGGCGGCGGGGTCAACGGGCTCGGCACGGCGCGCGACTGCGCCCTGCGCGGCCTGAAGGTGCTGCTGCTGGAGCGCGGAGACCTCGCCTCGGGCGCCTCCGGCGCCAGCTCCGGCCTGATCCACGGCGGCCCGCGCTACATGCTCTCCGGGCCGAAGGTGACCGAGCTGGCCTGCCGCGACTCGGGCTACATCCAGCGGCTCGCGCCGCACCTGCTCTTCCGCATCCCCTTCCTGCTCCCCTTCACCTCGAGGCGCGAGCGGCAGAGCCTCGCCGAGCGGGCCATGGCCTACGCCACCGAGGTCTTCTTCTCCACCTACGACGTCTACCAGCCGCTCAAGCGCGGCAAGCCCTCGGTGCGGCTCAGCGCCGAGGAGCTCTACCGGCTCGAGCCGGGCCTGCGCCCTGGCCTGCACGGCGCGGTCACCTTCGACGAGTGGGGCATCGACGCCCACCGGCTCTGCGTCCTCAACGCCCTCTCGGCGCGCCACCACGGCGCCGAGGTGCGGACCTGGACCGAGGGGCGCGAGGTGCTGCGCGAGCAGGGGCGGTCGGTCGGCGTCCGGTGGGTCGACCGGGTCACCGGCGAGCGGGGCGAGGCCCGCGCCCCGGTCATCCTCAACGCCACCGGGGCCTGGTCGCCGGCCTTTGCGCGGCGGCAGGGGGCCACGGTGCGGATGCGCCCGGGCAAGGGGGTCCACCTGGTGGTCGACCGGCGGCTCTCCGACTACGCGCTGGTCTGCAACGGCGTCGACGGCCGGATGATGTTCGTCTACCCGCACGAGCGCGAGAGCTGGATCGCCACCACCGACGACGACTTCTACGGCGACCCGGACGACTGCGAGGCGACCGCCGACGAGGTCGAGTACCTGCTGGAGGGGGCCGCCTCGGTCTTCCCGGCGGTGCGCCGGGCCCGGCTCTCCCGCGCCTTCTGGGGGCTGCGCACCACGCTCTACGACTACGGCCCGAACGAGGACGACCTCTCGCGCGAGCACGAGCTGATCGATCACGCCGCCGAGGGGGCAGCCGGCCTCTTCTCCTTCGTGGGCGGCAAGCTGGCCAGCTACCGGGCCCAGGCCGAGGAGGTGACCGACCGGCTGCTGCGGGAGCTGGGGCGGGTTCCGGTCGCCTGCCGGACCCACCTCGAGCCGCTCCCGGGGGGCGAGGCGCTGGCCGACGCGGCGGCGCTGGCGACACGCCACGGCGTGGCCCAGGCGGTCGCGGCCCGGGTGGTCTACCGCCACGGGGCGCTGGCCGGCGAGGTGCTGCGGCGCTGCGACGAGGACCCGCGCCTCAAGCTGCTGGTCTGCCGCGAGGAGGGGATCCTGGCGGCCGAGGTGGTCCACTGCGTCCGCACCGAGCTGGTCCGCAAGCTGGTCGACCTCAGGACCCGGCTCAAGCTCTCGGTCGGCGCCTGCGGCGGGCTCGACTGCGCCCGGGTGGCGGCGCAGCTGACGGCGCGTGAGCTGGGCTGGGACGCCGAGCGGACCCGGCTGGAGCTGGCCGAGCTGCTCGAGGCCGGCTGGCGGGAGCGGCGGGCGGTGCTCGCAGGGCCGCAGCTGGCCCAGGAAGAGCTGCTGCGCGGCGCGCACTGGGCGGTGGGGCGATGAGCCACCGCAAGGTCGACGTGCTGGTGGTGGGGGGCGGGCTGGCCGGCGCGGTGGCGGCGCTCTCCGCCCGGTCCCGCGGGGCCTCGGTGCTGCTGGTGCGTCGCTCGCCCGGGGCCACGGCGCTCTCCGGCGGTGCGCTCGGCGTCGCCCCCGATCTCGACGCCCTGCCGGGCGACCCGCTGCTGGGGCGCCGCTCCCCGCTCGAGTCGGCGCGGCGGCTGGCGGCGCGGCGGCCCGGCCACCCCTACGCCGTGCTCGGCGTCCACGACCTCGAGGAGGCGCTCGGCTTCGCCGGCGCCAGCCTCTCGGCGCTGCTGGAGCCGGCCTACGGCCGGCCGCGCTTCCTGGCCCACGTCTCGGGCGGCCTGGCCGAGTGCGCCCTCTGCCTGCGCTCACCGGCGGCCGGTGACCTGCGCCGCGCCCGCGGCCTGGCGGTGGCGGTCGGCTTCTCCGGCCACCTCGGCTTCGAGCCACGGCTGGTGGCCGCGGCGGTGGAGCGGCTGACGCCGGCCGGCGGGCCGAAGGGCGCCTTCGCCGAGGCGGCCTTCTTCAACGGGCCGAACGACGGCGCGCTGCGGCCGGTCGAGCTGGCGCGGGCGCTGGAGCAGCCCGGCGCGGCCGAGGCGCTCGGCGAGGCGATCCGGGCGGCGCTGCCGCGCGGCGCCACCGTGGCGCTGCTGGCGCCGGTGCTCGGGCTCGATCCGGCGGCGCGGGTCCAGG